>NZ_FNAZ01000013.1:0-19332 GCF_900102125.1 Paenibacillus sp. cl6col
CGTCAGACAGTTCAAAGATAGCTTTCAGCAGTAAGTATTTAAACATGCGAATGGGGTCGATGGCGTTGCGTCCATTATCCAAACAATATTTTGCTTCCAATTCCTCGTATATGAAGGTGAAGTCCACCAGTTCATTAATTTGACGGAGCATGTTGTCCTTCGGCACGACGATGTCATACAATGCCGCATAAGGACTCAGAACCAAGGTTTGTTGTTGACGAATCATCTCGCTCACCCGCTCTCCATGATGCTTTCATTATAAGCGAAAAAAGGTACAGCTTCCTCAATTTTCTTGAGGGGCTGTACCTTTAACATGAGATGGACTTTTTCAGTGGCCTCCAAGAGCGGTGAGGTCTATTTTTATTCGATCAAATCACACTCCCTCCTTTTTTACTAGATCATATTATTACACTGTCTCTATATGACTCCTAACAAATTTCGTGAAAGATAGAATCTGATGGTTACTCATATGATATGTGATCGTGCAGTATAAAGCAAAATGCCAGGTGCATGGCCCTAAAAAAGAGCTATTCTGCTTTATACGTTGTATAAAGTGAATAGCCCTATGCGGTAGGTGAAGATAAATTGCAAAGCAAATTAACAAGTTACACAATTGTCTCGTTCAGCCATTGCTCCATTGTGTGGCGTCGCGATAAGGAGTGTCTCTGGGCATTCACGATCGCATCCATCGCATGGAATGGGGAACGTGGAGCCTCTTCTTGCGCGCGCTCTCGCATCCATTGCAGTGTCTCTGGATGTCGGGAGAAGATCGACAACTGCGCAACCAATTCTTCTGCATCCTCCGCACAGCAGGCAACCCCGCTGCGCAGCAAGTAGCGAATGTTATCCTGTTCTTGACCAGGAAGCGGCTTATAGACGAGCAGTGGCAGCTGTTGGACAACTGCCTCGGAGGTAGTAACACCGCCGGATTTCGTAATCATTAGGTCGGACATCGCCATATATTCGTGAACAGGCTTCACATAGCCTTCAATACGAACATGCAGCGGGCTGGATTCGGCCCAGCGTTCCAATTGTGAACGAAGCTTATCGTTGCTGCCGCAAATGATGATAAATTGCATATCCTGTGCCCATCCAGCTTGCTCAATGACATCCAACATGGATGGATCCATCAAACCGCAGCCACCGCCCATCAGGAGAACGGTCAGCTTGGAGGAATCAAGTTCATACTTCTTGCGCAGTTCTGTCTTCGAATACGATTCATAGAAGGCGGGACGAACCGGAATTCCCGTCACCTGAATGCGGGATTGAGGAACACCCTGCTCAATCAATTGCGTCTTGGCATCTTCAGAGCCAGCTAAATATAAATCTGTATAAGGATGCAGCCAGAAGCTGTGATCTGTATGGTCAGTAATGACCGTGACAGCTGGGCAATCAATCATGCCGCGCTCCTTCAGCTTCGATACTGCTGCACTGGCAGCAGGGAACGTACTGACAATGACAGTTGGCTTCATCTGCTCTACGAGCTTTATCAGCGGGCGCAAGCTTGTGAAGCGGACTCCCTTCAATAACTGTGCTAGTTTACGATCCTTGCGAGTCATATTGAACAAATACCCGTACATGCTAGGGAACAGCTTCACCCATTGTACGAAGCAATACGTGCCGACACTGTGCAAGTGAGGAGATACCTGCTCCATATAATCAACAACGTGTACATCTGCTTCTGTGCCGTACCAACGTTCAGCCGTTTCTTTAATTGCTTGTGCAGTCTGCATATGGCCGTGGCCTATCGAGCCTGATAGTACAAGCACCTTCGCCCTGCCCGGTGTGGACGGTGCTTCCATCCGTTCGAACATGTTCATAACACTCCTTCGCCGTAGTTGAGTCTTCGTCTATATATTCGATTGCGCTGAGCTGCCAATCGTTTCCTTGTTATCTGGTACTAATATCGTATCCTAACTCCTCATTCATGAAAATGGCCCTCAGTTCGGTTATATCCTAGACCTGAGTCGGGCATGCTGTCCGGACTCTTTTCCAGTTCCATCCGCTATTGGTCCTATTTATGGGGGTTTTTAGCTTTTTTTATTACTTACCTTTTCCAATGGG
This sequence comes from Paenibacillus sp. cl6col, assembly GCF_900102125.1. Lineage (NCBI taxonomy): Bacteria > Bacillati > Bacillota > Bacilli > Caryophanales > Paenibacillaceae > Paenibacillus > Paenibacillus sp. cl6col. Next base: position 2,065 of record NZ_FNAZ01000013.1, read on the forward strand.
ATTTGACCCAAAATTAAGTAATTGTTCTATAATGAACGAGAAGGTCTGAGAAAGGTGTGAGTCTGGCATGCAGCATAAGCTGTTGATCGTAGAAGATGACGCTTCTATTGTAGAAATGGTATCGGATTATTTGAGTAGGGAAGGATTTTATGTAGTGACCGCAACCAATGGTGAAGAAGGCATGGCCAAGTTCACCTCTGACACATACGATATGATGATTGTCGATCTGATGATGCCGAAGCTAGATGGATTTGAGATGATTAAGCTTGTTCGAGAGCGGAGCGCAATCCCTATTCTCATTATGTCCGCGAAGGACAGCGATGTAGACAAGGCACTCGGACTTGGCTTCGGCGCAGATGATTATATCGCGAAGCCCTTCTCGATGATAGAGATCTCTGCGAGAATCAAGGCAGCAATTAGACGCGCTACGAAGTATGTTCAGATCGATACGGTGAAGCCAATGCCCGAACAGAACGTCATTCAGGCAGGTCAACTGCTCATCGATCTTGATAATTATCTTGTACAGAAGCAAGAAGAAACTATGAAACTCACTTCCAAAGAATTCGATATTTTAAAGTTATTCGTAACCAACCCGAATCGTGTGTTCACAAAAGCACAAATATATGGATTTGTATGGAACGATGAATACTATGGCGATGAAAATGTCATTAACGTTCACATTCGCCGGCTGCGGGAGAAGATAGAGGACGATCCGTCGAATCCTACCCATATTAAGACCTTGTGGGGGATCGGCTACAAGTGGGAAGGTTGAGCAATGATGATAACGGGCCTTTTATCTATATGTATGGTAATCCTGTTGATCGTAGTCTACACGCAGCATGTGAATCATTCAAGACGCAATCAGCAATTAACAGAAATTCAAAAAAAGCTGGAACAAATTCATCGAACACAATCTGCGGAGAAGCTCCTGCTGTTCACGGATGATAAGCAGATTATTGGGGTCATTGAACAAATAAATGAATTACTGGTCGATCATGAGAAGGCACTGGCGAATTATGCGAAGACGGAGATCGCGATGAGGAAGATGATATCGAACATCTCTCATGATCTGAAGACCCCGCTTACCGTTGTACTTGGTTACTTGGAGACGCTGAATCTGAGCAGTGAGCGCATCAGTGACGAAGAACGGAATCGCCTGCTCACACGGGTGCATGGCAAGACGGTAGAAGTAATCGAGCTTATACATACCTTTTTTGATTTAGCGAAGCTAGAATCTGGGGACAAGCATGTCGAGCTGACTCGAGTCGATATGAGCGAGCTATGCCGCAAAAATATTCTCCAATTTTATGAGCGGCTTACAAAGAGGGGGTTCGAGGTTGATATTCAGATTCCGGAAGCTTCTCTCTATGCGAGAGGGAATGAAGACGCACTGGATCGCATGCTGAACAATCTCATCTCTAATGCGATAGAGTATGGGGCTGATGGCCATGTGCTGGGCATAGCCCTGCGCAGTGATGATGCGCATTTGTTCGTTGATGTGTGGGATCGTGGCAAGGGGATTCCAGAACAGCACCAAGACCGTGTTTTTGAGCGCATGTATACACTGGAGGATTCCCGCAACAAAAATTATGAAGGCAGCGGATTGGGGTTAACGATCACGAAGCGGCTCGCTGAATCAATGGGCGGTTCGATAGAACTTCATAGTAAGCCGTATAAAAAAACGATTTTTACAATTAAGCTCCTGCGAATGTCTTGAGGTATTCTACAAGAAACCGGTCAGTGCTGGCTGTGAATGAATAGACGGTTCAGGTCTGATGACGTCGAAGGAAGGGTCACGAGGTTCGAAGAGATTTTGCTGTGCTGTAACCAGTATGGCACTCTGCGGACCTTATTTGTATGTCAAGACAGAAAGAACGTAAGGAATTCGTAAGGATTAGGTAAGAAATAAGAAATAGCTAATCGATACAATGAAGACATCAGAAGAGATGAGAGGGGTAAATGAAATGACCTTCCTTGTACGGACGCATCGATTGACGAAGAATTATCAAGGCAAAGATGTCGTATCGAATGTGAGCATGAATATTAAGAAGGGCGAGATATACGGATTCCTTGGCCCCAATGGGGCGGGGAAGACAACGATTATGAAAATGATGACGAATCTCTTGCAGCCAACGAGCGGTGAGATTGAGATGTTCGGCGAGAAGATGACACCCTCATCCTATTCCTTGCTATCTCGCATGGGGACAATTATTGAGCAGCCAATCTTCTATGATCGTCTTACTGCGCAGGAGAATCTGGAGCTCCATTGTGAATACATGGGCTACCATAATAAGAAGGCGATTGAGGAAGCACTGGAACTGGTAGGGCTGAACGGCATCGAACGCAAGCAGGTGAAGGACTTCTCCCTCGGGATGAAGCAGCGTCTAGGTATTGCGCGGGCCATATCGATCAAGCCAGAGCTGTTGCTCCTGGATGAGCCGATTAATGGTCTTGACCCGATTGGGATTAAGGAGATACGTGACCTGTTCAAGAAGCTATCACGCGAGTTCGGTATTACGCTCTTGATCTCCAGCCACATCTTAGGGGAAATGGAGCTTGTTGCAGATACGATCGGTGTCATTAACCATGGGGTGCTGTTGGAGGAAGTGCCAATGGATCGGGTTCGGGCGCAGCAGTCCGAATTCATTGAGGTCATCACTGATAATGCGAGCAAGGCAGCCTATGTGCTTGAAGAAGTCATGCATATTTCGAATTTCCGCATTACGGACAACCGGATCATCCGCATCTATCAATCGGGGGTGTCTCAGCAAGATATTACGAAGGCATTTGTTATGAACGATGTCATGGTAGAGTCTGTCCATAAGAAGCATCATTCCTTGGAGGATTACTTTATGAAGCTGTTGAATGGAGGGGCTGCTCGTGAATAAGCTCATTCGACTGGAACTGCAGAAATTCCGGTTTGCTACCTATATACGTACGGCCATGTATATCACGATCGGGATATTCCTCTTTATTTTGCTTGGAATCTATGGAGATACACGCGATATCGCGTTCAAGAACTTGCCCGAGGTATTAGGCATCATCGATACTTTTGTGAAGGTAGCTTTCATTATTACTGCCTCGGTATTGCTAAGCCGAATGGTTATTGATGAGTTTAAGAGCAAGTCTATCACGGTCATGTTCATGTACCCGATTCCACGGAAAAAGCTCATGACAGCCAAGCTGATCATTGTGGTCTTGTACACCTTCATCGCCATTATTCTATCAAATATTGTACTAATCAGTGGATTCCTTTTATACAATTCTTATGCGCACACTGTACCCGGGACGGCGACAATAAGTATGGTTACGCATCAAGTGGCAACTAGTGTTATCAACTCCTTAGCAGCAAGCTGCTTAAGTCTGATTCCATTATGGTTCGGCATGCGCAAATATTCAGCGGCGGCGACCATTACGAGCTCCATTCTAATTGCAGGCTTTCTAGGCTCGTCGACTGGTGGATTTACCTTGTGGTCCATTATCGCAGTGCCATTTGCTTTTGCTGCGCTTGGTGTAGTGATTGGTTACTTGACGATTCGCAAGATTGACACGATTGACCTGTATAAATAAAAATAGATGCAGCGAAATACCTTGTTGTGACAGCGATGTGACATGCCCAAATTGGTGACAAATTTCAGAAGGGTTCTGGAAAAAAGGTGCAGCACATTGCGGGCTGCTTGTAAAGAGGAAAGAAGGCACAATGTCTTTTTTCTTCTTTTTTTCACTTTTTTTCGACATATTTGTGAAATTTGACACAATGTTCTTATTTTGATCAAGTAATTGCTTTATAATTGTGATAAATATCACATTGCAGCGTTTCTGTATCTGACAGAATACAACTGGAACATGTAATCAACGTCATTGATCCCGTGTTCGACGCAGGCATTACAGCCTATTCAGCATAGGAATGAGAGTATAAATAGAAAGGTGGAAGGACAACGATATGTGGGATACGATCTTATTATCGCGCATTCAGTTTGCATCGACGACGATTTTTCACTTCTTCTTCGTACCGGTATCGATTGGTCTAGCATTGCTCATCGCAATGATGGAGACGATGTATGTCGTCAAGGGAAATGAAGAGTACAAGAAGATGACGAAGTTCTGGGGGAAGCTGTTCCTCATTAACTTCGGTGTCGGTGTTGTCACAGGTATTATTCAGGAATTCCAGTTCGGGATGAACTGGTCGAACTATTCTCGCTTCGTCGGAGACGTGTTCGGTGCGCCGCTTGCGATTGAAGCATTGCTGGCATTCTTTATGGAATCAACGTTTATCGGATTATGGATATTTGGATGGGATCGCTTATCGAAGAAGGTGCACTGCTTGTGCATTTGGCTTGTAGCCATCGGTACAACGTTGTCCGCCTTGTGGATCTTGGCGGCGAACTCCTTCATGCAGCGTCCGGTCGGATTCGAGATTAACAATGGCCGTGCGGAAATGAACGATTTCTTCGCGCTGCTGACAAATGGTCAGCTGCTTGTTGAATTCCCGCATACGATTTTCGGTGCATTTGCAACAGGAGCGTTCCTCATCACTGGGGTGAGTGCTTATAAACTGCTGAAGAAGCAGGACGTTTCTTTCTTCCAAAAATCGTTCAAGATTGGTGTTATCGTAGCTACGGTCTCTTCCATTCTGGTTGCGGTCTTCGGTCACCAGCAGGCACAATATTTGATGCATACCCAACCAATGAAGATGGCGGCAAGTGAAGGCTTGTGGGAAACAAGTGGCGACCCTGCGCCGTGGACGGTATTTGCAGCAATCAATACAGACAAGCAAGAGAACAGCATGGAATTCAAAGTTCCATACTTGCTTAGCTTCCTATCTTATAGTAAGTTCTCCGGCGAAGTCCGCGGGATGAAGGAATTGCAAGCGGAATATGAACAACTGTATGGCCCAGGCGATTACATTCCGCCGGTGAAGACAACATTCTGGAGCTTCCGCATCATGGTTCTTGCCGGAACATTGATGATTCTGCTTGGCATGTATGGCTGGTTCTTGGCAGCACGCAAGAAGCTGGGCAATCCGAATAAGTGGTTTATGCGTTTCATGCTCTATGCAATCTCATTGCCGTTCATTGCGAATACAGCAGGTTGGATTATGACGGAAATTGGTCGTCAGCCATGGACGGTATTCGGTCTCATGCGGACAGAAGACAGTATTTCGCCGAGCGTGTCGGGGGGTCAAGTGCTATTCTCTCTTATCGCATTCTCGACAATTTACACCGTACTTGCTATCGTGCTTGTGTATTTGTTCGTTCGTGTCATCAAAAAGGGTCCGAATGAAGTGTTGAAGGCAGAACATTCGAATGACCCGTTTGATCAGGAGGGACAACATGTTATCTCTTAATGAATTGTGGTTTCTACTAGTTGGAGTGTTATTTGTCGGATTCTTCTTCTTGGAAGGCTTCGACTTCGGTGTCGGCATGTCGACGAAGTTCTTGGCCCGTACAGACGGGGAGAAACGCGTATTAATCAACTCGATCGGTCCGTTCTGGGATGCCAATGAAGTATGGCTGCTTACGGCCGGTGGGGCGATGTTCGCTGCGTTCCCGAACTGGTATGCTACGCTGTTCAGCGGATATTACACGCCGTTTGTCGTTTTGCTGCTTGCATTGATTGGACGCGGTGTCGCATTCGAATTCCGCGGCAAGAAAGAGACAGAACGCTGGAAGAAGTCTTGGGACTGGGCGATTTTCTTAGGAAGTCTGCTTCCTCCATTCCTGTGCGGGGTTGTATTCGCAGGGCTGATTCAAGGCTTGCCAATTGACGGCCAGATGGAAATGAAGGCTGGACTGTTCGATATGGTGAATGTGTATACATTGCTTGGCGGGGTAACCGTTACGGTACTGTGCCTCGTGCATGGCTTGATGTTCACAACGCTGCGCACAATTGGCTCCTTGCAGGAGCGTGCACGTAAGCAAGCGAAGATGCTGCTAGTGCCTTTGGCGGTATTGTTTGTTGCTTTCGGTGCTATGACGTACTTCAAGACGGATGTATTTGAGGTTCGCGGTGGGATCTTAACAGCTGTTGCTGTAGTTGGGGTTATTGTTTATGTGCTCGCTGGCTACTTCATGGCGAAGAAGCGCGATGGCTGGGCATTCGGCATGACGGGCTGTGTTATCATTCTATCGATCGCGTCTGTCTTTATCGGATTATTCCCGCGTGTTATGATTAGCTCGATTGATAAGGCATTCGACTTAACGATTCATAACGCAGCTTCTGGGCAATACTCATTGAAAGTTATGACGATTGTAGCTCTAACCTTGCTGCCATTCGTTCTAGGATATCAAATTTGGAGTTATTTCGTCTTCCATAAACGGCTTCACGAGAAGGAGCATTTAGAATACTAATGGATAAAAATTTGCTCAAGTATGATGGAGCAAGGCCGACGATGTTCATCATTGCCGTCCTTACTCTTGTGCAAACACTATCCATCATAGGTCTGGCAATCAAGCTGGCGGAGGTTATCTCCGCCTTATTTGCCGGCGCGCCGTTGCAGGAACAAGCCGCAAATATGGGTCTGTTCCTGCTTGCGTTTACCGTCCGTCAAGTGACGACCTTGCTTATGCAGAAGGTAGCCTACAACTTCGCCGAGAAGACAGGGGTAAACTTGCGGCGTCAGTTGATGGATAAGTTGTTCCAGTATGGACCTCGCTTCGCCAAGTCAGAAGGTACGGGCAATCTCGTAACTCTTGTGCTTGAAGGGGTCTCCCAATTTCGCACGTATGTGGAACTGATTCTTCCTCGGATGATGGGTACGGGCATTACGCCAATTCTCATCCTATTCTATGTACTCACGCTAGATACGGCGTCCGGTATTATTTTGATTGTGACGCTGCCGATTTTGATTGTATTTCTGATACTGGTTGGGCTTGCTGCGCGCAAGCAGATGGATCGACAATGGGAGTCGTACCGCATTTTATCGAACCACTTTGTCGATGCGCTTCGGGGCTTGGAGACGCTTCGTTTTCTGGGGCAGAGCCGCAAGCACAGTGATACGATTGGGCAAGTGAGTGACAAGTATCGCTCTGCGACAATGCGTACGCTTCGTGTTGCTTTTCTCTCCTCCTTCGCCCTTGACTTCTTTACGATGTTATCCGTTGCCTCTGTAGCAGTCGGCCTGGGTCTTCGTCTTATTAATGGAGAAATGACATTGGTGACGGGGCTGACGGTGCTGATTCTAGCCCCTGAGTATTTCCTGCCTGTTCGCATGGTTGGCGCGGATTATCACGCGACATTGAACGGGAAAGAAGCTGGAAAAGCAATTGATGCGATCATTAAACATGAAACTGAAGTAGGAGAAAGTGCCTCACAGCTTCCGTCCTCTCTTATTTGGACGAAGGATAGCACAATCGCCTTGTCCGGTATAGGTGTGAAGCATGAAGCGGATGGACCGTCTTCACTGAAGGATGTAACGTGTGAGGTGACGGGGATTTTGAAAGTCGGCATTGTCGGCGAGAGCGGGGCAGGCAAGTCTACGCTCATTGATGTGCTTGGCGGTTTCCTTCGTCCGACATCAGGACAGTTCACCTTGAACGGCGTGGATGTGCCATCGCTTGATGAGGAAGCTTGGCGTCAGCTGACGACTTATATTCCTCAGCATCCGTATCTTTTCAACGTGTCGCTCGCTGACAATATCCGATTCTATGCGCCTGAAGCTTCTGATGAAGCAGTGGATCGCGCCCTTGCAGCCGCTGGTTTGTCTACATTGACTGCTGTGCTGCCAAATGGTCGGGATGAGCTTATTGGCAATGGAGGCCGCTCTCTTAGCGGCGGACAGGAGCAGCGTGTGGCGCTTGCTCGTGCATTCCTGAGCGACAGACCGATTATGATGCTGGATGAGCCTACGGCCCATCTGGATATTGAGACAGAATATGAGCTGAAGCAGACGATGCTATCGCTGTTCGAAGGCAAGCTGGTCTTCCTTGCGACGCATCGCCTGCATTGGATGGAAGATATGGATTGGATTATCGTCATGGATCATGGAAAGGTAGCAGAGGCAGGTACGCACCAGGAGCTGCTTGAACGCCAAGGCGTGTATTACAGCATGTTGATTTCGCAGCAGGAGGGGATATCGTGACACGTGAACAGAATCAATGGCTGCGCCCTTATTTGCGGCGCTACTGCGGTCGCTTCGCGCTCATTATTTTCCTCGGCATGCTGACAGTACTGTGCGCGAGTGCGCTCATGTTCACCTCCGGATTCTTGATATCCAAATCAGCTGCACGTCCGGAGAACATTCTCATGGTTTATGTACCGATTGTGCTTGTGCGCACCTTTGGTATTGGCAGAGCCGTCGTGCATTATGTAGAGCGGCTTGTAGGTCATGATGCCGTGCTTCGCATCTTATCGAAGATGCGTGTTCGCCTGTACCGGATTTTGGAGCCGCAAGCTTTATTCATTCGTTCCCGATTCCGCACAGGGGATGTGCTTGGCGTGCTGGCAGATGATATTGAACATTTGCAAAATGTCTATGTACGTACTATTTTTCCGAGCATTGTCGCGATTGTAATGTATGCGGCAGGGATCGCAGCCCTCGGCTGGTTCGATCTCCCTTTCGCACTGCTGATGGCACTATATATTGCCGTACTCGTCTTCATTCTGCCATGGATATCGCTATGGTTCACACGTCGGAAGCACCGCCTAATGAAGCAGGAGCGCAGCGGGCTATATCGGAAGCTGACGGATGCGGTACTTGGTATGAGCGATTGGGTCATTAGCGGCCGAGCTCCCCAATTCGTCGATTCGTATGAAGCGGATGAGGCGCGAGTGGCCCGTATAGACCGAGATTTACGGATGTGGGCGCGGTGGCGGACACTCATTGCCCAGTCTGTCGTCGGCTTGACGGTCATTACGATGGTGTACTGGGCTGGCGGTCAAGCGGCTGATGGAAATATGCCTGCCGTCATGATTGCGGCGTTCGGCCTTGTTGTATTCCCTCTAATGGACGCCTTCCTGCCGGTATCGGAAGCAGTAGAGAAGCTTCCTCAATATGAAGATTCGTTAGAACGTCTGTCGGGCATGGGAGAGGCGCCTGTGGAACAAACTGTCGGCAGCGCAGCGAATATGAAGCCAGAACTGCTGCAGCAAGCGCGCGAGTCTACCCATATCCGCTTGGATCAAGTCAGCTTCCGGCATGCAGGATCGGCCTCCTTAACGATTGATGGGGTATCACTTGATGTGCCGCAAGGCAAGAAGATTGCGCTTATCGGACGCAGCGGTGCCGGCAAGTCCACATTGTCTACCTTAATTCAAGGTGCGCTTATGCCGGAGTCTGGAAGCGTCATGATCAATAATGTTCGCGCTGACGAGTATGGTGAGCATATCCCAGAGATTCTGTCTGTGCTAAATCAACGTCCACATCTATTCGATACGACAGTAGCAAACAATATTCGTCTAGGACGGCGCAGTGCTTCGGATGAAGAGATTCGCCAGGTAGCGGAACAAGTGAAGCTGAATACACTGATCGCTTCTCTTCCGAAAGGATACGATACGGCGATGATGGAAACCGGACAGCGCTTCTCCGGAGGGGAGCGGCAGCGCATTGCGCTGGCGCGTGTACTGCTTCAACGTACGCCAGTCGTCATCCTTGATGAGCCGACAGTTGGTCTCGATCCGAAGACGGAGCGGGAGCTGCTGGGGACCATGTTCGAGACGATGAAGGGCAAATCGCTCATCTGGATTACACACCATCTTGTAGGTGTTGAGCAGATGGATGAGATCGTCTTTATCGAAAATGGCCAGGTGGAAATGCGCGGTTCTCATGCCGAGCTTATGGAGCAATATCCGCGATATCGCAATTTGTATCATTTAGATCGCCCGGGCAAAGGGTTGATGCAATCTTCATAGCGTTTGAGGCTTTGCCTTTTTGCTTCTATATAGTAGAAATAGAAAAAGTCTCGATAGCATCAGAGTGGCGTACTCTGGTGCTATTTTTTTTATATATTTTTTTACTAACGATCTGCTTATGTTTTTCATGAACAGGAAGGAAGATGGATGGGGTGAGCGAATTGTTAATGAAGGAGATTGCTAACGGTTCAAATAGGGTAATAAATAAGTAGCATTGAACTGCAGCTCGGCATTCACCTGAGAATGAGATGAATACTTCGCCTTATTTAACAGCATAATGAAGAAGGTATGTCTGAATTATGACCCAATTGAGAAAGAATATCATTTTCATATTATAATTATTATAAAATAGCTTGACAGATTGAATCGTTTAGTTAATAATAATTATTATAAAGTGTGTTACCGAGTGTGTTGTTACCGACATGCTCTAAATAAATCATAAATCAAAGTAGAGGAGATAGTAACTATGTCACTTATCGGAAAAGAAGTACTGCCATTCAAAGCAAATGCATTCCAAAAAGGTCAATTCATCGAAGTTACAGAAGAGAACTTCAAAGGTAAATGGAGCGTAGTGTGCTTCTATCCAGCTGACTTCACATTTGTCTGCCCTACTGAGCTCGAAGACTTGCAAAACCAATATGCAGAGCTGAAGAAATTGGGTGTTGAAGTGTACTCCGTATCCACAGATACACACTTCACGCACAAAGCTTGGCATGAAAGCTCCCAGGCTATCGGCAAAGTTGAATATATTATGATCGGCGACCCATCCCATATCGTATCCCGCAACTTCGACGTATTGATCGAAGAAGCAGGTCTTGCAGACCGCGGTACGTTCATTATCGACCCAGATGGAATCATTCAAGCAGCTGAAATCAACGCTGGCGGCATCGGTCGTGATGCAAGTGCTCTTATCAACAAGATCAAAGCGGCACAATATGTTCGCAACAATCCAGGTGAAGTTTGCCCAGCGAAATGGCAAGAAGGCGGCAAAACATTGAAGCCAAGCCTTGACCTCGTGGGTAAAATCTAAGGAGTGTCCTTACAATGGCATTAGATCAAGATATCAAAGCACAACTAGAACAATATCTCCAGCTTCTTGAGGGAGATATTGTTCTCAAGGTCAGCGCTGGCTCTGATGATGCGTCTTCGGAGATGCTGTCCTTGGTGGAGGAACTCGCTGGCATGTCGTCTCGGATTACTGTGGAGAAGACACAGTTGTCCCGCACTCCAAGCTTTAGTGTGAACCGTGTAGGTGAAGATACAGGCGTTACTTTTGCCGGTACTCCGCTCGGACATGAGTTTACCTCTTTGGTATTGGCTTTGCTGCAAGTGAGCGGTAGAGCTCCTAAGGTAGAGCAGAGTGTGATTGATCAAATTAATAACATTCGCGGCGAATATAAGTTTGAAACTTATATCAGCCTGAGCTGCCATAACTGTCCGGATGTTGTGCAGGCGCTGAACTTGATGAGCATTCTTAACCCTGGCATTTCGCACACGATGATTGACGGTGCCGTATTCAAGGAAGAGGTAGAGAGCAAGGATGTTATGTCTGTCCCTAGCGTATACCTGAACGGCGAATTCTTCGGCGGCGGACGTATGACCGTTGAAGAAATTCTGGCTAAGCTTGGTACTGCTCCAGATGCATCCGAGTTCGATAATAAAGAGCCATTCGATGTTCTTGTTATTGGCGGTGGACCATCAGGTGCAAGTGCGGCGATTTACGCAGCACGCAAAGGGATCCGCACAGGTATCGTTGCAGAGCGCTTCGGTGGTCAGGTCAACGATACGCTCGGCATTGAGAACTTTATCAGTGTGAAATACACGGAAGGTTCTCAGCTCGTAGCGAATATTGAAAATCAAGTGAAAGAGTACAATATCGATGTCATGAAGCTTCAGCGTGCAAAACGCTTGGAGAAGAAGGACCTTATCGAAATTGAACTCGAAAACGGTGCTGTACTGAAAAGTAAGACCGTCATCGTATCGACAGGTGCTCGTTGGCGGAACGTAGGCGTCCCTGGTGAAGCAGAGTTCAAGAACAAAGGGGTAGCTTACTGCCCGCATTGTGATGGACCTCTGTTCACAGGCAAGGATGTGGCAGTCATTGGGGGCGGCAACTCTGGCATAGAGGCAGCAATCGATCTTGCGGGTATTGTAAAACATGTGACGGTACTTGAGTTCGCTCCAGAACTGAAAGCCGACGCTGTATTGCAAGACCGCTTGTACAGCCTACCGAATGTAACAGTATTGAAGAACGTGCAAACATCTGAAATTACCGGTACAGACAAGGTTGACGGCATTTCCTATATCGATCGCGCTACAGGTGAGACGAAGCATGTTGAGCTGCAAGGCGTATTCGTACAAATCGGTCTTGTGCCGAACACAGACTGGTTAGCTGATACCGTTGAGCGCACTCGCATGGGTGAAATCGTAGTAGACAGCCATGGTGCAACAAGCGTACCTGGTGTATTTGCAGCCGGCGATTGCACGAATAGCCCATACAAGCAGATTATCATCTCGATGGGATCTGGTGCTACAGCAGCATTGGGTGCATTCGATTATCTCATACGCAATTAATCGATATCATCATGAATAGATACGCTTCTTGCCTCGTGGCAGGTCAAGCGAGCGGCGGCCCTCATTTCTTACATGAAGTGGGGGCTGTTGTTATTGGCCTATCAATACGGGACAGAGAGCTTTACAGGATTTAGGGTTGATTCGTTGTAATGTTGTAACTATAATGGTTACATGTATGTAGGTTGAAATTGACATATCTTGTATTGTTGGTTGCAGCCGTGATTACGATTGAAGAAAGGAATTGAAAAACCATCTATGAGTATACCTGTGCAACACAGTAATACGGCCTCAGCCATGTCTGCACCTACTCGGAAGCAGAGGCTGTCCATGGCCGTTATTCTTGGATCGATGACAGCGATTGGTCCGTTGTCGATTGATATGTATCTGCCTTCTTTGCCGATGTTGGCGAGTGACTTACAGACGAGCACTTCCTTCGCGCAATTGAGCTTAACTGCCTGTCTCATGGGCTTAGCTCTTGGTCAGTTGATGCTGGGACCCCTCAGTGACGCAAGAGGGCGCCGGAAGCCGCTAATCCTCTCACTCGCCATTTACGTGATAGCTTCTATTCTATGTGCTGTTGTTCCGTCCATAGGGGGCCTGATTGCTCTCCGCTTCATTCAGGGCATGGCTGGGTCTGGAGGCATTGTCATTGCCCGTGCCATGGTGCGCGACATGTATTCGGGCAGTGAACTGACGAAGTTCTTCTCCCTGCTCATGCTTATTAACGGTTTGGCTCCAATATTAGCGCCGATTGCTGGAGGGCAGCTGCTTCAGTTTACGACTTGGCATGGGGTGTTTATCGTGCTCGGCTTGCTCGGTCTGCTTATGATGATCGCCGCATGGTTCGGTTTGCCGGAGACACTTCAGCCTGAACGCCGTTCTACCGGCGGTCTGCGCACGACGATGGCAACTTTCCGTACACTGCTGTCCGATCGTGAATTCATGGGATATGCATGCACACAAGGCTTCGTTTTTGCTGCGATGTTCGGTTATATATCGGGATCACCCTTTGTGCTGCAGGAAATTTACGGCGCATCCCCGCAAGCATACAGCCTGTTTTTCGCACTCAATGGCCTTGGGCTCATCATTGCGACACAAATTACGGGCCGCTTGGCGTCTCGCTTCCATGAGAAGCGGCTCTTCATTGCAGGAATTGTTCAAACCGTTAGTGGTGGTCTGCTGCTCTTAGCTGCGATACTGCTGCAGGCACCGTTAATTGCAGTTGTCATCGCCCTGTTCATTGTTGTATCGAGTACAGGGGTGGTCAATACGGCAGGCTTCTCTCTAGCGATGCAGAGCCAAGGGGAGAGAGCGGGCAGCGCATCGGCTATGCTGGGCTTGATGTCCTTCATTGCAGGCTCGCTTGCTGCTCCGCTTGTCGGCATTGCTGGCAGCCATACAGCCGTTCCGATGGGTGTTGTTATTGCGTGCTGCGGACTTGGCGCGGTAATGAGCTACTTGTTCATGATTCGCAAGCGGTAACGTCATAGACTTGTATCTTGTGCACAGTTGAACTCATATCATGTAACTTTTATTTATATGTATGTCCACATACAGAAGCGCTGGAGCAAGCGGAATGGTTCGCGAAGTCTCCAGCGCTTTTTAGTTTCGTGATGGGTTGAAGGTTGTAATATGAATGCTTAGCTTATCCGGCAAGATTGTCGGTCTGCACCTTTTGCTTGGTCACATGCTCAAGCCGCTTGGATCTGCGTGACAGTTGGTTGACGGTCAAAGTAATCATGAAGGCAGATAAGAGGCTCCCGACCATCGCAACGATGAATCCAGTCATGTTATTGGATAACAGAGGCGCCATGAACGAAGGAACGTATGCGGTGCCTTGTACTTCGAACATTCCGACCAATAAGCCGCCCAGTCCTGCGGATACGATAGCACCGCCGAAGATGAATTTGTTCGAGAACATGAAGGGATACGCTGCTTCTACGAATGTGCCGAACCCGATATTAATCAGAAAGCCAGGTACGGCGACGGCTGCTTCTCCCTTATCGCGAGGGGCAATTATATTCGCTAACGTGATACCGGCAGACACCATGACAAGTCCAGCCATGTCTACGGCTCCAAGGAAGCTATTACCGGTCCGCTCCATTTCGAGCAGGACAATGGGCAGGATGGCTGCATGATATACACCGCCTAGAATGGCAGGCCATATGAGCAGTCCAGCGAGCAGTCCGGCTAGTATTGAGCTTGTAGATACAGCTGCTTCCAGCAGCCAGCGAATACCTTCACCGGCTTGAAGGGCGATCGGAGCAACCATGAAATAGACGATAAGCCCAGAAATTAAACCGGAGAGTCCGCCGGCGACAATGTTGACAGTTGTAGCAGGGAAGCGCCACTGTACACATTTACGAAAGAGAACATGCCCGAGCAGTCCAGCCCCAATCCCCCCAATGATTCCTCCAATAATGCCGCCCTCGACGGACATGACTCCGGCGATGATACCTGAGACGATGGATACCTCATCGAGATCCGAGATTTGCTTCGCTGCAATAGCTGCCAGAATGATAGGGAGTGCTTTAATCATAATGTCGAATATCTCGCTAAGTCCGGCCAGAGCAGGGATTTTGCTTAAGGCAAGTAGCAGTGCCATCGCAATAAAGCCGGGCAGAGAGGCGAGCATAATGCCGCGAATGCTAATACGTCTCCAAGGCGAGTCCTCTCCTGTTCTGCCAGATGAGGCATCAGCAGTTGCGCCGATAATTGGCCGATAGGTCAATCCCCAATGCTGACATAGTGTGGTCACGAACGTGACTGCTCTTGTACGATTCGTCGTTCCGGTCGTGCCAGACACGGCCAGCACATTCGCTCCCTTGGCACTGGTGAGAGCCATGGACGTGCCGCCAGTTCCTGTGATCGGCAGATTCATATCTATCGCTGCTTCCACGGCATATGCGTTGGTGCGGGTAGGATCTGCACTCATCATAATGAGTGCGCCAATACGACCCTGGCGAATCTGCGCCGCAATATCTTGATCCAATTGCGTGGCAACCTGATTGATCTCATCTAGTGATCCTTCTGCAAGTGGCTTCGGAGTCTGGAGCGACTCATCCCAGCCATACAGGGCAGCCTGCGTAGAGCCTTTGGCGTTGTCCATTGATGCGTCTGCGCCAACGAACTGAATCGCTCCACAGCCGATCCCAGCACTCTCCAATTGGATGACAAGTTCTTGGAGTAGTTTAAGAGGGTCTTTGCCTCCTAAGTTATATAGGTTGCCTCCGCTGCTTCCGATGATTGCGATTGTTTTTGCCATAAACGATCCTCCTGTCTGCGGTGAAAAATCTTTTTTTCTATATTATAGTAAAGTGGTAAATGGTTGAAGTAACAATCTATATGGCATGGAAAAAAGAGGAATAATTAGCCTCATTTCAATAAAAAAATAGGCAAATTGTGCAATGAGGAATGATGGAAAGTAAGTCAGGGTCATCGGAGTGTTGCCGCGGTTTGCTAAGAGGGACGCAGGTAATAGAATAAGGCTGCTTGTCTCCAGGTAGAGATCGTAGAGACATGCAGCCTTAATGAAGGGAATAATCGAGAGATAGAATGAATTAAAATTCAAGTCCCAGCACGGCAGGAATGCCTTCTTCGTAGTAATGCTTCACGGGCTGAATTTCCGATACGAGATCTGCAATTTCCATGATTTCCGGACAAGCTGAACGTCCTGTTATCACGATGTTCAGATGCTCGTGACGATTCTTAATTACTTCGATGATCTCAGCCCTTGGCAGAACATCATCAATCGGGAAGCTTGTAATTGCAAGTGCGTTGTTCAATTCATCCAGTACGATGAGATCATAATCACCAGACTGGATTTCCTGCTTCGCAATCGCCCATGCCTGCTTGAATGCTTCACGATGCTCCTCCGGTGTCTTCAGCCAAGTAAATCCGATCCCCAGCTGTCTTACTTCAACACCCAGCTTCTCCAGCGAAGCCTGTTCTCCGTAAGAGCGCTTGGGACTCTTGATGAACTGGAGTATCAGTACCTTGAAGCCATGTCCAACCGCTCTGACGCATAGCCCGACTGCTGCTGTCGTCTTCCCTTTGCCATCACCTGTATATACGAGCGTCATTCCTCTGGTTCGTGTCGCCATGTTGGCTGTCCCTCCTGTATGAGCCGGCATGCATCTTTCCAGCGTGCTGGCATAATCTTGGTAGCATATATTACTTCCATAGTATCACTGAGGGGAAGGCCTGTCGACTGAGAGGGAGGGGATGAACCGACTGGCGGTTTAACTGGCTGAATGCACGGCAATACTGGAAAGCAGAATCTATGGCTGTCGGCGGAAAGCCAGCAGCACAACAAGCAGGCATGCGATCAACTGCAGAAGCGAGGAAGGACGTCTATGGATCAGCTGCAAGCAAGCTTACAACGCAATCTGGATTATATTCGGACGAAGCTCGGCAATAGCTCTGATATTGTGATTCGTGAATTGCGAGTTGGGGGCAAGGGCGAGCAAAGAATCGCATTAATATATACGGATGGACTAGTCGATCAGGCGATTATTATCGACTTTATGATGGAGTCGCTCTTGGGTGACAGCCAAGTTTTGCAAGGTGATAATTCCACGCAACAATCAGATTCGGCTGCATCACAAGGCTCCATGGGCGCAAACGGTACGCCGGATTGGTCGGGAGGATCGGGTGCTGCATGGTCTGGATATGCACCAACTTTTGCTTCCACTAGCGGAGTTCAATTCAGTTCACAATTTAGCTCACAACAAGGAACACAACAAGGTTCGCAACAAGGAACACAACAAGGTACGCAACAAAGTACGCAACAAGGAACGCAACAAGGTTCACAACAAGGAACGCAACAAGGAACGCAACAGGGCA
>NZ_FNAZ01000013.1:19550-167518 GCF_900102125.1 Paenibacillus sp. cl6col
GCAACAAGGTTCGCAACAAGGTTCACAACAAGGCACGCAACAAGGTATGCAACAAGGTACGCAACAAGGCACACAGCAAGGTACGCAACAAGGCATGCAACAAGACCCGCAACAATGCTGGCAACAGGGTGCGCAGCAAGGCCCGCAACAAGGCATGCAACAAGACTCACAACAAGGAACACAACAAGGTTCGCAACAAGGTTTGCAACAGGGTGCGCAACAAGGTTCGCAACAAGGCACGCAGCCTGGGGCGGGTGGGTCTTCAGATATGATTAATCTATTGCAAGAGCGAGTGCTTGCAGTGGGGAAAATTGAGCCTGTTACCTGCTTCGACGATGTATTCCAAGGGGTGCTGTCTGGCAATACAGTATTGCTCCTGGATGGTTATACAACGGGGTTGTCGGCCTGCACACAGGGATGGAAGGATCGCGGTGTAGTAGAGGCAACAACAGAACCATCTGTTCGAGGTTCTCGTGAGGCGTTCTCTGAGACACTACGAACGAATACATCACTGGTTCGGAGAAGGATCAAGCATCAGGATTTACGCGTGGAGACGAAGTCGTTCGGTCGTCTCACACAAACGAATGTCGCAATTATGTTCATTCAAGGGATCGCCAATGACAAGGTCGTACAAGAGGTACGAGACCGTATGGCTCGAATCGATATTGACGGCATTCTGGAGAGTGGATACATCGAAGAATTGATTCAGGACAAGACGTTCACGCCCTTCCCAACCGTGTACAATACAGAACGCCCAGATGTCATTGCAGCAGAGCTGCTGGAAGGGAAGATTGCGATTCTCGTAGATGGCACACCGTCCGTGCTTGTAGTTCCTGCGCTATTCGTATCTTTCCTCCATGCGGCTGAGGATTACTTCTTCCGTTCAGATATTAGCAGTCTAGTTCGTATCCTTCGCTATATCGGTATCTTCATCGCACTGTTAGGGCCATCACTATATGTTGCAATTACGACATTCCACCAGGAGATGCTTCCAACGCAGCTGCTGATCAGCTTGGCGGCACAGCGGGAAGGGATCCCTTTCCCTGCTGTCATCGAGGCGATTATGATGGAGATTCTATTCGAGCTGCTTCGGGAAGCTGGAATCCGAATGCCAAGAATGATTGGGCCAGCAGTGTCAGTTGTGGGAACGCTCGTCATTGGACAAGCTGCGGTCGATGCGGGTATCGTCTCTGCTGCGATGGTCATCGTTGTGTCGACGACGGCGATTTGCAGCTTCGTATTTCCTGCATACAGCATGTCAAATGCGTTCCGTATGCTTCGCTTTCCACTCATGCTGCTCGCTGCATCTTTTGGGCTGTTCGGGGTATGCATCGGTCTGGTCGCCATTGTGCTCCACTTGTGCAGCCTGCGCTCCTTTGGTGTCCCTTATATGAGTCCGCTGGCACCCATCATTATCAAAGATCAGAAAGACACAATCTTTCGGCTCCCGCAGTGGGCAATGCGGACAAGACCAAGCTATATGAGCCCGAACAATAAGAATCGGCAGCAGCCTCCGGAACAAGCTAAGCCCAAGCCAACAAAATAACAACACCATCAAGTGAAAAAAAGGGGGGCGTCAGTCATGAAGCGGAGATCCGTTCTCCTCAGCTGCTTGTTACTTCTGCTGCTTGGTCTGCTCGTCTCCGGCTGTTGGAATCGGCGTGAGATGAATGATTTGGCCATTGCGGTAGGAATGGGAATTGATAAAGCGGACAATGGACAGTATGAGGTATTTGTACAGGTTGTGGATCCAAGCGGGGTGTCGGCACGCAAGCCTAGCGGCGACAGAGCGCCTGTAACGCTGTATAGCGCAAAGGGAAGTACGGTGTTCCAAGCGATACGACGCATGACCACGATTACACCTCGCAAGGTGTATTTCTCGCATCTGCGAATTTTTGTTTTTGGAGAAGAAATGGCGCGCGAGGGCATCAGCAAGCCGCTTGATTTCTTATCGCGTGATCAAGAGCTGCGTACTGATTTTTATCTCGTGGTTGCTAAGGGGACTACGGCGAGGGATATATTGAACTTCTATACGCCGCTCGATAAAATACCTGCCAATAAAATGTATAAGTCGCTAGAGGTGTCGGATAAGACATGGGCACCGACGGTTGGTGTTCGGTTGGATGATTTGATAACGAATATGACCAGTTACGGGAAGGATGCAGTGCTGACAGGTATATTGATTCAAGGGGACCGTGAGGCAGGGAAAAAGAAGAAGAATGTAGAGCTAATCGAGACTCAGGCGCTATTAAAGTATTCAGGCATAGCTATCTTCAAGGGCGACAAGCTCATGGGATGGATGAACGAGGTGGAGAGCAAGGGATACAGCAACCTGACCGATAATTTGCAGAACACCTATGTTCAAATTCCCTGCAAGTCTGGGGGGAAGGCGGGGGTGGAGGTTATTCATTCCAAGACCAAGGTGAAGGCAAAGGTTACGAATAATCGACCAGAAATCAACGTCTTCATACGAACAGAGGCTAATGTTGCGGATGTTGAATGCGAAATGGATACTAGCCAGCAGTCTACCTTACATCAATTGGAGCAGGCGGCAGAACAAGTGATGATTAGCCATTCAACCAAATCACTGCAGCGAGCGCAGGCAGTAGGTGCAGATATATTCGGATTCGGCGAAGCTGTCCACCGGGCATACCCGGGTTACTGGAATCAGCATAAGGAACGGTGGTCGGAACTGTTCAAGGAGCTACCTGTCAACATTCAAGTGGATCTGAAGATCGTACGGACAGGGACAATTGGCAACTCATTCTTGCATGACGTGAAGGAGTAGGGGAGATGTGGATCAGTATTGGCTCAATTGTAATCGCGGCGATCACCTTCCTGTCTGAATCCTCTCGTATGAAGCGGCAGCAATTATCCAAGGAACGCTGGGTGCTGCTGATCATGCTGCTCATCGCTGCTGGGTTTGGTATCATCCTTGGGATGAAAATGAGGATACCGAATCCTATGGATTGGATCATGATGGTGTTTAAGCCTTTGAGGCGATTTCTGTAGTAAATAACGACAAGCAAGCTAGTGAGATGCTGCATCAAGGAGGTGATAGGGCGGATGAAGGATCAATCCATCATAAGTATTCGTCAGCTGACAATCTTGACGGCACTATTTATTATCGGAAGTGCGATTTTGATTATCCCATCGAGCCTAGCGGAAGAAGCCCGGCAGGATGGATGGCTATCCGCTCTATTATCCTTAGGTCTTGGCCTGCTCGTCGTCCCCCTGTACTCCGCCCTATGCCGAAGATACCCGGGACAATCGATAGCAGAATATTGTGAGTTGATCCTTGGCAAGGTGCTCGGCAAGGCAGCTTCGCTTTGCTTCATTATCGGATTTGCACTTACCACAGCGGCGCTTACCCTGCGGGATATCGGCGATTTCATAACGATGCAGATTATGCCGGAGACACCGGCTGTGGCGACTCATATTGTTTTTATGTTCATCATCATTTTCGGTGCCTATCTTGGAATTGAAGTGTTTGCGCGAGGAGCTGAGATATTTTTCCCATGGGTACTGCTTCTATTTATTTGCTTTATTTTGTTTGTAATGCCGCAAGTTGAAGTGAAGCAGTTCTTGCCGGTTCTCGAACGTGGATTTGTGCCGGTCATTCGCGGGGGATTGACCTTCTTTAGCTTTCCTTTCCTCGACATGGCAATCTTGCTGCTGATTCTTCCTTCAGTTAAGAACCAAGGCAAAGTGGCAAATGCTCTACTGTGGGGATGCATAATTGGCGGGGCGTTCCTGATCATTACAACGTTATTGTCTATATTGACCCTTGGAGCCGATAGTACGGCACGGCATATGTATCCGACCTATGCGCTGGCCAAAAAAATCAGCATCGGTAATTTTTTGGAGCGGATCGAGGCGGTAATGGCGGTCATTTGGTTTTTGACGACCTACTTCCGAATGGCGCTGCTTCTGTATGCGACTGCGGTAGGCCTCGCCCAATCCTTGAAGCTAGCTGAACACCGCTTCCTCATCATTCCGCTAGGGATGATCACGGTCAGCTGGTCGATCTTATTCATCCCGAATTCTCCCTATCTTAGCAAGCTGCTCGATCATTGGGCGACCTATGCGCTTCTGCCCGGGCTTGTCCTGCCCTTGCTCCTGCTGTTAGTTGATACGTACCGATCCAACGCTCAGGCGAAGACACAGCAAGAAGAGAGTGCTCCTCAGAATGAATCATGCAAAGAGCAAGGGGCTGCGATTGAGAACGGATCCACCTTCATTGATAAAGGAGGCGGAAGTGATGTGCCCATGGATGATGCTCCTACTGCTCTTCGGCCAAGCAGTGGACGAACATCTCCTCCTGAACGCTAAGTACATGAATGACTGAGCATGCACCTCTCTCATGGTACAATGGAGTCATCTTAAGGAACAGGAGCGGCTTATCTATGTGGACACATCTATTGGAGCTGGCGGCGATATGGATACCGATAATTAATTTATTATTTGCGGCAATCGTTATTTTTCTAGAGAGACGCAATGTAGGGGGAACGTGGGCATGGTTAATGCTCCTCTTGCTGCTCCCATTCATCGGATTCCTATTCTATATTTTGTTCGGTCAGAATCTGGCTCGACGGAAGGTCTATCGAATCAAGCCTCGGAATGAACGTCTTGTTCGAGATGAAATTGCAGCTCAAGTGCGGCGAATTCGGGAGGGAACCTTCGAATATCAGGATGATGGCGTGAAATACTATGAACCGCTTATTTATATGAACTTGGTAAGCAGCTACTCTCCTTTAACACAGGACAACAAGGTGAATGTCATTGCAGACGGGGACGAGATGATGGATCGGCTAGTTGATCGAATTCAAAATGCTGAAGATCATGTCCATTTGCTGTATTACAAGCTTGCTGGGGATTCGACCGGACGCAGAATCATTGACGCATTGACGGAGCGCGCTGCGAATGGTGTCGAGGTAAGGCTGCTGTATGACGATATTGGATCGCCTGCCTTGAAGGATAGGGATCTTGCAGCTCTGCGTGAAGCAGGTGGAGAAGTATACCGCTTCTTCCCATCGCGGATCCCTTATCTTAATTTGCGTGTCAACTATCGCAATCACCGAAAAATCGCGGTTATGGATGGTAAGGTTGGGTTTGTTGGCGGATTTAATATCGGTGATGAGTACGTCGGACTCGATCCGAAGATTGGACATTGGCGTGATACTCATCTTGAGCTGCAAGGAGGGGCTGTTCATCGGCTTCAAGGGCAATTCCTGCTCGATTGGTCCATTGCGTCTGAACAGTATCTTGCCTTTAATGAGCATTACTTCCCTGCACCCGTTCACACTGGGACTACCGCTGTCCAAATTGTCGCCAGTGGGCCGGATTCAGATAAGCAACAAATCCGAAATGGACTGCTTAAGCTAATATTTGAAGCCAAGGATCGCATCTCTGTGCAGACACCGTATCTCGTGCCAGATGATAGTGTGCTCATCGCGTTAAAGGTTGCCGTACAATCTGGGGTTGATGTACGCATCATGATTCCGAAGAAGGGGGACAGTCAGTTGGTACAATGGGCATCAAATGCGTATCTTGGTGAATTGCTTCGTGCTGGTGCCAAGTGCTATTGGTATGAGAAGGGTTTCCTGCATGCCAAGACGATGGTTGTAGATGGATGGGCTGCTACGGTTGGTACGGCGAATCTGGATCATCGCAGCTTCAGCTTGAACTTCGAAGTTAATGCCTTCCTCTATGACAAAGCGGTAGCGGGAGAGCTCGACAAGTTGTTCGAGCAGGATATGAAGGAGTCTATCGCGTTAAATTGGGATACGTACCAGAAGCGGTCAATCCGTCACCGATTTGTAGAATCCATCGCACGTCTGGTGTCGCCGATATTATAATGTGTAATACCTAATTATGGACATACTTGACATCGAGTTGCGATCACACTACAATTTGTAGTGGGAGGAATTCCACGATGAAAATTCATAACTTCAAATTCCACGAGAGTGGATTGAACCGGTTCTTCGGGCCGCTGGAGGCCAAGGTTATGTCTGTCCTGTGGGAAGGTTCTGAAATGACGATTAAGGACGTGCAGAAGAAGCTTGAGGCAGAGAAGTGCGTCAACTTCAACACCGTCATGACGGTCATGAACCGACTCGTGGATAAGGGAGTCCTGGTCAAGCGCACGGAGGGGCGTTCTTCCTTATTCCGACCAGTATTGTGTCGGGATGCCTTCCTCGATACGCAGTCCAAGGAATTAACGCATGAGCTGATGGATGAATTCGGTCCGCTTGTCGTGAATCACATGCTGGATGCCTTGGAGGATGTAGATGAGGGGCTGCTGGACAAATTGGAACAAAAAATCAAGCAATTGAAAAAGGATAAATAGACAATGTGGAAAAATCGATCTACGTTCATTTTCAGTTCGATGCTTCTAATTGCAGCCGTGTTGTTCTGTCAAATGGTACTATATGCGATGAAGGTGCTTGCCGGATGGGAACTGCACTTCAATCTCGTCGAGGCGTGCTCCACGCTCATGCAGAACTACGGATTGTCCAAGTTCGTGTACGTGCTTGATGCCTATGTGTTCTGTACGCTTATTAGCGTGCTGATCCTGTTCATCCGGCAGATGTGGCTGTCTCGCAAAGCATACTGGAAGCTGCATGCGTATCGCAGTCAGGAGCTGACGCTTCAGATGAATAGTCGGTTCTATGAAGGCAAGCAGCGAATGATGATTGTCGAGCATGCTTCCCCGATCGCGTTCACGATGGGGCTATGGTTGCCAATCGTGGTCGTATCGACCGGCTTAATGGAACTGCTTGATGACGATGAGCTGGAAGCTGTTGTCCATCATGAGGCTTTCCATCAGATGCACCGAGATCCATTGCGGATGTTCATTATGTCTCTTCTCGCTTCGGTCATGTGGTATATGCCAATTATGAGATGGTCGAAGCAGCAGTATAACATCATCCGTGAAGTGCTGGCCGATCATTACGCCATTGGACGTCTCGGAACATCGGCACACTTAGGAAGCGCACTGCTCAAGATGTTGAAGCAAGGCAAGGCACCGCGCATGCCATTTGCGTATGTCTCATTCGCAGATACATCGATTAATTACCGGATTCGTCAGCTGTTGGAGCCAGATACAGATATTCCGATGAAGCTGCCGTTTACGCCGGCTATTGTGTCGCTGCAAGTATTGCTTGCATTATGTTTATTGTTCTTTGCTGCTATGCCTTAATTTTTTTTAGAGTTTTACACTACAATGTGTAGTTTTAATTGAAGATTCATGAATTAACCATACTAACACATATTATGTTAAATAGGAGGCGTTTTATTATGTCAGTAAATCAAGGATTAGGTACATTGTTCATCAGGCTTGCGTTAGGGATTATTTTCTTCATTCACGGCCTAGAGAAGTTCCAAGGGGGTCTCGACAATACAGCAGGCTTCTTCGAAAGTCTGGGTATTCCGGGATTCATGGGATACGTTGTCGCGGCTGTTGAATTGATTGGAGGCCTTCTGCTCATCGTTGGTCTGGGTACAAGATGGATTGGGGCGGCGTTTACCGTCATTATGCTTATGGCTATCTTCACGGTGAAGCTGCAAATGGGCTTCGTAGGCGGCTATGAATTGGATATTGCGCTTGCAGCCATGTCGTTGTACTTAGTAGTAAGCGGAGGGGCGGACTACTCGCTTGATCGCGTATTGTTCCGTCGCAGCAAGGCAGCTCAATAAGACCGAAATAAGAAGCATTTTCTCATCGATGATGTCGATGAGAAAATGCTTTTTTCATATTTATTTCATTTCTTGAGAAAATCGCTATACTAAGTTATACGTGTACGAATTAGCAATCAGGGGGATGCCATGCTTAAGAATCGAAGAACACTGCGCTACTTGGGGCTATTCACCATTGCAGTGATAGTGTACAAGCTCATCGACAATATTGCTTATGTGCTTAGTGGAGTTGTAGCCTTATTGTCTATGCTTACACCGTTTTTTATCGCTTGTTTTATTGCCTACCTTCTTCGCCCACTTGTCAATCTATTGGAGAAGAGGCTGCTAGCTAGGACAAAATCGAAGCGATTCGTTAGTATTATAGCCGTGTATACCTTGTTTTTCGGCATTATTGTACTGCTGATTACGGTTATTACACCGCGGGTGATTGAGAGTGTAAGCACATTGCTGGCAGATATGCCGATCTATATGGAGAGTACGAAGATATGGCTGCAGGCCAATGTCATGAGTAAGGAATGGTTCATTCAATCCGGAATCTCGAGCAGCATTAGCGAGCATTTCAGCTCCGTCTCCAGTCAAATTAGTGACTTCTTGAAGCTGATGCTGAATAATTTGCTGTCCAGCTTGTTTACCTTTACGTCTGCGCTGTTGAATCTCGTTATCGGTTTTATCGTCTCGATCTATTTGTTGAAGGACAAGGAGAAGATTGGGACAGGCGCGAAGCGCACTTTACATGGCCTGCTTAAGAAGGAACGGGCTGAAGGCGTCATTGATTTCGTGAGAAAAATGGATATAATTTTCTCGCAATATTTTGTAGGGGTCATTTTGGATGCAACGGTCGTAGGCAGTATCGTATTCATTGGACTCCTTATTATTCAAGCGCCATATGCGCTGTTGTCCGCTTTGCTTGTGGCCGTAACGAATGTGATCCCGTACTTCGGTCCATTTATGGGGATGTTGTTCGTCGGTATCATTACGTTGTTCGTATCACCAGAACAGACGCTATGGATTACGTTGTTTATTTTCATTGTCCAACAGTTCGACGGTTATTATATCGGTCCGAAAATTGTAGGTAATAAAGTGGGCATAGGTCCCATTTGGATTATCTTTGCGATTATTATTGGAGGCGCTATGTTCGGTATTTTGGGCATGTTCATTGCCGTCCCAGTTGTTGCAGTGCTTAAGACGGCGGTAGATTCATTTATTCAACGTCGTATTGGTGAGCAGTAGGAACGAACAGATAATAAGGAATAAGGTGCCAAAGGGGGATCGTGTGCTCTCCCTCTGGCACCTTTTTATATGCTAGCGGTAAAGCTAGTAAGGGCAGGACTGGACATAAGCAAGACACATATAGGATTGAATACATATTCAAATTATTTTTTATGCAACATTATGCATACTTCCTCCGTCTATGAAGACAAACCGAATAATCGTAAGGCATCAAGAAGTAGGTACATAGGTGTGCCCTAACAACATGAGATTAGAGGAGGAATTTAAAATGAAAAAATGGAACAAAGGCTTGGCAATTGCATCAATTATGGCGGTACTTAGCGTACCATTCGCTGGAGCAGTAGCTGCTGAGACCATTCAAGGTCATGTCGTATCGTCTCACCCTGTAGAGGAGGGCTCGACATTGCCAGAAGAACATGTGACATCACAAGGAATTATTGAGTCGGGGAACGGAAGTAAATTTGTTCTCCGTGGTCAACAATATTTGCATATTAATGTACAAGACAACACGGTTATCGTGAACGAGAAGGGACAGACGCTCAGCAAGGAAGCCTTGAAAGAAGGCGCAGTTGTAGAGGTTCAGTATGGACCAATTATGTTAATGACATTCCCGGGTACGGTTGGTGCCGAAAAAATCGTTGTTAAAGGTGAAACAGTGGTTAAGGAAGGCAAAGTGCTGACAGTAACAAAAACAGATGGCGATGTGAATGGTCGTGTTCATGTCGATGTTGATAATGATGGCAATATTAATAATGACGTCGTTTTGAATATCTCGAAAGAAACATACATTATGGACAAGCAAGGTGTAGCTTTGAAATTGGCGGATTTGAAGGAAGGGCAGAAAGTGAAGGCC
The DNA here is from genome assembly GCF_900102125.1 of Paenibacillus sp. cl6col. NCBI lineage: Bacteria > Bacillati > Bacillota > Bacilli > Caryophanales > Paenibacillaceae > Paenibacillus > Paenibacillus sp. cl6col. The sequence continues at coordinate 29,332 of NZ_FNAZ01000013.1, forward strand.
TTCCACTCTCTGGCAATGACTTTCTCCCTTCCAGGACAGTCGCACGCTAGCCTTATTATCGTTGAATAATCGAGACAACAGGGAATATGTGGTGCGGAATACAACCATACTACGTGTAGCTTGAGATATGCCGCTGATGCAGGCATAAGGAGGTTATGCGTTATGGTGGCACATGTGCCAGTTCCGCTGCAAGTTACAGGAGCAGCAGCCAATGATGCATTGGCTGCCGTTTTTTATTTTATGGTCTACTCGTTCGGAGGGTGGCTGCTTGAGAACATATACAGTAAGTTAACAACGGGCCGTTTCTGGAAGGAGGGCTTCCTGCAAGGGCCATTCAAACCTATGTATGGAGTTGCTCCCCTTCTCTTGCTACCTTATGTCGAAAAAGGTGGCAATTGGATCCTCATTCTGCTGCTGAGCTTCGTCATTCCGACGTCTGTTGAATATGTGAGCGGCTTAATGCTGGAGAAGGTATTTTATCGCAAATGGTGGGACTATTCTTCATATCGGATACAGCTTCAAGGCCATGTTTGTCTCTCCTTTTCACTATGCTGGATGTTTTTATCGCTAGCGGTTGTGTACGGACTGCATCCCTTGCTAGAGGCTGGCTACGTGCAAATTTCAGCAATCTGGAATATGGTATGCCCGATGTTCGTCATTTATTTCTGGGTGGACATGGCGTGGACCGTATGGTCGCGAAGACGTGAAGGAAAGTCGATGGCAGACAGTCGAAGTTGAGTAAAATTTAGGTAAAATAATAGTAAAATCAAGGTTGCGAGAGCGGAGACAAAACGTCTCCGCTCTTCTTTTTGTTGTTATTACCCATTTTAAAGGGAAAACATGTATTTACTAAAAGTTTTACTAATACCGTGTGATGGTTAGTAAAAAAATAAATGATCAGTAAATTATTTTACTAAAACGATTGTGAATTTTACTAAGCTCAGGTAAAATTTTATTAGAAAGTGAAGATGTGATTCATCCAACATCTCAGACGGAACGAATGGTGAGACGGATGGAAATGGATATCGTTCGTGTGAGGAATCCCCGTGGCAGGAGGCCGTACTATGCGTGTGATGAAGCAGTGGGAAAATGTGGGTGTTACAAATTGTAACCGTATGAAAGGGAGAGCGTACTTTCGCTCCTATCCGAATCGACAACTAGCCTTGCTGGACGAGCCGAAGTATGCGCATCAATGGAAGAGCTTGAATGGTACATGGAAGTTCGCTTATTTGGAAGCGCCTGAGTATTCGCCGCCGGGATTCGAGCGGCCATCATTTGATTGCTCGAACTGGGACGACATTACGGTGCCGAGCAACTGGCAGCTTGAGGGTTATGGCAATATGCATTACTCGGATCTATGGTACAACTTCCCGATTAATCCGCCTTATGTGCCGACAGACAACCCGACAGGAATATATAAGCGCAGCTTTGCGATTAGCCCGCAATGGCTGAACAATCAGCAGGTGATTTTGCGATTCCATGGCGTTGATTCCGCATTCCATGTATGGGTGAACGGGCAGGAAGTCGGTTACAGCAAGGGTGCAAGACTGCTGAGTGAATTTGATATTACAAGCTATGTAGAAGCAGGGCAGAATGAAGTGTGTGTCCGCGTGTATCAATGGTCGGATGGAACGTACATTGAAGATCAGGACATGTGGTGGCTTAGCGGTATATTCCGTGATGTCGAATTGTATGCCCAGCCGCTTGCGGGGATTGAAGACTTTACAGTGGTCACAGAACTGGATTCTACTTTTACGAATGCGATCCTGCGCCTGAGCGCAGATATTCGTGGTGCGAAGCAGGGACACACGCTGTCTTACGAGCTGCTTGATGCAGTTGGACAACGGGTAGCCTGCGGCGATATGCCTGCGGGCGAACGCATCGCGACTGCTGTCCCAATTGCGGCTCCGAAGTTATGGAGTGCGGAGACGCCGTACTTATATACCCTTCTCTTCACCTTAACAGACGGGGATGAGGTCATTGAGGTCATTCCACAGCAGGTGGGTTTCCGTGCTGTTGAATTGAAGGGGGACACATTCACCGTCAATGGGATTGCCATCAAGCTGAAGGGTGTCAACCGCCATGATGCGCATCCGATTACAGGACGTGTTGTATCGCGCGATGATATCGAGAAGGATATTCGCCTCATGAAGCAGCACAATATTAATGCGATCCGTACGGCGCATTATCCGAATTCGCCTTGCTTATATGAGCTGTGCAATGTGTATGGTATGTATGTGATCGATGAGACGGATCTGGAGTGCCACGGCTTCGAGCTGACAGACAACTTTAATTGGATTACGGATGATCCGGCATGGGAGAAAGCATACGTCGATCGTATTGAGCGCATGATTGAGCGGGATAAGAATCATCCTTGTATTATCATGTGGTCGCTTGGCAACGAATCAGGCTATGGCCGCAACTTCAGAGCGATGGGTCTCCGTGCGAAGGAAATGGATCCGACACGCCTCGTTCATTATGAAGGGGACAGAGATACGGATATTGCGGACGTATATTCGACGATGTATACGTGGCTGGATCATCCGGAGCGGAAGACGATGCAGTATATTATTGAGAACTCTGCAAAGCCGCACATTTTGTGCGAATATGCTCATGCAATGGGCAATGGCCCAGGCAATATGCAGGAGTATCAAGATCTATTCTACGCACATGATAAGCTGCAAGGCGGATTCGTCTGGGAATGGTGTGATCATGGCATCCAGACGATCGATGAGCAGGGCCGCGTCTATTACCGTTATGGCGGAGACTTCGGTGACGATCCGACGAATGGAGCCTTCTGTATTGACGGACTTGTCATGCCTGATCGTACCCCTTCACCGGGATTGCAGGAATATAAGAAGGTCATTGAGCCTGTTCATACGCATGAGGTTGATTTGCAGCGCGGCTTGATCCGTGTCAGCAACAAGTACGATTTTGCATCGCTAGATCAATTGGCACTTCGCTACTCGATTGTGAAGGATGACTGCATTTTGCAGACAGGCGAAGCGGACATTACTGGCATCGCTGCGCGTACATGCAAGGAAGTGGAGCTGGGGTACTCGCTCGATTTCTCACCTGAACCGGGAACGGACTACTATGTGAATCTTTCTTATGCATTGAAGAGTGATTGCGCCTGGGCACAAGCAGGACATGAATTGGCGACGGCGCAATTCCTCCTGCCAATTGCCGCTGAGATGCTGTACATCGAGCCGAGCGGCACGCTTACGATGGAAGAGGGACACTGTGAGCTCATCGTCCGCGGGGAAGAATTCAGCATTCGCTTCGATACAGTCAAGGGCCGCATGACCTCATGGACACATCATGGCACTACGGTTGTGGAAGAGGGCCCGAAGCTGCAGTTCTGGCGCGCACCGATCGATAATGATATGTATGTCGTGGATGATTACCGAACTAAGACATTTATGCATTTGATGCATGAAATTATAGAAGGTGTCACCTATGCACAGGAAGGCAATGTTGTCCGTGTGACGGTGTCTGTCTTGAATGGAACGACGAACGCCGCTTGGCATTACCGTTCCCGTTATGATTATCGCATCTACCCGAATGGCGATGTGCTGCTCGATGTGAGCGGCGAGCCGGGTGGCGTGAAGGAGCAGGCGCCGGAGATGATTCCGCGCGTTGGTGTGGAACTTCGTGTACGTGCTGCTTGTGAGAATGGAAAATGGTATGGCAGAGGCCCTGGGGAGTCGTATGTAGATTCCAAGCAGGCAAATCAGTTCGGAGTCTATGAGCGGACGGTGGATGAAATGTTCACGAATTACGTGCATCCACAGGAAAATGGCAATCATACGGACTGCCGCTGGGTTCGCTTGGCGGATCGTTATGGGGTAGGGATCATGGCAGTTGCGTATCCGAAGATGGACTTCAGTGCTTCTTATTATGAAGTTAAGGATTTGGATGCTGCCAAGCATACGGTTGATTTGAAGAAGCGGGATTACATTGTGCTGCATCTCGATGCGAAGCAGAATGGTCTAGGCTCGAATTCCTGCGGACAGCGCCAGCTGAGTCAATATCGCAGTGGATTTGAGCCGTTCGAGCTGAATCTGAAGCTGTCTGTATATTCGAATAAGGAAATCTCAGATGTGATGAAGGCGAAGGAAACGCTGCGCCGCAACTAGCAATCGCGAGGCTTTCCTCTATGCTTTTGGGCAAGAATACAGTACAATCGTAAGGAAATGAAAGAATGACGGAATAACGGAATGACGGATTGCTGGCGACGCATCACGATTGGAGGGCGAAATGGCTACCCTGAAACAAATTGCGGAGCGGGCTGGTGTGTCGATATCCACGGTGTCTCGCGTGCTGAACTTCGATGAGACATTGTCGGTATCAGACGAGACGCGGCGCCGCATTATGGAAACGACTGAAGAGCTCGGCTATAACAAGTACAAGCGGAAGAAGCGGACGATGGAGATGGCTGCGCCGGAGCCTTCGATGCCCGTACCGATAGCGGAACCGCCTGCTCCTGTGCAAATTAGGGCGAGTCAGAACACGATCGGAGTTGTCATGACCTATGACAAGAGTGAGGAGCTGAATGATCCGTATTATTTAACGGTGCGGCTTGCGATAGAAGAAGCAGCTCGGGAGAGAGGCGTGCAGCTTGTAGAGGTAGGCAAGAAGGGAGAACGCTCCCTTCCTGCTTCTGCTGCATCGGGGTTCATCGTGGTTGGACCGATTGGGTCAGGTCAGCTGCATGAACTCCAGCTCTCCTCTTCTCCAATCGTATATGTGGATGATGTCCCTTGGGATCGCAAATCGGATATTGTGACGGTCGATCTGCATGATGCTGTAGAGCAGGCACTGGTGCATATTCGTGCATTAGGACATGAGCGTATTGCGTATGTAGGCGGAAGAGACGTGCTGGACGGAGCCTCGACAGCGGATCGGCGCGAGGTCGCCTACGAGAGGTGGATGAAGGAAGCGGGAATCTTTGATTCATCCTTGGTGCGTGTCGGAACCTTCTCAGCCGAAGATGGCTACCGTTTGACGAAGGAGCTAATTGCATCTGTACGCGGCTGTACCGCCGTCCTTGCGGCGAATGACTCTATGGCGATCGGTGCGATTCGAGCCATACAGGAGCGTGGCTTGCGAGTGCCGGAGGATATTAGTGTGGTTGGCTTCAATGATATTGCGGTTGCTCAATTCATGACCCCTGCGCTTACCACAGTAAGACTGCATAGTGACTGTATCGGGGATACGGCGCTGGAGCTCATGATGGAGCGGCTGGAGAAGCAGCGGATCATTGGCAAGAAGGTTATGATACCAACAGAGCTGATCGTGCGGGAGAGCTGCGGGCCAGCTGCCAGACTGCGTTAAGATGTAGAACACAATGGAACATTCGGAATGGTGAAGGAGTCCAATTCTTAGGAATTGGGCTCCTTTTGTGTACATGGAGGGATCTAGGAATTCATATGCACGAATAATAAAATGGCTGGCCATACAGTGTGGGAGGAGCCGCTATTAATGAGTGGCTGCTGCTTAAGAATCTGAGAGGAAAAAAGCAGGTTGGATGTGATCACCCGACGAAAGTCCAGTTCAGAACCCGTCGCCAGCACGTGTCGGGGTATATGTTCAATATCTAAAATGGAAGTAGCAGCAATACAGAGAGCGATAGGGGCGAATGTAGCATGGCTGAATGGATGGACAGCATAATCAATGCGGGTAAGGGCACAGGACAGGGTGATGCGAAGAGGTATCCGATTTATATTGTACTGACCGATACAGGAACACTGTTTTCTAAGCTCATTCGAATGTACACCAAGGCACCGCTAAATCACGTATCCGTTGCCTTCGATCCGGCATTGCGGGAAGTATATAGCTTCGGACAGAAGCCTTCCCGAATTCCGTTAACAGCAGGCTTCATGCGTGAAGAGGTAGAGCGTGATCTACTGCGTGCTGACGGTAAGCCGACGATATGCGCCATGTACCGTTGTATGGTGAATGCTGCGCAATACCATATGATTCGTGCCCGCATCATCACCATGATGTTCAATGAAGCTAAATATTCGTATAACTTGCTTGGTGTGCTAGGCATTCCATTCAAGCTGCAGGTTGAGCGGGAGAAGGCATTTTTCTGTTCTCAATTCGTCGCTTCGCTATTCGAGGAATGCGGCCTGAACGTCGTCGGTAAGCCTGCGGCAGCTGTAGAGCCCGATGATTTCCGCAGCTCCGAGATGCTGGAACTTGTATATAAGGGTGACCTGCGCAATCTGGTACAGCCTGTTTACCAAGAGGAATTGGAATGGGGCGGCATGTCTGTGGCGTTGTAAATATGAGCTTACTGATAAGGGAAGAACCCTCATGATGAGGGTTCTTTGTGCATCGGTTCAGGTAGATTCAAGATGAATCTACTTTTTTAGTTTTATGAAATTTCTTCCTTCGGGTGCACCGAACTGATCACTTCGAACGTCTTGTAATTGATAAGAATGTAAATGTTGTCCTCAGGCTTATCCTTGACATGCCCGTATAACGCAATGTGACTGGAGGCATGCTCAGGCTGGAATTGATGCTCTGTCCATTCCGTCTCCAAACCGTATTTGTCCTTAAAATATTCAGTTCCTGTTGCCATTGCTTGTTGAACAGCTGCTTGCTTTTGTTCAGGGTTCATAGCGGCTTCACATCCTATTAAGATTGCAAAAATGAGAATCAAAAAACCTGTATAGCGGACATTTTTTTGCATAACGTCTTCACTCCTACAGGAAGTATTTTTATAATATTGTATGATAGATACCAAAAAATGAAAAGACAGGAGAATCCTATGGCCCAAAAAACACGCATATCAGATGAAGATTATTGGAAAATGTCCAGTTCAGCTTATGATAAGGTTCCACCTGGCGCATATGATGGCGCAAGTGGCTCGTGGGAGGTTGTTGAGCCGAAGGGCACGATGCTGCATGATTCTGAATCTGGATTCGATGCAGTCGTGTTCCGCAATAAGGATACGAAGCAAGTAGTTGTTGGATTTCGAGGTACAGAAGGGTCATCAAGCCTTGATCGTTCACTACCTGATTTCAAGACGGATTTAAATGATGTTGTTCTCGGCAAGGCGAAGGATTTGGAGGAACGATTCAGTTCCAGGGAAAATATAATTCTCTCGTACCTAGACCCGAGGAAAAATATGGAGCAAGATATACATGACTACAAGCATAATCAGTTCCGGCAAGCTGATGTGCTCGTGAGGCAGGTGAAGGAGGAGTATCCCGAATATGAGGTTACGTTGACCGGACACTCCCTTGGCGGCGGCTTGGCGCAGTATGCTGGCGCTAAAAATAGTGTTGGTGCGGTAACGTACAGTGCACCAAGCGTAACGAATCTGCTGCCTGACAAATTAGCGGAAAAGGCCAAAAATGGAGAGTTTGACGACAAAATTATCAATTATGTGCACCCGAGCGATTCGATAGGAGCGGGACCGCTCAAAGAGTATGATAGCCATGTTGGCTCAACGTATTATCTTGGCGAAGGTTTTAAGACCGCGAATAGCGAATACAAGGGTATTAAGGGACGGATTAAACGGTTTATTGATACCATATCCGGCGATAAAAATTTTCATTCCTTGGATCAATACAAGTTCAATAAGGATGGCGATATCAAGAATGAGCTGATCAATCGGGCGACAGGGGAAAAATTGACGATTTCGCCGCGTGCGCTGCTTGAAGGCGATTCCGTTCTTCTTGCGGGGATGTCATTAGGCGGGGGGCTCGTTCAAGCTGCGTTAAGCGCGGCCATGGAGGGACTAGGTGGAGGCAAGCTGATTGCGCTTCGCCCCGAAGAGCTCAGCAGTGTTGCGCGAACGCTAGAGCAGCATGTTGGACAATTCCATGATCAGGCGGGCTCGGCAGTTGGCAGTATTACGAAGTTGATTCATACGAGTCAGAGCAAGCGCATCGTATCGATAGCAGAGAACACCACGCAAGAACTTACGCAGATGACGGAATGGTATGCGACTGCAGTGCAGGAGCTTGCAGGCTATATTGATCGCAAGGCCAATGAGTTCAAGGCAGCTGATTTGGCTTAATGAAATGAATGGAAGGTCGAGAAGCAAAGGAGGGAATATGATGAACGACCGTATCCTGGTCGAATTGAATGATTTGCGCCAAGCGCACAAGCAGATTGGTCAGTTAGCAGAACTGCTAGAGCGCAATGAGCAGTATGTTCAGCAGCAGCTTGCGAGGCTTCAGGATTGGGTTGGTATCTCTGCTGATGAGATGAAGCAGCGGTTAAGCAAATTCCAATCAGAGCTTGTCATGCGAAGGCGCCTCCTGACGGAGCGTCAGCAAGAGCTGCTCCGGTATATTCAGGATATGGAACGTGCGGATCAGTCTGCGGCTTCAGTACGCTGGATGTGAAGGGTTGAAGGAAGCAGCATGATAGATATCGTATGTATGACTACATAAGAAGCAGGTGCATAACAGAATGGAAGTCGATTACGAGAAGTTCGCAGCTCTCATCGAACGTCTAGAGAAGTCCGCGAAGCGCTCTCCGCAAGGATACAAGCTGCGCGTACTTGGATTAACAGTGCTTGGATTCAGCTATATTTATCTCATTTTAGCAATTCTGCTTGGTTTAGTAGGCGGTCTCATCTGGTATTCCATCTTCACTGGACGAGTCAATGCGGGTGAAGTAAAGCTATTCATTATTCTTATTCCGCTTGCGCTTATTATTCTACGTTCATTATGGGTTCGCTTCGAGCAGCCGGAAGGGCGCGTATTGTTGCGTTCGGAAGTGCCGGAACTGTATGCAGAGGTCGATCGAATGGCGCGTGAATTAAAGGCCCCTCGCGTGGACAGCATCATCGTAGATGAACAATTCAATGCTGCGATGCTGCAGCATCCTCGCTTAGGTATGTTTGGTTGGCACAAAAATATATTGATTGTTGGATTGCCTTACATGATGGCCTCTACGCCAGAAGAGTTCCGTTCGACAATCGCGCATGAGCTTGGCCATTTGTCTGGCGGTGACAGCCGGTTCTCAGGCTGGGTATACCGGGTCGTGAAGACATGGGGAACGATTGTAGGGAAGCTGGAGGAGAAAAATCAGTTCGGTACAGGGTTGTTCAAGAAATTCTTTAACAAGTTCTATCCTTACTACTCCGCATATACATTCGTACTGCGGCGGGCGAACGAATATAGTGCAGACCGCGCCTCAGTGCAGCTGGCTGGCGCTGAAGTAACGGTCTCCTCCCTGTATAAGGTCCATGTGTTAGGCGCTTATTTGTCGGAAGTATTTTGGCCGAAGCAGTATCGGGCTGCACAGCGCGTATCGGAACCTCCTCGTATTTACGTTTCGTTGGAACGTTTCTTGCAAGAGGGCCTTCCAGAACGTACGGTGCGGCAATGGGGGCAGGCGGCACTAGCTGAACGAACGGGACTGACGGACACGCACCCGTCCTTGTCGGATCGGCTGCAGGCGATTCAGCAGTCTTCTGAGGCGCCTCATGTTCCTTCTTGGGAACCATTAAGCGGCTCTACGGCGGCAGAATATTTTCTAGGCAGCTTGTACAAGGTGCTGCTGGAAGAAGTGGACAACCGCTGGATTGCACAAATTGCAACAAGCTGGCAAGAGCGACACCACGAATATGCGCCGGTACGGGCGGAGCATGAAGAGCTGAAGCAAGAGCTTCAGCAGCAAGGCAAGCTGAGCTTCGAGCAGGGGCGCCGTTATGCGCATACAACGGAATTGCTGTATGGCGGCGAAGAAGCTCTTCCTCTTCTAGAACGTATTAATGAGGAGTATGTGGATCAGATTGAGCCACTGCAAGAAGAAGGGCGCATCCGCTTGCAGTATTTAGATGAAGGCGGAATTCATCTGCTTGAACGAGTGATGAAGCTGGATATGTTCCGGACGAATCAGATGTGCCGGTGGATCTACAATTATCTGGTTCACATGGGGCGATATGAGGAAGCTGATTCTTATGCGGAACGCGCGATGGATTGGATGGAAGAGAACAAGGATGCGATTGAGGAACGTACGCATCTAACCTTTCAGGACAACACCTATATCCATCATGGGCTGAGTGAGCAAGAGCTGAAGGATACCAGAGAGAAGCTTGCTTCTATCCCTATCATCCAAGAAGCGTATCTGGTTCAGAAGAAATTGGAGCATTTCCCTGATCAATATGGAGTGTACCTATATGGGGTAGTTGTTGACGTACCGCAGGAGGCTGCTGGCCAAGAGGCAGAGTGGCTCTCCGAATTTACGGACAAATGTGCGGAAGAACTGGATTTACCAGGGGCCTATGTGTACATGATCGATTACGCTACCTATCATGGTGTGATCGAACAGATGAAATCAATTCCTGGGTCGTATATTTATCATGTAAGTCATATAGGCGAGCAAGAAGTCGGTTGATGCTGTTTATATCCCTTATATCCTAACAAAGAAAGCAGCTTGCTGAGCAGTAACTCGGCAGGCTGCTTTCCATTGTGGCGACTAGGATACTCGTGAGGCTTATCTCTTACACTGGGTTAGTTTCTGCGCTCTCAGCTTGTTGCAAAAATTGCTTGCCATATTCACCATGATCATGCATGGCAGGATGCTCAATTTGAATCGTGGTGTGCTCAATGCCGTACTTCGCCTTAAGCATATGATTGATAGCCAGAATGACGCAGAAGGGCTGAATATCCTCACGGATGAAGACATGCGCTGTCAATGAATAGTGATCGGTGGATACCGCCCACAGATGAAGCTCATGGACATCTTCTACTCCTTCCACCTGGTTCATTTCCGCACGTATTTCCTCCAGATCGTATTTGTCAGGGACAGCCTCCATTAATATGAGGATGGATTCGCGAATGATTTTCGCGCCGCCAATGCAAATGATGGCCCCAATCACCATACTAATCAATGGATCCAACACGTACAGTCCTGTGAAATAGATGAGAATGGCTGATACAATAACACCTACAGAGCTGAGTAAATCACCGATAAAGTGCCACAAGGCACTCTTTACATTCAGGTTGTCCTCTTCCTTCATGCTATGACTCAATACAAGCGTCAGGACAATGTTTACGATCAAGCCGATCGTAGCGATAATCAGCATCAGCCGCAGATCAACATCTTGCGGATGAACCATCCGCTTAACACCCTCGACAACGATTCCAATTGCAATCACAATCAGAGCCAGTCCATTCAGGAAGGATGCAATGATTTCGAATCGGAGATAGCCAAACGTATATCGCTGGTTGGGTTCCCGAGTTGCCATGTAAATGGCGGTCATACTGAGACCTAATGCGATAACATCCGATATCATATGAGCAGAGTCGGATAAGAGAGCAAGTGAGTTGGACAGAAGCCCGCCCACAATTTCAACAATGGTGAAGAATAAGGTCAAGGCTAATGTAATCCACAATGTACGCTTCGAAGTGACTTGTTCCTTCACATGGTTGAGATGGTGGTAGTCGTGGTGAGTCATAAGGAACCATCCTTTTTATTAAAGTAAAAAGATTCTCATTTAGTAATGAGTATAATGTATTGTATCCATACCTCGCTTATTTCTCAAATGAACGTTTTATGGATAATAGAATTGATTTTCATTCTTATTGCTTGTAATTGCTCGCATACGTATCGGGCGTGTTGGGGCGATTGCGGGAATAGGCTGCTCCTAGTTGTTTATTTTCGTCTATCGCAAATCCAGCATTGTTCACGAGAAGGCGCACGCTGCCATAAGTGCTAAGGATATATTGTGCAGCGGTGGCAATGCTATTCGGGTCGTTCACGTCGAGAACTTGAATGTCGATCCGCTCCCTGACGCCCTGTGCCTCTGCCTCATGCAGCAGGCGGGAGGATTGATGGGGATTGCGAATTGTGGCTACTCTATATGTACGAGTAGATTGCTTGCTTGTTAGCGTCGTTCCCCCTGTCTGTTTGATATAGAGATGAAGCGTGGAGTGTGTACGGTAGTGATGGTTGGATTTGCATGAAGTGCAAGGAGGCATATAGTAAGCTGAATATGCAAGAAATCATAAAGTAAGGGGGAAGATGCTGCCTGAGTCTGTACGGCACTTCTTTCCCCCCCCTTCGCTGGCTGCTATGAATTTGCAGGTGAGAAGCCTTCCTCTTGCAAGTACTCCTCTGCTTCCTCACGCGTCTCGAATGTCATTTCCAGGCTCTCGCCCGCATAGATGTTCCACAACTCAAAGTCATACTCGAGCCATAGTGTCTCGTAGTTGTCATTGATATAGCGCTCTCTGCTGCTCTCTTCAGCTGTGTCCTCCATCTCGACGTCAGCCTCCTGTGAAGCAGGCGACATGGAATCAATGGAGGCGCGAATGAGCTTGCGAAGCTCCTCTTCCGAGTATTCACGGATGTTGACCATGCCTTTGGCATCTGTATCATAACCCGATACATAGCCGGCATAGACGAATCCGTTGCCGTTCGGATGCAGGTGATAGACGACAGTCTTCTTCTCCACAATGCTGTCTTCATAGTGGAAGTTCACTCGTCCCAGTGATACATTATTACGCTCAAGCTCTGGGAACGATTCGATAACCGCTAGTTTCTGTTCAAACGTCAGCATGTTACCTCCTGAATTTATACGATGGAATCGATCTTGATGGTCCATTATACCATAGGGACGTTTCCGTGTATAATATGTGGATACCGTTGTCGTTCACATACATGAAAATGTTGGCGTAATCGGTTCTGCTGCAAGTCAGCAGGTAAGGATAGAATGAGCAAGGAGCAGTGTCTTCATGGAACAGAATGGGCAGCAGCGAAAGCATATATTTGCTGGTCTTGAGGTGGATATTGTGCTAAAACAGGATCAGCGTACGGGCAAGACGACAAGAGGTATCGTGAAGGATATTCTGACGAATTCTCCATCTCATCCGCATGGCATCAAGGTACGCCTGCAGGATGGACAAGTAGGCAGAGTGAAGTCGATTTTCCATACATCATCACAAGATAGGGACTAGATTGAATCATACAGAAATGGGGTGGCCTGTCTGACGGGCTTAAATCAACGAGGATTCGCACAATTGGGAGTAACGGAGCAATTGGTGCACACATTGAATCAACATGGAATTGCGGTGCCAACACCGGTTCAGGCTGAGACGATTCCGGTCGTACTGTCAGGAGAAGATGTTGTATCACAGGCGCAGACGGGGACAGGCAAGACGCTTGCCTTCCTGCTGCCAATTATTCAACGCATTGATGCAAGTTCAACACATGTTCAGGCATTGATTGTTGCACCTACGCGGGAGTTGGCTCTGCAAATTACGGCAGAAGCGAAGAAGCTTATTGAGGCTTATGAAGGTGTGAACGTGCTAGCCGTATACGGTGGACAAGATGTAGAACGTCAAATGCGCAAGCTCCAGGGCGGTCGTCAGCTTGTCATCGGAACGCCAGGTCGATTGCTTGATCATCTGAGACGCGGGACAATCTCGCTGTCGAAAGTGAAGACATTGGTATTGGATGAGGCGGATCAAATGCTTCATATGGGCTTCCTAGGGGAAGTAGAGGAAATTATTCGCCAGATTCCAACGAATCGCCAGACGCTGCTGTTCTCTGCTACTATGCCAGTGAATGTAAGACGCTTGGCTGAGCGATTTATGCGCAGTCCGATTGATATCCATGTGCAGAGCGAGCGTATTACCGTGAAGAACGTGAAGCAGATTGTCGTGCAAACGACAGATCGTGCGAAGCAGGCGACTCTGTGCAAGCTTATTGATGAGCATCGCCCTTATCAAGCCATTATTTTCTGCCGGACGAAGCGCAGAGCAAGCAAGCTGAATGAAGAATTGCTTGAAATGGGCTATGATTCGGACGAACTGCATGGCGACTTGTCGCAGTCGAAGCGGGAGCAGGTTATGGAACGCTTCCGCAAGGTGAAGATGCAACTGCTTGTCGCGACGGATGTTGCGGCACGAGGGCTGGATGTAGAGGGTATTACACATGTGTTCAACTATGATGTCCCTCAGGATGCAGAGAGCTATATCCACCGCATTGGCCGTACAGGCCGCGCAGGTGCGCAAGGGATCGCGATCACATTCGCTTCTCCTAGAGATCGTATGGCTGTGGAGCTGATCGAGCGCGGCATCGGACAGAAGCTGGAGCGTCGTAATCAAGATGGGGAGCACACTGAGGTTGCTGGCGATGTTCGGACTGGTCGTGGCAAGAAGTCAGACAATGAACGCAGTTCCGGACGTGGCGGACGCGGCAATAGTCGTGGAACACGAAGCGACGCGAAGGATGCACGCGGTCAAGGTGCAGGTCGAGGTGGACGCGGTGCTGCTCGCGGCAAGCAAGGCAGTGATGCGGGTGGCCGTAGCGGACGGCGTGAAGCGAGAAATGAAGGCCATGGCGGACGCAGCAGTGCGCGCGATGGACGAGGCCAGGGCCGTAGTTCCCGGTCGCAGTCAAGCCAAGGCGCTGGTCGCCAAGAGAGCCGCGGCAAGTCTGGTGGCCAATCCAGCGGCCGTTCGAGCCAAGGTGGAGGTCGCTCATCCGGTCGTGGCGGCGGACGTCGTTCCCGATAGAGCATGTTACATTTAAATACAATAATCGTGTAAGGCGGTTATAATAGGAGGGCTGTCTCAAATTGGGCAGCCCTTTTGCCCATGGTGATACAGTTGCTTTTGTTTCAACAGCAGGCTGATTTCGTTATATAGTAAAAAGGACACAAATGTGGCAGTTACTTGGGGCTAAGGTATCTTCATGTCTTGTAATTGTTAGAATTTGAGCCTGTCTTCCTGTAGATATATGATACTATGTTACTAATCACAACAGGATTCGGATTGAAACAAGTGATAGGCGGAAAGGTTGAGAGCATCAATGCATCGCATACGAGATCCACTGGCAAGCTTATTTAGTATACCGACTGTGCCTAAACAGAAATGGATAGCCTTGACTATTGGCTTCGTCACGCTGGTTAGCACTCTTGTGGTTATACCGTATGCATCAACGCCGCTATGGGGGGTAACTCCCTTTTTCCCGATCTTTATTGCATGGAACATGTTTGGTGATTTCATGACTTCGCATTTGCTTTATATTCAATATCGTGCAACTGGTTATAAGCCAATCTTGATTTTATCGGGGACGTTTTTTTTTACAGGGCTAATTATGATTCCGCATCTTCTGACTTTCCCAGGCATATTCAGTGATAAGGGGGTTCTGTACGCAGGGTCTCGGGCTTCGGTATGGTTCTGGGGATGTTGGCATGCGGGATTTCCAGCAGGGATACTGCTGTATACGTTCAGTATCCAGAAGGAGTCCTATTCGCGATCAGAGCACAAGAATAAGACGGCTGCTTCAACTGTGATGTTTATTGTTGTAGTGCTGGTTGTCGGGATGATTACGTATATATTGGCAGGTCAGCATGAATGGCTGCCTACGCTTATTTCGGATAGCAGCCAAGGTCTTCTCCTTTCAACAGGGATAGGCCCTATTGTATGGGTAATTAGTCTTGTGGCTTGTATGTATTTGTATGTGGTAACTCGTGGAAGGAGCCTGCTGCACTTATGGCTTCTTTTGTCTGTTTTCACATTCTTTTTGGATGTGTCGATCACTTTGCTGGCCAACGATAGATACACGCTTGGCTGGTACGTGGCATGCGTTAACTCATTGCTGTCGGCAACAGTTGTACTATTTGTCTTCTTTTATCAGATGAATCAGCTCAATGTGAAGCTCCATCATTCTCAAAGGGCGCTCCACAATTCACAGGAACAAATTGCAATTATTCTTGATAGCATTACCGATGCCTTTCTTGCAGTAGACAAGCAGTGGTGCTATACGTATATGAATAAGGAAGCGGAGAAGTATTTGGGGTTCTCCTTCGAAGTTGTAAAAGGACGGTCCATTTGGGATATTAATCCCCACTTGAAGCAGACCAAGCTGTACGAGGTGTGCCACCAAGTCATGGAGCGGGGAGAACCGGCGGAGATTACGGAGTTTGATCAGCTGCATGGCAGATGGCTGGAGCATCGCGTATTTCCGTCTCGCAACGGGGTGTCGGTGTACTTCCATGATGTAACTGAACGGATTGTAGCGGAAGAGCAGATGAAGGAAGCAAATAAGAAGCTGCAAATGGCGAATCGGCTCCTAACTGATTTCTCCTATACCGACGGGTTAACCGGGGTTTACAACCGCAGATACTTCGATCAGATGATGAATCAGGAGTGGGAGCGGGTTAAGCTGCAGAAAAGTCCACTATCACTAATTATGCTTGATGTCGATTATTTCAAAAAATATAACGATACGTATGGCCATCTAGCTGGGGATGAATGCTTGCGACGAGTAGCGCAGGCAGTTCAGAATGCGGTTACACCGCCGCTTGCCGTTGTTTCCAGATACGGTGGGGAAGAGTTCGGCGTGATCTTGCCAATGACGGATCTTCGTCAGGCTGAGGCCATCGGTGAGCAAATTCGTCTTCATGTAGAGTCGCTTAAAGTACCGCACGCTGGCTCAGAGGTGAGTCTAGTTGTGACCTGCTCGCTTGGTGTTGCATCTTGCAGCATTGAGGATATTCAGGACTCAGAACCGAATACGCTGGTTGCCATGGCGGATCAGAAGCTGTACCGGGCGAAGCAGTCTGGCCGCAATCGATTAGTAGCAGTGGATTAATGAAGGATAGGGGATTCAGAAGCAGTTGAATCCCTCTATCCTAATTTTTTTTATGCATTTACAATGCTGCATAAGCTGGGCCGCGATTGCTTATCAGCGTACCTAGCTGCAAGCTTCTTAATGATGAAGTTTCGGAGCTTGATAACTATTTATTTTTTATTTCTCCAAATATGTTGGAGGTGTGACGTCGTTGATGAACAAGATGCCATCATATTGCTCGCTCGGAATGCTGCTTATTGGCGAGATGCCTGTTACGTATGACGTCATTGGCTGCGACATCCATGTAGTGCCTGGAACGGCTGGAGCATGGCTCATATCGATGAACGAGTAAGGCTTGCCGATGCTTGTCATAAGTTCCTCTATAGAATGCGGCATAGGCGGAAGTACGTCATAGATTTCGCGTGTGACATGCGCATTCTTTCCTTTGCCTAGGAATAAGCCCATTACATATCCTTGATCCTTGAACTTGGTCGTCTGCATAATTTCGCCCATATTGCGAAGCGGCAATGCTTGGCCAAACTCTTTGGAATGTGCCTTGCTAATGTGTCCGTTGTGTGCCCATACGATGATTTTCTCGTTTTTATAGACGTTGTCAGCGAGCCATACCAAGTTATCTGCCATCATTTGGTCGCGATACTCCCATGATTGGATCATGGACATATAATCGAGGTTTTTGCCCTCCATATATAGAGTAGACTTAATTGTCAGTTCCATGTATTCACGAACAATTTGAATTCGGTTGTCGATTGCGCGTTGTACAAGCTGTACGATATGCGGGTTGTCCGGGAACTGCTTGCGCAGCGCCTGTTCACGCTTTGGAATGGTCGCTTTTATTTGTTCATACAGCTTCAAGTAGCCTGGTTTTACCTTCTGATACCCCTCCAGATTCGAGCTCATTTCCCATTCGTCCAGTGCTAGTTCAATCTCCTGAAACTGCTTGGCAAGCTTTGCATCGCCCATCCAATCAGCAGCGAACATGACGCCCTGCGGCTGCATATCGTAGCCGGCCAGCGTGAGCGGCTTATCGGTACGTTTCGTATCTTGAATGTATTGATACAGTGGCACGGTCTCTTGTGCTTGCCAGATGCGGAATATGGAATCTTTCATTGTCGCAATCGGCTTTTGCGAGCTTACATTGCCATAAGCGCCAGCTGCATTGCCTAAGTTCGTCTCGAAGGCGATGACATTGAACCCAAGCTCCTGATGTAAATATTGAATGAGACGTGTTTTGGCGGAGTTGTATTGAGCTGCCCCATGTGAACTCTCGCCCAAATAGACGATTCGCTTGCCTTGCAGTAATGGCTTTAAGGCCTCTAAATCGGCAAATTTCTCGGGTGCGATTCGTGCGTCTGATCCAGTCTGTTCAGGATTGATCGAATTCAGCGAGACTGCGTTGTCGCTCAGCCAGTTCTTCCAATCTTCACGTGTTTGTGAGCTGGTACGTGCTTGCTCCAGCTGATCTCCCTGCTTATCAGATGAAGCCTGAGCATGTATAGGGGCTCCGAAGGAGAGCATTGTACCAAGTGCGATAACGGAAGCGAGAGCTAGAGATAGGCTTTGACGTTTCCATGTTCCTTTTTTTGATTTCATCGGATTGTCCTCCAAGTGTTAGGTATCGAAGCTGCGATTCATTGTGTTGCATTGTTCGCTTACCGGCTGCGGTTTCATTCAATCGTTCGATGCATCTATCGGTGCAAGCAGTTGTTACTTAATCGGTGTTGGCGGCTGTACCTTGTCGATGTAGAGAATCCCGTCGTATTGCTCGCGAGGTACGAATACCTCTGGCAGCACTCCGAAGTACAGTGCGGTACGCGGCTCGTCCATCCATGATGTCCCAGAGCCTTTCATTGCATAGCGCATATCGACGAAGGAATACGGCTGATTAGCTGCCTTCATAATGGATTCGATGGAGCTAGGCGGGAGCGGTTGAACCTCTAACGGCTCGCCCAAATTGTCATGGGTAGTTCCGCTTCCTGCATAGAGACCAATCGTGTAGCTATAAGGACCAAACATCGAGTCCTGCATAAGTTCACCCATGAATCGCCCTGCGACAGGCATGAATGATTGCTCCATTTTAGATTCAGCTTTGCTGATATGGGCATTGTGTCCCCAGACGATAATCTTTTCCATTGGATAGATTTCAGTTGCCAGCCAGAGCAGATTGTCGGCCATCGCCTTATCCCGCCATTCCATCATCTTCGTCGCTACTGCATAGTCGCCAGTCTGCGCAGCAATATTCGATTTGATCGACAGCTCGATGTACTCATCTACGACGCGAAGGCGGTCATCCAGCGTTCGGTTCACCATTGCAACGAGATGCGGATTGTCCGGGTACATGGCCTTCAAATGAGCTTCGTTGGCTGCAACCTTTGTCTTAACGTCTTTGTACAGCTTTTGCAATTCCGGCTTCACTGCGGAGTAAGCAGCAAGGTCTTCGGAATTGGTCCAGCGGAACAGCTTCTTCTCGGTTTCAGCAAATTGCGTTGCTAGCTTTTCATCCTTCAGGATCTCTCCGTTGAGAAATGGTCCCAAGGATTGCATGTCAAATCCGGCAAGCTTAATCGGCGTTTCCGTTGACTGTGAATCTTGGATGTATTGGAACAATGGAGTCGTTTCTGTAGCCCACCATTGTGGAAATACGGATTTCTTCATCAATTGCTCCGCCTCGCTTGTCTTTACATTGCCGAACGCGGTTGCTGCATTACCGAGCGGTGATTCGAAGGCGACGACATTGAACCCAAGCTCCTGATGGAGAAATTGAATTAATCGTGTCTTGGCGGAATTGAATTCGCCTACACCATGAGAGCTTTCGCCCAAGTATACGATGCGTTTATCCGACAAAAGCGGTTTCAGCATGTCCAAGTCTTTGAAACGCTCGCCTGTGACGGCCCCGTCTTTCGTGCTCTCTGGGGTAATGGTATCTAATGTATAAGCATTATTTTTAATCCATTTGTGCCAATCCTCTGTAAATTTTGTTGAAGATGTTCCGGCAATTGTTGTGCTTTGCATGCTAGTTGCTGCTGTTGCGGCTTGACCATGTACAGTTGACTGCCAACTAAGCATTGAGCCTAACGCAAGGACGGATGCAAACAATACAGGAATGCTTTTTCGTTTCCAAGTCGTCGAAAATGATTTCATAAAATGATGTCTCCTTACGATTTATAGTGATGAGTATGTAAACTGATATTATTTTCCGGGAAATACCGGTGAATATGATTGTAGCAGGAATAGATTGGTTTAAGCCATATGTTTGATGACGTATACGACAAGTATTGATACTCCGCAAGCAAGCAAGAATTGCAGACCCATCTTCGTTATAGTCTTGTTCATAAACTCCCGGGCTCCTCTCGTGTCGTTGATGATCCAAGCATATCCTAAATGGAAGGCAATTGCCGTATATTCTGCTTGAATAGAGCAGCTTCTGGGATGAATGGAGCAGTTCGGGGGATGAATAGAAATGATGATTCTATGTGGACATTGTCGAAATGCCCCGGAAAAACGGTGTTTGAAGAATGTGAGGACTCCAATTGTAGACATACTATCCATAAGGGGAGCAGACAAGCATTGAAGAATCTCTCTCGCATGGAAGGGAACACTTATATAGATCGTTGTTTCATTTAGTCACAATTGGTAAAGATGGGCTTACTCGGCTTGTGATGAAATTGATTGATAAACATAATGTTCGTATTTAGCCGGGTTATCTGGCTGATTTTCTGTGTTATATTGGAATATATGTGACCTAAAAACGAATAAATGTACAAATTTATTGACAAAGAATCGCCTTTCTAATAAGATGCCTAAGTGTTAGTTTTGTTGCTTATGAAAGGAGCAGCTTGATACAATGGAAAAATGGTTTAAATTGAAAGAAAACGGAACGAACGCGCGCACAGAAGTGACGGCGGGCATTACAACGTTCTTAACGATGGTATATATCGTTGTCGTGAATCCAGCGATATTGTCGAGTGCTGGAGTTCCATTCCAGCAAGTGTTTACCGCAACGGTAATCTCGGCAATTATCGGTACGTTATATATGGCTTTGTTCGCGAATCACCCAATTGCTGTAGCACCAGGAATGGGGATGAATGCATACTTTGCTTCTGTAGTAGCTTCACAGGGTGTGAGCTATCAGGCTGTATTTGGAGCAGTGTTCCTGGCAGGTATTATCTTCTTGTTGCTGACGTTTACGAAGCTGCGTGAAACGCTTATTGAGTCAATTCCCAGTTCGTTGAAGTTTGGGATTACGGCAGGCATTGGCCTCTTTATCGCTTTTATCGGCTTGAAATCCTCCGGTATTGTCGTGCCGAATGAGGCAACCATGGTTGCTTTCGGGGATTTGCATAAACCGGTAACGGTGCTAACCTTGGCGGGATTGTTCATCACGCTTATCCTGATGGCCCGTAAGATACAGGGTGCCTTGTTCATCGGCATGGCAGCTACGGCGATTATCGGTTACTTCATGGGCTTGATGAAGTTTGACGGCTTTATTGCGCTTCCAACAGCACCAGTGCTGTTCGATGTGGATATAGCGGGTGTATTCTCTCATGGCCTATACACAGTTGTATTCGCCTTCTTGCTCGTTACGATCTTCGATACAACGGGTACGATGATTGGGGTAGCGGAGCAGGCAGGTCTAATGAAGAACAATCAATTTCCGCGTGCGAAACAGGCATTGATGGCGGATGCGCTTGCGACAACAGCAGGTTCTCTGATGGGAACGACACCATCCAGTGCGTACATTGAATCTTCGGCAGGTGTTGCTGCTGGTGGACGTACAGGGTTGACCTCCGTTGTTGTAGCAGGGTTGTTCTTCCTGTCTCTATTCTTCTCGCCGGTTCTCGCAGGGATTTCATCCTTGCCAGCGATTACAGCTCCAGTGCTTATTATTGTTGGTTGTTTCATGATGGACGGGCTAGCACGTATTAAATGGAAAGAGTTCGACGAAGCCTTCCCGGCATTCGCGATTCTAATCAGCATGCCGCTTACCTCGAGCATTGCTACTGGGATTGCGATCGGCTTCATTACCTATCCGCTTATGAAGCTATTCAGCGGCAAAGGGAAAGAAGTCCATCCGATTCTATATGTATTTGGCGTAATTTTCGCTATTCAAATGGCTTTCTTCCCAGCCCACTAAGGTTGTTGGCAGGAATCCAATATCGTAAGGAAAAGCCTCGGAACTCAGCTCCGGGGCTTTTTTATATTTTTGAATTCGGATCAAACCCCTATTTGTTGTAAGTCGTCTGATAGGCTAGGAGTGGTCGTAGTGGCATAAAGTGTACACGAACTGGGCAATTTATAGGTAATGTGGATGCCCCAATATGATCCAACAAATGAAGAAGTTTCTTTATGAATCCATATCTTGATAATTGTATACTAATAAAGTGTCTGCACACATAATTGTAACATATTTCCACAAGTAGTGAGAGGAGCTTTTGCAACATGAACCGCAACGACGATAACAAAAAGCTTCGATGGTATAACATTGCCTTGATAGCTTTCGTCTCCGTGTGGGGGTTTGGCAACGTTGTTAATAACTATGCAAACCAAGGGTTAACGGTTGTAACATCTTGGATACTTATTATCGCGCTGTATTTCGTGCCTTACGCACTGATGGTTGGACAAATGGGTTCAACATTCAAAAACGATCAAGGCGGCGTTAGTTCCTGGGTAAAAGAAACGATGGGACCTACAGTCGCTTATTTGGCTGCTTGGACGTACTGGGTTGTTCACATTCCATACCTGGCTCAGAAGCCGCAAGGGATCCTGATCGCACTCGGCTGGACAGTAACAGGCAGTGGGAACTTTATTAATCAGTTTTCCACATTGACGCTGCAGCTTATCTGCTTGGCCGTATTTCTCGTATTCCTGTGGGTTGCTTCCCGCGGGCTCAATTCCTTGAAGAAGATCGGTACGATTGCAGGGATGTCCATCTTCATTATGTCGCTTCTGTACATTGTACTTGCGGTGACAGCACCTGCACTGACGGGCGCGACGATTGCGACGGCAGATATGTCGGTCAGCTCGTTCATTCCGGACTTTAACTTCGCATACTTCACGACATTGTCCATGCTCGTATTTGCCGTAGGTGGAGCGGAGAAAATCTCACCATACGTCAACAATACAAACAATCCTTCGAAGGAATTCCCTCGCGGGATGCTGATTCTGGCGGGGATGGTTGCTGTATGTGCCTTGCTCGGTTCGTTCGCAATGGGCATGATGTTCGATTCGAACAACATTCCGGCAGATTTGAAGATGAACGGACAGTACTATGCGTTCAAGATGCTTGGTGAATATTATGGAATCGGCAATACATTCCTCGTGCTGTATGCGATAGCGAACACACTTGCACAAATTTCGGCGTTGGCCTTCTCTATCGATGCACCGCTGAAAGTATTGCTGCTTGATGCGGACAAGAAGTTCGTGCCTCAGAAGCTGATGAAGACGAACGAGCGCAACACGCCAGTCAATGGATACATTATGACAGCAGTACTTGTAGGGATTCTGATTGTTATTCCGGCGATCGGAATTGGCAACATGAACTCGCTCTTCAACTGGCTGCTTGATCTGAACTCGATCGTAATGCCGCTTCGTTACCTATGGGTATTCGCAGCCTTCATGGCGCTCATGAAGCTAGGGGACAAGTTCCAATCCGATTATAAATTTGTGAAAAATCGCAAGGTCGGCTTCGTGATCGGTTTGTGGTGTTTCGTCTTTACGGCTTTCGCTTGTATTATGGGGATGTTCCCTAAAGTTGAGGCATTTACGTCAGAATGGTACTTCCAGCTAATGCTGAACGTCATCACGCCATTCATTTTGCTTGGTTTAGGCTTGATCTTGCCGATGATCGCAAGGCTGGGCAAGAACAATCGATAAGATGCGTATTTATGAATAGGACAGGAGCTCAAGCTAAAAAGCTTGGGCTCCTTTTTTGTGTGCTTGCCTAGCAAGCGTGCAACATTACATCTTTCGCAGCAAGTAGGTCTCGATTAGCGCGGCAATGCCAGCGACAGCTAATAATACGATAAATGGATAGGTGACGGGGGCGTAGAACTGCAGTGCTGTCAGCAAGGTGGCACACCAAATGCCTGTACACCAATGGCAGCTTATTAGTGAGCCCAGCCAATAGCGAAGCCCCTTGCCTCTTGGTTCCGTAATTCGCGACACATTGCCATTCTCATCGGTTACATACGTAACAGACAAAAAAGGCTTGCGCAGCCATTCCATAATGTCGTCATAGACGAGCAGATGGGTCAGGCGAAAGGAAGCCAGCGCTAATATGAACAGCTCAATCCAGGTGATCATCATACATTCTCCTTTCCGCTTGGCAGATGTCGACATGTCCAATCCATCTAGTGAGAGACTGCATATGCTAGAAACGGATATAGGGAATGGAGGTGACAGATGATGTGCTTCTGCAACCAGATGAATAAGGTCAGCAGCCCAATCAAGGTCATTCAGAGTGATGCGAAGCCGCAATCTCCGCAAGGCATCCAGATGACAGCACGGAAAGTTGAAGCGGTATCTGCAATTAAGCCGATTCGATAAGTCATGTAGCTGGTAAGATGTACTCCAACATATGCATTGGTCCACAGCAAGGTGATTTCAGTTCATGGGAAGGCTCCTGCTCCTACCTTAAGGCCTGTTCCGTCATAAGACGGGCAGGCTCTTTTTGTGTTGGGCACATGCAATGCAATTATCAAGAATTTGCTTAGGGAGATTGAGGTTGCAATCTATCTAAGAGGGAACCTATAATTGGGTAGGAATATTTTGGGAGATAAAATTCTGGTGTGTTGTTGAGTGCAAACTACACAATTACATATCAATTAAGAGGGGACAGAACTGCGTGAGGAAAAAATCAATTTGGGTATGGGGAAGTATATTTTTGATTATTATCGGGACAACGATGGCAGTGGTAATATGGGGGCAACAAACCAAACAAGCTCCTTCTCCTTCCGCAACGCAAGCACTTCAACCGACTTCAGCAGTAGAGTTAACATCAATTATGGAGAAGCCGATGGGGAAAACGCCAGCACAGAAGCAAGACGAAAAGATAAAGTGGGTAGATGAAGCGTTTATCCAAGCGTTAAGGCCGACTGTAGAAAAAATTGCTGGGAAGTCGGTTACTTTCTCGAAACCATACTTGGACGGTAAAGAAATCGTCATACCTTGGGAGGATGGAAACTGTTCGGTGGAATTGATTACATCCACATCAGGGATTTTTAGATTTACCATCCCATTTAACAATTGGGAGAAGTCGAAAAAAGAAAAAGCAGTAAGCGCGCTTCGAACGGTAGTGGGAGATGCGAATATTGAAATTGAACAAGCAAGAATCACTCGAGTATCTAATTTGAATGAATTAGATAACAAAAAGGAAATTTATTACGTAGCGGGGCAAGGATTCAATGTGAGTTGGGAATCTGATGAGGACAAGTCTCCAAGAGTCGAAGTGATATATGAACTAGAGGATGCTGATCAAAACGCTGTACATGCAGCAAAACAAGCACTGGAGAAGGAAATGGGCAAAAAAGTTGAATTGGTTGGGCGTGCAGTTCGATTTAAAGACTCCAAGAATAACATATGGGCCTTTGCTTCAACTCAAGAGCAAGTAGTAACAGTGTACGCAGAGACATATAAAATTGAGAAAATCACAAATGGTAAACGCAAATAATATAGCAGACACACTTCTTATCATACGGAGTGTGTTTTCTTTGCTTTTCTGTGTGAAAAAGAGGGGCGCGCGGCCTTGCTTGTTGTCAAAAAGGTAGGGTATAATAGTGACATTAACTAAGAAAACTATTTTTGTTTTTATAGTTTTATGTCGGCGTGAATGGAGGGAATTTCATGCGCGAACGGATTATGAAGGCATTTATAGAGGAGTTGCAAGACAAAGGGATCAAATTCACGATGGATGATTTGGCGCGTCGACTTGGGATGAGCAAGCGCACTTTGTATGAGCATTTCTCTTCAAAAGCGGAACTGCTAGATACGATCATAGAACAGACGATGCACGAAAGTGATGCGAAGACTGAAGAAATCATGAAGAATGACACCTTGTCGCTTCTGGATAAATTGAAAGCGGTAATGACCGTGCTTCCGAATCACTTTGAGCTGTATGACAACCGAATCTTGGAGCAAATGAAGCGCGTATACCCTGAGCAGTGGTCAAAGATTGATAAGGCTCTCCGGGATGATTGGGAGATGCTGCGAATCTTGCTGGAGCAGGGGATGGAGGAAGGCATCATATTAAGGCATAATGCGGCCTTTATCGTGAAGGTAATTACGGATGCGTTCAATTCAACCTTGGATCAGCGATTTTTTGCTAAGCAGAACATTTCGCTGCCGGATGCATTAAAGTCGATTGCAGATATTATGCTGTATGGGCTTGTTGCTAGAGATCAATCTGAGGAACAAAGATAATCCATGCAAGGGGATTTATCTTATCGCTAATGCAAGGCTCATGCTTCACACTGGGGACATGAGGTCGTTCATATTGGAATCATCAGGTTATATCGACTGAACCATTAGGCTCAGTCTTTTGCCTAAGAAAACTTATAAAAACAAATTAGTTTTAGGAGTGGGATTATGTCTTTCATGAGGCAGATTAGTCGCGCACAGTGGATTGGCCTCGTGCTCGTTATCGGTATTTTATTTATTGACATGTTGTTGTACAGTTTGTTCATTCCAGTCGTGCCGTATTTTACAACCGAGTATGCGATGTCTTCGACCACACTTGGTATTCTGTTCGGCAGTTATGCAGCAGCTCTGTTCATTACCACGCCTTTTTTCGGGCGGGTTGCAGATAAATTTGGCAGACGCAAGACGATCTTAACGGGTCTTGTGTTCATGATGATATCTACCATGCTGTTCGTATTCTCGCAAACGACGGCAATGCTCATTACGGCTCGCTTCCTGCAAGGCTTAGCTGCGGCTGCGTCATGGACAGCAGCAATGGCGCTGCTGGCTGATCTGTTCTCTGGGCCGGTACGCGGAGCGGCAATGGGCTTTGCCATGACAGGGATATCATCGGGCTCCCTGCTCGGAGCTCCAATTGGAGGCTGGTTGTTTGAGATTGGCGATCACCATACGCCATTCTGGTTCGCAGCAGCATTGACGGCAGTTATTTCGATCATTGTCGTGTTTGCACTGCGCGAACCTGTCAGAGAGGAGCGTCAGGCCGAAGGAGGAGGCACGTTCTCCCTGCTGCGGCATCGGACGATTCTGTTCGTTGCTTCGATTATCCTGCTTGCTGAGACGACATTGACGATGCTGGAGCCGCTCCTTCCGGTCTATGTTACTGAGCAATTCCAGATGTCTCCGCTTGCGCTTGGCATGCTGTTCGGTGTCATGACACTGAGCTATGGAATGATCGCTCCAATAGCGGGAACACTTACAGCTAAGCATAATCCTTTCCGACTCATGCTAATAGGGCTTGTTGGTTTGGCGCTCACGTTACCATTAATCGCATTTGCAGGCAATGTGACTCTATTGATGATGGCAGGCTGCTTGGTAGGGGCAGCAGTAGGATTTACGCTTTCGCCGACATTGCCAACATTAGGTGCCATCGTGGATGGCGATTCATCGGGCGGTGATTATGGGGTGGCGTATGCCCTATTCAATATGATTCATGCGGCGGGGATGATGCTTGGACCAATCGCTGGAGGAGTGCTGACGGATGCGCTGCCAGTGTCGTCCTCGCTCATTGTCATCAGCGTGATCATTGTATCAGCCGTGTTCGGCTTGAGCTTGCTGAAGCGCCGCCATAAGCAGACCTTCTCCATAAGCATGAGCGGAGTAGAACCAGCGCAGACGATGAAGGCTAACGGCAAGAGCGTATATAATAATTGATGATCGGAATCAATGAAGTGTATTTTCGATAATCTTGATGTAGGGAAGCTGTCTCGTCTATGATGGATGAGACAGCTTTTTTATCGTATGGAGGATGGAAATGAGCGGGAATCATTTACCGATAGATGATGTATTGCCAGAATTGAAATCGGCGCTGAGCAGCCATACAGGGGCGGTATTGGTAGCTGAGCCAGGTGCGGGGAAGACGACCCGTGTACCGCTGTCGCTGCTGGATGAGTCATGGCTCCAAGGACTGCGGATTCTCATGCTGGAGCCGCGGCGTATTGCAGCGCGTTCTGCTGCACGCTACATGGCTCGTGCACTGGGTGAGCAGGCCGGTGAGACAGTAGGATATCGCGTACGTTTGGATACGTGCATAAGTGAAAAGACGCGCATTGAGGTCATTACGGAGGGAATTCTGACTCGCATGCTCCAAGAGGATCCCTCCTTGGAAGGGGTAGGACTCGTTATATTCGATGAATTCCATGAGCGGCATTTGCATGCAGATGTCGGCTTGGCCCTCACCGCCGAATCACAATCTGTCTTGCGCGAGGATCTCCGTATCCTCGTGATGTCGGCGACGCTTGAGGCAGAACCAGTCGCGGCCATGCTAGGAGGAGCGCCAATAGTGGTTAGCAAGGGCCGCAGTTATCCGGTCGAGACGATATATGCTGAACGGCGTGAAGATACTTCACTTGAGCTGCGAATCGTAAGGACGATTATGCTGGCGCTTCATCGTCATGAAGGAGACATCATGGTATTCCTTCCTGGAGCGGGGGAGATTCGGCGCGTGCAGACTGCTCTGGAGCAGGAGTTGACGAAGAACGGGTGGAATGAACGTGCATATATTGCCACATTATATGGACAGCTGTCAGCGGCTGCACAGGATGCTGCGATTAGCCCCTCAACGAATGGGATGCGCAAGATCGTGCTGGCTACTGCCATAGCAGAGACGAGTCTAACTGTGGAAGGAGTCCGGATCGTGATCGACAGCGGTCAGATGCGTGTGCCGCGCTTCTCTCCACGGACAGGCCTTACGCGGCTGGAGACGGTTCCGGTGTCACGTGCCTCAGCCGATCAGCGCCGCGGTCGTGCGGGTCGTCTTGGGCCTGGGGTCTGTTACCGATTGTGGACGAGAGAAGAAGAGAGACAGCTCCCTGCACATCATGTGCCGGAGATACTTGTGGCTGATCTCGCCTCGTTAGCATTGGAGCTGGCTGCATGGGGGACGGAGGCATCTGATCTGAAGTGGCTGACTCCGCCGCCTCCTGCAGCACTGCAACAAGCGGAAGAACTGCTCGTTCAGCTCGGAGCGCTGTCCGAGTCCGGCACACTGACTTCGCACGGTCGTACGCTGGCCAAGTTGGGGCTTCATCCTCGCTTCGCACATATGATCGTGAAGGGGATGGAGCTTGGACTGGGAGAAGCAGCATGTACGCTAGCTGCGCTGCTGGAGGAGCGGGATGTCATTCGCCATAGTGGTAGCAGTGCTAACTCAAGGGGGGGATTCGGGCAAGCGGGACAGACACCTGCAGCGTTGAACCCCGATTTAGGACTGCGCATGGAACTGTTGACGTTAGGAACACATTCACCATCACGTCATTCTCGTCAAGGGGATGTCGATGAGAGTGTGCTGCGACGGATTCATGAGCAGGCGAAGCAGTACAGACTGGCCTTCCGTATGGGACAGGATGATAAGCAACAAGTACAGCGCAATGTGGATTTGGCCGACGAGGATGCATGTAGCTTGCTTGCTGCCTTCGCTTATCCGGATCGGATTGCCGAGCGTCGTTCAGATGGGCGCTACTTGCTGCGCAATGGACGTGGCGCGGCCTTTACGCAAGCTGCTGCAAGCGGAAGCCTGCTGGCACAGTCGCCTTATATTGTGGCGGTGCAGCTTGACGATGCTGGCACCGATGGTCGAATTGTGCTTGCAGCGTCACTTGGCAGGGCGGTGCTGGAGCGTTACTTCGCGAGCGAGTTTACACGGGAAGACCTGATTGCTTGGGATCGGACGACCCAGTCGGTTCGAGCTCGGGAACGCGTTCGTCTAGGGGCGCTCACGCTTAAGGATATGCCGCATAGCGCACCTGATGCAGATGCGGTGCAGCATGCCTTGCTGGAAGGCATCGTCCAAGAGGGGCTTGCCCTCCTGCCATGGACGAAGCCGGCGCGCCAGTGGCAGGCGAGGCTCCAATTCATGCACCGGCACCTGCCTGAGGAATGGCCGGATGCCAGTGAAGAAGCCCTCTTAGCCACCTTGGAGGAGTGGCTAGGCCCGCATATATACGGTATGCGCAGTCGTGATGAACTTGGCAAGCTTAGCCTTACGACGGTCTTCGAGTCGATGCTGACGTGGGAACAGCGCCAGCAGCTTGATAAGGAGGCGCCGACACATATTGCAGTGCCCAGCGGTTCGCGCATTGCGATCGATTATCAAGATCCTGATCGTCCGCTGCTGGCTGTACGGCTGCAGGAAGTATTCGGCCTGCACGATACGCCGCGCATTGCGGGCGGACGAGTGGCACTGACGATGCACTTGCTCTCGCCAGCACAGAGGCCTGTACAGGTAACGCAGGATTTGGCCAGCTTTTGGGCGACGACTTATTTTGACGTGAAGAAGGATTTGAAGGGGCGCTATCCCAAACATTATTGGCCGGATAATCCTCTAGAGGCGATTGCGACCCGGCGCACCAGACCGGCTCCGGATAAGAAATAGACTTGGGTATGCAATGTTAAGATCCCTCACTGGCTATTGGTATGTGAATATAAAATTCGATATAATAGATCATACAGGAAATGACCAACGGGTCTAATGAATAGTAGGTAGTAATAACGATAACTATAGGCTTGTACTTAGTGGAGGTGATGGTGCATGTCACATGCACTCGTGTCATCACAGTTGATGTCACTGATTGTGTCCTTGTGTGCGGGGACGGGGGTAATCGTACTGCGTCTGCGTGCGGCGAACAAGCCGACCTCAATGAAGAAGATAATCATGCCGCCTATCGGTATGGCAACTGGATTCGGTATGTTCATAATACCTGCGATGCGTATACCGTGGCTATGGGCGATCGGAGCTTTCCTCGCAGGGGCATTGATCTTCGCCTATCCGCTTATTCGCACCTCCCGGTTCGAACGAATTGGCGAGGAAGTATATTTGAAGCGATCGAATATGTTCATTGTCGTCATTGTTGGATTGCTCGTACTGCGGCTCATTCTGCATGATGTTGTGGAGCAGTATGTGTCAATCTCACAGAGTGCGTCCATGTTCTTCATTCTGGCATTCGGCATGCTGCTTCCATGGCGCTTGGCTATGATGATGCAGTATAAGAAGCTGATGGCAGAGAGAGTGGAGCAGTAACAATTGTTGAGGTTAAGGTAAATAAGAAGCTGTACCCGCCTTCATGGAATAAGGTTGGGTGCAGCTTTTTTGCATTGTGTTAAACGGACGGATGATAGCTGGATTTGAGTATCTATCCACGAGTACGTGACGGGTGTCATTGTCCTGTTGTGTGCTGAGCGTCATCATGGAAGGACTAGAAGCACGTGTGCTAACAGGAAAAAGGATGGGATTACGACATGGCACAACAAGACTCACAACATACTTCTCGGCAAGCTTCCTCATCTAACATGCAGCAGCCTTATCAGGGTGCGGCTTGCGCGAAACAAGAGCCGAATTCAGAAAACAATGAGGGCGCCTCTACCTGTTCACAAGGAGCTTCAACTTCAACCACTCATTGTAATAGCCAATATGCAGCTGACAAGGCTTCTTCTAGTCAGCCAATGGTGACTTGGCGTCCTTCACGGTTCAATGCGCAGACTAAGGTTGATGATGGAGGGCTCGTACTATATAACAGCTATTCTGGAGCAATTGCTTCGTTCTCTGCGGAAGAACAGACACGAGTGCTGTCTTGGCTGCGGCCGGGACAGGCTGAGGTGGAACCGAACAATGCCGTCTATCGCGATTTATTGGAGCATGGCTTCCTTGTTCCGGCTTACACGGACGAGATGCGGCGCGCACAGTTCCTTCATCAGGCGATGCACCAGCTTGATGCGATGCATTTGGTGCTGCTTGTAACAGAAGCGTGCAACTTCCGCTGCAACTACTGTTACGAATACTTCCCACGGGGCAATATGCGGGACGAAGTCGTAGAGGGATTAATCGCCTATATGGAGCAGCGGGCCAAGACGCTCAACTTCTTGACCATCAGCTGGCATGGGGGTGAGCCGCTGCTTGCTCCGCATGTGATCGAGCAGCTGTCGACCGCGTTCATCGATGTTTGCGACAAATACGATGTTGCTTATCAAGCGGAAATATCCACGAATGGATATTACTTAACACGGGAGCTGTTCGAACAACTGTTAGATTTACATATTGATCGGTACATGGTTACGATTGATGGCCCTGCTGAAGTGCACAATGCGCGAAGAGGATTATTTGGGGGCGGAGATACCTATGAGCGCATCATTGCGAATTTGCTCTCGCTTAAGCAGGTGAAGCGCCCATTCGAGATTAATATTCGTGTGAACTTTGACAATAGCAATCTGGATGCGGTTCATGCATTCATCCCTGTGCTGCATGACTTGTTCGGCGATGACAAGCGGTTCTCCGTCTACTTTCGTCCAGTCGGCTGCATGGGGGGAGAGAATGATCTGATGCTCTCGGTATGTGATGCCCGCACTAAGGATAAGGAGATATGGGCATTGAATGAAGAAGCTATCCAGGCAGGCTTGCAAGTAAGCTCCTTCATTAAGGACATTTTGCTGCCGACAGGGGCGGTCTGCTATGCGGCGAAGCCGAACTCGATGATTGTCGGATCAGATGGCAATTTGTATAAGTGCTCGGTAGCACTTGAACAAGCGAACAATCAATTAGGGTGTATTCATGGAGATGGGACATTAGAGCTTGATATGGACAAAATGGCCGTCTGGACCACTTCCGGTGAAGAAACAGATGAGAACTGTCAATCCTGCTTCTTCCGCCCAGCCTGTCAGGGCAATCACTGCCCTTTATATCGGATGCGGTCAGGCGAGCGGCCATGCTCCTATGAGAAGCGGCAGATTAAGCAGGTGCTGCGTACGATTTGGCTTCAATCTGTAGAGCACATGTCAGCTATTCAATAACAATAGCGACCTAGGCCTTGTCATTCTGACAGCGGGTCTTGCATATGCTGAACATCCAATGATCGCAAGGAGGTGAGTAAGAAAGTGAAAGTGATTCGCCAGCAGCGAAGCCAACATCCATCAAGACTGGACGCTTGTCCAAGTCTGTACCTGGAAGCTTGAGCTAATCCATATTCATATGTCTAAGCTTATGTTTGTCACAGCAGAAATGCTGCGATTGTATGTAACGCTAAAAGCCTGGGAACCCCACTCCCAGGCTTTTCTCTATTTCCCTGCAACAAGAATTAATCGCAACAAGGCATGAAAGGATAGACATCTCAACATTCCGGTTACATTACGCCGTTCCCCACACAACACCAAGCTCTTTCAGATATTGGCGGTAGGCGATGCTGACACGGTCGCATTTCAGTGACAGCTCGACTTGCAAATCAAGCGGCAGATCCTCTGGTTTCTGATTTTCTACGATTGGCTTGTCCTGCGCGAATATCATGTCTTGGAACTTTACGATCTCTTCGTCTGATAGGCCCGGATCATAACTGAAGGACAGAACCCCGTAAGCTACAGAGGTCGTTGCATCCTTCGGCTGCACCGTAAGCAGAATGGACATGAGATGTCCGGTCTCCTTATCGCGCTTCGTGAACTTCACTGTAAGCGGACGGGCAATCTCGTACGTATAATAGACATTCTTCGCTTGACCGGAACCGTCTGGATCGGGCTGAAATACTTCAATCTCCTCGGAACGGATGCCCTCCGGTACACGATTAACCCGGTAATCTCCAATCTCTGTGTGCGTTTCTACGCCTAAGTAGCCCTCATGGACGACAGCGAGATGACCAACATCTAGGAAGTTTTCTACAATGCGCGGCGGCTTGGCTTCTACGGATTGCGGTCCCCATATCACATTGCGCCAGCCCTCGGCACCGAACTCTTCAAATGGGAACCATGGTGTATCCGTGTTGCCGAGATTGACCCAAATAAGGCCATAGCGCTCCTCACAACCGTACGTAATCGCATGCGCCTTCTTCGGAATGGCTTGATCCGTTGGCAGCTGTGGAATGCGTGAACAAGCGCCGGAGCCCTCGAACTCCCATGCATGATACGGACAGACAAGCTTCCCATCCTTCACACAGCCTAGCGACAGCGCAGCCCCGCGATGCACACACAAATCCTTGAACGCATGCACGCCTTCTTCTGTCCGGAAAATGACAACACGCTCTCCCATTATCAGCACCTGCAGCGGCTTCTCCTGCACATCCTGTGCACGGCAAGCAACAATCCATTCATTACGCAATACGGCATCATTTACGATCATGATGTAGACAGTCTCCTTTTTAATGATCCGGGTATCCATAGCTGAATCCGAATGTAATGTTCTTAATCTATTGGATGAAATACAAGAAATCTTCGTATTATTGCTATTTACACAACTATTTTAGGAAATATATTGGAGCGAGTCAATATAAAACACGAACAATAATTAAATATTAATAATTAATATTCGTAATTTGTCTATACAAAATGAAATGTTCCCTCTATAATCAGGGTGTGATCAAAATCATAACGAACGTTACAGCATACGTGGGGGGAAATGAGCACACATGGAACAATCAGCGAAGTCGAACACGCTTGTCGTTGGGGTGGATGATAAGATTGGCGCCGGGAAGGCCTTTTTATTAGGACTCCAGCACGTGTTGGCTATGGATTTGTACATCGCACCGATCATTATTGCAGGCTTGCTGTCACTAAATGCAACTGACACATCATTCTTTATTCAAATGTGCTTTATCGGAACAGGAATTGCGACCTTAATCCAAACGGGCTTCGGCTTGCGGCTGCCAGTCGTACAGGGGCCGTCCTATGTGCCTATCGGCGCGATGGGGGCGATTGGAAGCAAGCTTGGATTAGGGGCCATGACAGGGAGCTTAATACCGGGGGCATTGCTCATGATGCTGCTCGGCATGCCGATGAAATGGTTCGCGAAGGCTGTACGCCGTATGATTCCACCGCTGGTAGGGGGAACCGTAATACTGATTGTCGGTATTTCCTTGATGCCAACGGGAATGAACAATATTTATCGTGCAGAAGGCGACTTGTGGACGAATATTCTCATCGCTGCTGTATCAGCGGGGATTCTTATTGTTTGTATGCTTCTTGGACGGCAATCGAAGAAGCTGGGTACGGTATCGCGCCTCATTTCGGTCATTGTGGCTATTGTCGCGGGTACGCTGTTTGCATCCATGTTTGGCAAGGTTGATTTCTCACGGGTAGCAGAGGCTGACGCATTTTCGATTCCTAGCTTTTTCCCATTCGGTGCGCCTGAATTCAATCTCAGTGCGATTATGACGATGATGTTCGTCTACTTCATCATTCTGATTGAAACAACAGGAACGTGGTTCGTTATTTCTTCCATTACAGGCAAGGAACTCACAGATGAGCGCTTGAACCGTGCTGCGGCTGGGGAAGGGCTAGGCTGCTTCGTTGGGGCATTGTTCGGAGGAACGCCAATGACAGGCTATTCTTCCAATGCAGGACTGATCGCGGTTACAGGCGTAGGAAGCCGGATGGCAATTATGGCAGGCGGCGGTATCTTGATAGCGCTTGGTCTGATGCCGAAGCTGTCCGCAGCGATTACGTGCATTCCAGAGCCGGTTATTAACGGCATATTCGGTGTTGTCTGTGTAGCCATTGTCGTGAATGGATTGAAGGTTATTCAATTCGTTGACTTGGATGAGCGTGCGATGATGATTATTGGTGTGCCAATCCTGCTTACGATGGCTGTAACTGTACTTCCTGAGGGCGCCTTGACGGGTCTGCCTGATTTCGCGGTATACGTATTGTCCTCCGGTATTACTGTCGGGGCGCTGGCGGCATTGATTCTGAATTTGGTCATCCCAAGCGGCAAGAAGAAGGGAGTGGCGGAATCTACTGGGGTGGGTTCTGGCGGGGAACAGACGGCCTAGTAGAACCTTGTGTGCTTATGGTTCAATCTGAAGTACGTTTTGCGTAATTCAATAGTAGTCATATATACAGAGAAATAAAGAAGGCAGCAAGCGATGCTTGCTGCCTTTTGCTGTGTTGTTCTATCCGATCATGATCTTGCCCTCTGGATAACGATACAGAGACTGTTCCTTGCGGTTGCCGAGCGCATAGGCGAGTGTCATTGGACCAATCCGGCCGATGAACATGGTGGCACAGATGACGAACTTGCCGAATGCCGACATTTCAGGTGTAAGCCCCATAGACAATCCTACTGTTGCTACAGCGGACACTGTCTCGAAAAGCAAGGTAATAAACGGCTGATCTTCCGTTATCGCCAGCAGCATGGATACACCGAGCACCATGAAGATGGCAAGGAAGATAATCGTCAACGCTTTGATGATCTGATCCTTAGCAAGCCGATGACGGAACAGCACCGCATCTTCGCGTCCACGCAGCATCGCATATACGGCGGCCAATAGGATAGCGAACGTCGTCGTCTTAATTCCGCCGCCTGCAGAGCCTGGAGAGGCGCCGATGAACATAAGAATAATAAGACCGAACTGTGTGACCTGCTTCATATGAGACACATCTACCGTTGTCGTTCCCGAGGAACGAGCGGAGATGGACTGGAAGAAGGAAGCGTATATTTTGCCGTCCCAATTGAGCGATCCTAGCGTGTATGCATTCTGGAACTCGAAGATAAAGATGAAGATAGCTCCTGCGACGACCAGAATACCGGTCATGGACAAAACCACCTTCGAGTGCAGCGTCAATCGTCGCGATTTCGGAAATTCATACAATTCTGCAAGTACGATGAAGCCAAGTCCGCCAGATAGCACGAGGAAGATGGCAACTACATTCGTTACGAAATCATCAACATGCAATTGGAAGCTGGAACCGAACAGATCGAATCCCCCGTTGTTGAATAGGGAGATCGAATGGAATAGTCCGTAATAGAAGGATTGCAGCAGCGGCATGTCGAATGCCCAGCGCAATGTCAGTATAATGGTTCCCGTTCCCTGGATGATAAAAACAAATATAATCACGCGGCGAATGGTCCGTACAATGCCTTCCATGCTATTTGCGTTGATCGACTCCTGCAAAATAAGGCGTTCCCGCAAGGAAATGCGCTTGCCGAGCATGAGATAGAAGAGCAGGGCCACGGACATGAAGCCGATGCCGCCAATTTGTACGAGTGATATAATTACGCCTTGTCCAAATGCAGAGTAGGTTGTCCCAATATCAACAACAACCAGACCGGTTACGCATACCGCTGAAGTAGCGGTGAACAAGGCATCAATGAAGGAAAGGGAGTGTCCAGCTGCCAATGATATCGGCAGCATCAAGATGCATGTCCCGATTGTGATAATGGACAAAAAACCAAGAACCAGCACACGGGCAGGCGTCCAATGCATCGTCCGTTTTCTCCATGAAGTCATGTGAACGTCTCCTTTAGCCATAAATAAGTAGTGAGGAAGGATCGAATCCTGTTTCAATATCTTGCGTACGTTGGATCATCATTCGAGTCGATCATTTTCCAAAACGTTCACTAGTATATCGTTCCCCAGAGTGGATGTAAATGGTCGATTTTCATTTACGAACATTTTCCTATTTTATAAAGAGCATTGCAAGGGCAGTTGAGCAGTCGGCGAAGTGAGTTCATAAGGGGTCGAGACGTGATAGATCTGAATGGGAAAGTGAAGAGAAGGTGACGCTGTGGAGAGGCACTGGGAGAGTGCTTATCGGGTCAAAGAGAAATGAGGAAACGGGTTGCATTCGGACTAACGTTTTAAATCGAGCCGCTTGAGTTATGAGCATGTACTTAGGTGTGGAGCGTTGTTCGGATGTTATCTTATGTGCTCAAATGATGGGATGGCATGCTGTCGAGGGTTTAAGGAGAGTAGGGTGCCGCTCAAGACACCCATAATTTTCCGTATACTTTCCAATTTACGAATCCGCGGCTAATCCAATATGTCGATACATGAAGCACGATAAATGCGATAAGCAATGTGGGTTGAATAATTGCAAATGCAGCCCATAATATGACTAAAATCCATGGAGACAGCTTCTGCAGCATCTGCGCAGGCCACCATACGAAGCGGAACCAAGGGTGAGATTTCTGCAGGGCATCCATATATTCTACTCTTACCTGATTATCTTCAGGATTAAGACGTATGGCATCTTGCATGAATTGCATGGCGCGTTCGGGCTCACCGCGCTGATCCGCTGCCCAAGCAAGCTGCATAAGCGTGTAGGAATGTCTTTCCTGCCATGCTAATGCATTGCGTTCTGCTTCGCGGGATTCTGGATAACGCTTTAATTGCGCCAGTACATAGCTATAGGTAGCGTAAGCAATGCCGGCAGGCTCGATGTCAATGCTGCGTTCCAGCGACAGGAGAGCTTGATCCAGTGCGCCTTTGCGCAGCTGGTACTGTGCAAGCAGCAGATGAGGCGTAGGATCTTCCTCAGTTACCGCAGCAAGCTGCCTCGCAGCAGTCTCGAAGGCTGGCCATTCTTGACGCTCGTAATAGATGGACATGCGCACGCGCCAGGCATCAGGCAGTCTTGTATCGCGTTTCAACGCTTCAGAGGCCCAATAGAGCGCTTGATCGGGTGCGACAGGCTTATGGACGACTGCTGTCAGCGCCATGACGGTCGGGTGCTCTGGATACTGCTGCTGCAGACGCATCGCTTCCTCCAGTGCTTCTTGGTATCTCTGCTTCTGATATAATTCATTCACGTGATGAATCGCCTCTTGGAGACGGACTCTAGCCTCTACTTCCTCAGCTGTGGCTTGCTCTTCAGCGGTCTCACTCGGCTGTTCATTCACCGTGGCTTGTTCTCGTTCCTCATTGTCTACTTGTGGCATCCTCCATCACCTCCATGATGTACTCCATTGTTGTCTGTATTGCATTGCAAATCCATGATTGTTGAAATGATGGATTGACGTGCATACCTAATCAGTCCTCATCGTTATGTGTCCGGTTTCGGGTTCATTCCTTCACTTATCTATGGGAGGACATCGTCTCTTAGACTGCAATGAATGGCAATAACCCCTCAAGTGAAGTTGACAATATTGTAGACCTACATCGCGTCTGGGGCAAGGGGAAGCGGGCTTCCATTTTCTAATAATATTAAATTCGATTTGCTGCAAGGGAAGGTTCAAAGGGTGAATTTGCACGAATAGCCGATGCTACCCAGCACCTGTTCGATCAAGTGCCGGATAGCATCGGGACATAAGAGGTGTGTTGTTCATTGGAGCTGATAACGACATGCTACGATATTTCTTTTGCCCATTGATGGAGCGTGTTGTCGCTTGGCAGCATCCAAGTCAGGAGGCCGATTAAGGGGAGGAATCCACACACGATCATTACAGCTTCAATCCCCCATGTATCAATGAAATAACCAAGTGCCAATGCGCCAATCCCGCCCATTCCGAAGGCAAATCCCGTAATTAGCCCCGATACGGTTCCGATGTTGCCGGGATGCAGCAGCTGCGCGTATATTACGGTAACCGAGAAGCTGGATAAGAGGATGAATCCTGTAATCGCGAGCACAACACCGGCCCAGAACAGCGGCAGATAAGGCAGTACAAGGGCAAGGGGAGCAGTGCCGAGCATCGATGCTAGAATAAGATTGCGTCTTCCAAAACGATCAGCAAGCGGACCGCCGAAGAATGTTCCCACTGCCCCTGCTCCGAGGAATAAGAAAATATAAATTTGCGCATCATCGAGCGTCAAATGATAGGCTTCCATCAAGTAAAACGAATAATAGCTGCCAATGGCGGCAGTGTACCACGAACGCGCGAAGACGAGCACAACTAAAATAATTGTAGCGGATTGAATACGGCTGCGCTTCGATGGATCCATCGTGCGTGCCTGGTGCCGCTTCTTGAATGCATAACCGCTATCGAGCATAGCTCGATACCAGCGTGCAATATAGGTTTGTACCGCGATACCTGCCCCTGCAACGAATGTAAATACGAGCGCGCCTGATTGTCCGAAGGGGATGAATATCCACTTGGTCAGCATCGGTGCAAGGGATTGCCCTGCATTGCCGCCAACTTGGAAGATGGATTGGGCCAGCCCTTTGCGGGCGCCGGCAGCCATATGGGCTACTCTCATCCCTTCTGGATGGAAGGCGGCTGATCCGAAGCCGACGAGCACAACGGCAAGCAGCACCAGAATATAATTCGGTGCATAGGCAAGCAGCAATACACCAGCGAAGGTGAAGCACATGCCAATAGGAAGCAGTGCAGGTGTTGGTCTGCGATCCGCAGCATACCCAACCACAGGCTGAAGCAGGGAGGCAGTCACGTTAATCGCAAAGGAGATCCAACCGATCTGGGCGTATGTAAGATTCATCGATGACTTGAGGATAGGGAAGATTGCTGGAATAACAGCCTGAATCGAATCATTGAACAAGTGAACGAAGCTGATCGCAAGCAGAATGCGGAATATGGTGTCCGCTTGAAGATGTGCTTTTGGCTCCAAGCTTGGGGACTCCGTTCGTGATGGCGAATGTCCCTGTGAGGATGCTGCAATAGATGATGAAGATGATTTGTTGTCCATGGAAGAACTCCTTTCCTGAGGCGAATCCATAGCAGAGCAGTGATCGACATTGGAAATCAGGCGAAAGAGCTGCCTTGTCGGCTCAGCCGGTGGTTCATAGTTCTAATAAGATGAAGTTTCAAGGGTGAGAGAAAATCTATTTCTAAGGTGAACGATTGTCATAAGGATGGAATGATGTAACGATAATCGTTTTTGATCATTGTTGCAATATAGAAAATGGCCCTTATCTTGGAGAAAATTAGAAAATATCTCGCAAGACAGAGCCATATCTTAGATTTTCACAATCAGAACAGTAGATGTGCAGCGATTGCGATAATCGGCAATGTAATTAACGTACGGAGCAGGAAAATAATAAATAGATCCTTCATATTAACAGGCAGCTTGGAGCCTAACAGCAATCCACCTACCTCAGACATATAGATGAGCTGCGTGACGGATAGAGCGGCAATGACGAACCTGGTCATCTCACTTTCGATGCCAGAACCCAGCACCGTAGGCAGAAACATGTCCGCGAATCCAACCAATATCGTCTGCGAAGCCGCCGCTGCTTCGGGGAGTCCCAACAGCTGCAAAATCGGGATGAACGGTGCGCCGAGCCATTGGAAGATTGGGGTATACTCTGCAATGGCTACGGCGATGGTGCCGATGGCCATAACAACGGGAATCACGCCAATCCATAGGTCAATCGTATTTTTACAGCCTTCCCGCATGAAGGAACCGGCTCCTTCATGTTGTCGTGCCTTGCTTACCGCTTGACGAAGTCCCCATTGCCAAGGGCTCCATGCAGATGGGATCGATTCATCCTCTGCTGGGGTTGAACCTGGCGCATACGTGTCTGGCTTGCGCGACAACGGCGGTATGCGCGGCATAATGATGGCTGCGATCATGCCAGCTAATGTGACCGTCACATAGAACGGAAGAAACATATGCGCCAGGTTCACGTTGCTTAAAACGATGAAGCTGAAAGTTATAGATACGGCTGTGAATGTTGTGCCGATTACGGCAGCTTCACGCTTTGTATAGTACCCAGCCTCGTACTGTTTGCTTGTCATCATGACTCCGATTGTACCGTCGCCAAGCCATGATGCCATGCAGTTGATGGAAGAACGGCCCGGCAAGGTGAAGATAGGCCGCATAATCTTGGTCATAAGCGTACCGAAAAATTCAAGCAGTCCGAAATCAACCAATAGCGGCAGGAGCAGGCCAGCGAGCATAAATACGACGAACAAGCCTGGAATCAAGCTCGTAAGCAGCATGCCTCCAGTATGCTCCGACCATATCCATTCAGGCCCAATCTGGAAATAGGTGATGAAGGCAAATATCATGCCTACCGTCCGTGCAGCGAACCAGAAGGGAGAGATGGCGAACAGCGCCTTCCATAATGGCAGTTGCAGCAGATTAGCCGGTTTCCGCAAGTAAGTATAAGCCGTCCCCAGCCACGCCAATACAATGATGACTGTAGCGGCAAGCGGGAGCCACGGCGCAAGCCATTGTCCGATGA
The DNA here is from genome assembly GCF_900102125.1 of Paenibacillus sp. cl6col. Lineage (NCBI taxonomy): Bacteria > Bacillati > Bacillota > Bacilli > Caryophanales > Paenibacillaceae > Paenibacillus > Paenibacillus sp. cl6col. The sequence continues at coordinate 70,930 of NZ_FNAZ01000013.1, forward strand.
GCTTGGCCAGAAATGCAATGGGTACGGTCACTTCACCATTCCATGGGATCGGAATGACGAAGAGGAACAATCCGAGCAAGGATGGAATTGCGAAATGCAGCAGACCACCCATATTCAATTGCTGGGAATGCAAGGGATCTTGCTGATTGTTGTCGTTCTTAGCTATCATGTATAAATAAGTCTCCTTGGAGTGCGGTATATTTATGCAACATCGTTTACTTTAATACAAATAGAGTTGAATTCCAAGAGTTGAATGGTTAGCAAAAAGTGACAATAAAATAAGGTGCAGCACACCTGTATTTTCTATGTTTTGATAATCTCTTCTAAGTCATTCATTGCGAGGTATACCTAGGAGTCAACAGAGCAGTTCTTGACTTCATTCGGTTCGTGCGAAATACTTGATGCATCGGCTGCTTCTATGTATGAAGCAGATCAGGGAGGAGTACAAGCATGTATGTTGTAGAGCTAAGCTATACGAAGCCGATGAGCGATGTGGATGTACATTTGGATGCCCATCGTGCCTTTTTGGACGAGCATTATTCGAGCGGTGTATTTCTGCTATCCGGGCCGAAGGAGCCTCGTACAGGCGGAATTATCGTCGTTGATGCGCAGACAGAGGAGGAAGCTCGCTCCTATATCGAGCAGGATCCTTTCTATGTACATGGTGTGGCGAAATATCATTATATTGCCTTCCGTCCTACGAAGGCAGATGCGAGCCTGCAAGCGCGCTTATTTCAGAAATAAGGCGGTTAAGCAGGGCTGATAACACTAAAAAAGCGAGACCGTTCGCCGTGTTCGGCAGTCTCGCTTCATTTATGTACAGCTTATCCTTCTGCATGCTGTGTGCTAACTTGTCTCTGATACGTCTTCCACATGGCCTCACCGGTACATAAGCCAACAGCCACGAATGTACCCAGATTATTAGTAAGATGACCCAAAACCGCACCTAATGCGATTCCGGAATATAACCAAAATGCTCTCTTCGATTTCAATGCGCTCCAAGTCCAAGTGTTCTTTTCATTTTGCTTCTTCATCATTTGTTTCAACGTCCCCTCGATTGATTTGATACCCTTATTCTATAGGCATCTATATGTTCATTCCTTATATTCCGGTTGAAAAGTGTCTTTTGTCGGTTGAAAGGAGCAATAGGAGGGGGGGATGGAAACATATTTGAAATAACGAACAGGGGAGCAGTAGAGCAGAAGCGCTGAGCTGCATAGGCTTAAGTAAGAAGTAACATCATAAATTCTGCTCATGTACCCATTACCGTCTCTGTCAAAATTAACTTCATACTTATAAACGATGTTTTTCCAAGAAAACGTTCCACCCAATAAAGCTGCATACCATTTGACATGTCCAGTATATAATGGAGATGACCCCAAAGTACTAATGTCTCCAATGCTTCAAGTTCTTCTACGGAATTGAATTTCATTCTTTCCGAAGAATCGGTAGAGTTCAAGGATAACTGTTCTGATCCAATAGAATCAGGAAAGAAAATTTCAACATCGCCGTATACTTTTTTTCAATATCCTTCAATTGCTCCTTCTGCTCGAACGTTAAAACATTTTTTCCTTCTTCAGCAAACGCAGAACTTGCCAGTAAAAAAATCGGTACTAGTGAAAAAACAATGAAGTAAGTTTTTAGACATGTAATACTCTCCTAATTTTTTGTGTATATGTAAATTTCAATGGTAAAAAGGAGATTGTGTTGATGAAAAGTAAATTTATTTTTGTTGTTAGCTTGATCTTGCCTATTCTATTATTACTAATTGGAAATAATGGCAAACAATTAGGATTTCCGGTTCCCTTTGTTTTTTATGGTCCAAAGGAGCCGTTAGGTCATGCAAGTGAAGTTTTTTTATGGAGAAATGCAGTAGAATGTTCATGGAGGCTTGATTTATATGCGGTAAATGTCTTTATCGTGTATGGCACTCTACTTTTGGTACGAAATACAGTTAAACAGGTAACAACAAGAATTTTTTGTAAGTGAGAGTATAATCTCTCGTTGTTCCAATATTAGTCCGTCTATGCTAAAATGCGCAAATCTGAACAACAGTAAGAAAAAGAAAAATCCCCGTGGTTGTGCACTCTGACGTCATCGTAAATGCTTCTGTAAATCCATTTGGGTCGCCTGACCTCGCCGTTTTCGATTTTGGATATGATGGCTTTATGTATACCTGTCAATGTTGTTAATTGGGACAACGCCATGCCTTGCTTGTGTCTGTACGTGTGGATGAGTTCACCTATGGACAATATTTGTACCATCCAATAAGACACCTTCTCTCATTTTTCGATAATTTATGATCAATATTATTCTAACATGGGAGAAAAAGGAATTTAATAGACGAGAAAATACGCAACAATAGGACTGCGAATGTATGAACCGCTTCATAGCTTCAAGTGTCATGTTATCGAATGAAGAATAATAAACGATTCGTTCTACTTTGGTGACAAGCGCATATAATCCAGATTATATACTCGATTTTCCAGCCTTACTTATATGGAGCAGGAACTCTAAGGTTTATTCGAAGAGACGATGATGTTCAACATGGATATTGCTTGAGAAGCTGCATCCAGATGTAGTGCGGGGGTGAGAGGAGTTAACAAAACTCTTATAGGAAGCGCTTACAAAAAATAATAACAATGTGCCCATACTCATTCTCCACTATTTGATCTGCGGTTGGAACAGGGCATCTACGAATGAGGCTGATACGAATTATGGAATTAGGCGTTCATCCAGAAGTATGGCAAATCGGCATGCTGGAGCTTACCCTGCGTGTCGTCACTGCCGTTGTGTTGGGCGGAGCAATTGGATTGGAGCGCGAATTTGGGGAGCATGCGGCTGGATTCCGTACGCATATTCTCGTTTGTCTTGGTTCTGCGCTCATTATGATGTTGTCGAGTTACGGCTTTTCAAGCTTTATTTATGAAACGAATGTACGCATGGACCCTGCCCGGCTAGCAGCTCAAGTGATTAGTGGGATCGGATTTCTTGGTGCGGGAACGATACTTAGGACGGGCATGACCGTATCAGGACTAACGACTGCCGCCTCTTTATGGGTAGTTGCCGCGATAGGCTTGGCGGTTGGAGCAGGCTTCTACTACGGAGCGCTACTGACCGCATTTACAGCATTCTTCAGCTTATTCATGTTGAACAAGCTGGAGAAAAAATTCTCGCTCTTCTCGAAATCAGCCTCTGTAAGGCAGCTTGCACTTGTTATTGCGGACGGACCGCGCCATATCGGGAAGGTTCTATTTATTCTGAAGGAACAGAACATTGCCATATCGGACATTTCCATTGAACCTGTGGATCGAGGAGCGGAGGCTAGAGTAACCGTCTATCCACTAGTAGAGGAATCAAGTGAACTAGATAGCTATTGCTGTGTGCTGCTGCAGGTAACATTGAAATGCCGTACATGGCATATCGATAAGCTGCTGGAGAAGCTGCTTTCTGAGCCGTGCGTGAGGGCTGTGAAGCATTTTGGCATCGATGAATCGACCGCGGAGAAGAGCAGATGGGGTCTTAGCGACTTGTTCGAACGCAAGCAGGAGGGTCAATCTGTAGAAGAGCAATCCAAGTAATACCTGCATCACACAAAGACAGCACAGCCGAGAGCGTGTACTCTTCCAGGGCTGTGCTGTTCGTGTTGCAGCTTGAGTAGAAAGCCGCCGTATATTTCTCGGGAAATAATGGTGTTCCTGTCGGACAAGCTCATTATGCGTCGTAACGCTTGCTGCGATATACAATCAATGTAATGATAATCGCTGCAGCCATCCAGATGGAGATGATGCCAGTATGGATTAAAATGGATGATGTTCCTTGTCCATCCCACAGTTTCTCGGCTGCTGCTGACAATTGAGATGTTGGCAAGTAATCCACAATCGTATTTACCAGGGTGCTATTAAAGATAGACTTGAACATTGGCCCCATCAAGAAGATGATCATCAGCGGCATACCTACAAAAGAAGTTTCCATCATCGTACGGGAAAGTAAACCGGTAAGAGTTCCGAATGCTACATACATGATAAGACTTGGTACAATCAGCATAACAAGACCGACAAGCGGAAGAACTGGTGTATTTGCAATCAGAAATGTTGCGACAAGCGCACATACGGTCAAGAATACGGAGATTGCGCTCTTGCCCAGCAATACTTCGATCGGCTTGGCAGGGGACAACATCAGTACGCGCAGCGTATGCTTCTCCTTCTCTTCCGCAACGATCATAGATTGAACAAATAAACAGGTCATGAGCAGCGCCATATTAACTGGCATCATCAGAAGAGTGGCGCCATCACTGGCTTCTCCTTTGCTGAACATAAAAGCGAAAATAAGCGGCAAAGCGGCAGTGATTAAAAGCATTTGATTCTTTAGAGCGTCTTTCCATTCCTTCTGAATCATTGCAGATACACGATTTATCGAAAATGTCATTGTAATACGCCTCCAGTCACTTTAATGAAAATATCGCTTAATGTCGGTTCGTTCGAATGGATCGATACTAGCTTGCCGGAAGCCATCCAGTCATGAATGCGCTTGGCTCCACTCTCGTCGCGCTCAACGGTGTGGGTTCCATCTGTTGTAACAACCGTAATGCCATGATCCATATGGGCTAGCCGCAGCTGCTGAGGTGTATCCATGGCAGCAATGCATCCATTATGGAGGAATGCAATGCGATCGCACAGCGATTCTGCTTCTTCCATGTCATGTGTCGTCAGGAAAATGGTTGTGCCCATGCGGTTAAGTTCGCGCAGCGCCTCATGAATTCGTTTTGTATTTGTTGGATCAAGAGCAGATGTCGGTTCATCTAAGAACAAAACATCGGGCTTATGGAGCAAGGCGCGTGCGAGTGTTACCCGCTGCTTCATCCCTTTGGACAACTGTTTAACAACCGTTTTGCGTTCATTCGTTAAGTTAACCTGTTCCAGCGCTTCCTGTACTCGGCTCGTTGGCACATTATACAACTTGCAGAACAATACAAGATTGTCTTCAATGGTGAGCCGATCGTACAAGGTACTGTTATCCGTCAATATGCCGATGCGAGATAGATGCTGCTGGCGTTCCGAATCCTTCATCTTTGCGATGTCTACGCCAAATACGCGGGCTGTGCCTGACGTAGGAAGCAGTTGACCAGTCAGTATCTTAACGGTTGTTGTCTTGCCGGAGCCGCTAGGTCCCAGAAATCCGAAGATTTCACCGCGTTCAATTGTGAAGTCAATTGGCTTGATGGCTTGCTTATTGCCGAATGTCTTGGTCATTGCTCTTACTTCGATAATTGGTTCCATGTGAGTGACCCTCGCTTTATATAAATGATATTGTGTACGATGTGAAAGCCGGTGCCGCTATTATTCGCTTGCGGCTGAGTCGGCTCATTGCTGCGCTGCCGTCCCTGTCGACATCCTTATCGTATCGCGAAAGGGTGATCATCACCTCAAAAACCCCGCGAATAGAGTGCTCCAGAGGTTGAATGGAGCATTTCGCGGGGGGAATGGAGCCAATGAGAGAGTGGATAATACAGCTTTCCTGATGAATGGCGCAGTCGATGAATTATCCGATCCCCATAATGGCCTTCATTTCTTCATATTTATTCTTGGAGAGTGGTACCTTGCTCTTATTCTCATCATCGAGGACGAGGCTGTAGCTGTTGCGCGACCAAATAATGACCTCGCGTACACGCTGCAGGTTGACCAAGTAAGAACGGTGGCAGCGGAAAAATCCGAATGCCTTAAGCTTGCGCTCCAGTTCCGTCAGCGTCATTGTACAGGGGAGGGAACCCGAATGCATATGAAGCTGGGAAGCCCCGTCTTGGCTTTCAATATAATTCAGTTCCAGTGGATCGATAAGCACGATTTTGTCTTCGATGCGCGCTGGAATCTTATCGAAGCTGATTTGAGGGACGAAGCGTTGTCCAGCTCCAGCTGAAGAGGATTCAGGCTCATCCTCTTCGTTCTCAGCGGCTTGTATTGTGGACTTCTTGTCCTTGGTTGATGGTAGGCTGCTAACATCTTCATTCAGAGACTCCGTCGTTCCGGTGCCTTCTTGTCCACCATCTTCGGCTACCGCTGCTAGCACTTGCTGAACAGCATCGGTTGTGTGCTCGTCATTTTCAATGATCTCAACTTCCGGAAGTGCCCCTGTTTCAGGTGCCTCATCCTCAATGATAACGGACTTGAAGCCCGATGGTGTTAAGCGAACGACATGATTGGTCATCGTAAGCGCGCTTTCTAAGGAAGGCACGGTCATGAAAATTGAAGCGCCTTCTTCGCACATAGTGTTGATCCATTGCCGAAGCAGGTAGCTGCTCTCCAAATCCATGTGGAATTCGGGATCCTCGATGACGATTAGTTCCGGACGATGAGCAGCGGCTCTCGCCAAGTGGAATCGGCGCTGCTCAGATAACGTACATTTGCCAAGCGGTGTATTCACGCACTCATGCAGACCGGTTAACTTCAATAGCTGCTCAAGTCGATCTTTATGGTAGGCTCCATACATCTTCATATAGAAGATAAGGGCATCCTTCGGTGTTAATCGCTCGTAGAGGGGATCGCCCTGCCGAATCCAGCCGATCTTGGAGGCGAGTGAGGCAGAGGAGAGTGGCACTCCACGCCAGGTTACACTGCCGGCAGAGGGCTTAGCTCGATTCATAAGCAGATCGATAATTAACTGTCCCGTAATATGGTTGCTTTGCACTGCAATGCATTGCCCGGGATGTATTTGTACGCTCAGCGCATCTAACAGTGTGGAATTGCCCTTCGTCACATATAACTTATCAATAATAAGTCCTTCCCCGTAGGGGGGTTCCTGCGCGTTCATACGCGAACCTCCAATCAGTATGCCCATTCATTGTTGTGAGATAGATCATATAGGTAAATGATATATCGAGAACCTAGATTTGGGTAGATATTAACCTGACTAATATGTACTTTCCTTGCTGGGGGGAGAGATAGAGTAAGACATTAAGCAAGGGGAGGTGTTGTTAATGTTCGGATTTCGACCATAATGTCATTTACCAATGTGAATAAAAATGATATTTATAAATAATTTACGAACATTGGGCGGGAATGATGTTGACTTGTTCGCTAAATTTCGATACAATAAGGTTGCTCCCACAGAAGTGGGTGGCAAGGATTGATTGGCCATTTTTTTGTTTATCCTGTTCGTATATCCCAGAGATAAGGTCTAGGGGTCTCTACCAGGAGCCGTAAATTCCTGACTACGAGTAGGTATGCTTTGGCATACCTGAACGTAACGGGATATTTTTTTTGCCCAAATAGGTGCAGGCTCATCGGATAGAAGAGAAATAGACCGAGACATCGTGAGCATCGAGGAGGAAACAATGAGTAAATATGATGTAATTGTTGTAGGAGCAGGTCCGGCCGGTATTTTCACTTGTTATGAATTATCTTTGAAGGCACCGCAATTGAAGGTTTTGCTTGTAGATAAGGGACATGATATTTATCGCCGCAACTGTCCGATTTTGGAGGAGAAGATTCAGAAGTGTCCTCCAGCGGCAGGGAAGAAGGACTTTGCTGGTTGTCTTCCAGCTTGTTCGATTACGAACGGCTTCGGTGGAGCAGGGGCATATAGTGATGGGAAATTTAACGTAACTACAGAGTTCGGGGGTTGGCTGACAGACTTCTTGCCAGCTTCGCAAGTACTGGACTTGATTAAATATGTAGATGCAATCAACTTGGAGCACGGAGCGACGACGGACATTACCGATCCAACGACAGAAACGGTTCGCCGTATTGAGCAGCTTGGATATTCTGCTGGCTTGAAGCTGCTTCGCGCACAAGTTCGACATCTGGGCACTGAGCAGAACTTGGAGATTTTGAAATCCATTTATGAATATTTGAAGACTCGTATCGATATGGCCTATAAGACCGAAGTAGCGGATCTGATTACAGAGAAGCAGGATGGACGCCATATTGTGAAGGGGATTGAACTGAAGAGCGGCGAGAAGCATGAAGCGGATCAAGTGGTCATCGTACCAGGACGTGACGGTTCTGCGTGGCTGACGGAGATATTGAAGAAGCGCCGCTTGAAAATGTACAACAACCAAGTGGACGTTGGGGTGCGTGTGGAGACATCGGATATCGTCATGCGCGAAATCAACGAGCACCTGTATGAAGGGAAATTCGTGTTCAACACGTCTGTCGGCACACAAGTGCGTACCTTCTGCAGCAATCCATCTGGCCATGTCGTGGTCGAGAATCACAGTGGGATCATGTGTGCCAACGGGCACTCCTACAAGGATCCGAAGCTTGGTTCTGCGAATACGAACTTTGCATTGCTTGTCTCGCACAAGTTCACGGAACCGTTCGACAAGCCAAATGAGTACGCTCGTGAAATCTGCAAGCGTGCAAATGATTTGTCCGGAGGCGGGATTATCGTTCAGAAGTACGGGGATATCATTCGCGGCCGCCGCTCCACGGAGAAGCGCATCCAAGAGGGCTTCTTGGAGCCTACCTTGAAAGAAGCTGTTGCTGGAGATTTGGGTCTTGTGCTTCCGTATAATACGATGAAGAGCCTTATCGAAATGGTTGAAGCGCTTGATCGCGTAACACCAGGCATCGCTTCTGAGCACACGTTATTCTATGGGGTTGAGGCGAAATTCTACTCCGCTCGTCCGAAGCTGGATACGACATTGGAATCCGAAATTGATGGCTTGTACTGCGGTGGAGATGGCGCGGGCATTACGCGTGGGCTCGCACAAGCGGGTGCTGCAGGTGTACACATTGCACGGAGCATTGTTGCAAAGCGCGGGGCATAATTTCACATTGCAGGTCAACAACATATACAGCTTATGGCCAGTGAGTCGATCGTGAGACTTACTGGCTTTTTTGCGTAGAGCGGTCATGTACGGGGTTATACGCAAAATGGACAATATTTGAAAGATACTTTGTGATAAAATGCACAACATCGGAATTGGGGCTCCGTTACAATGAATTTGCAACCTGTTCAGCTGACATTCCAACTGGAATTATTCGTATCTGAGTAGGTGCGGATGGGGTGTGGCCTTGGAAATGATGGGGCTTGCATCCAAATAAGCATAAGCAGGAGGTCATGTCGATGTCAGGTTATTTGAAGCCGCAGCAAATTGCGGAAGCGACAGTAGATACCGGAACGATTAAGGCGAAGAACCCATTGTCCGCCATGATGATTCTAGGATTCCTTGCCGGCGCATTTATTGCGCTTGGTTATCTCTTATATATACGTGTAACAGCTGGAGCACCTGCGGAATGGGGGAGCATCAATAGCCTAATTGGAGCGTCGCTGTTCCCGGTTGGTCTTATTCTGGTCTTGTTAGCAGGGGGTGAGCTGTTGACAGGGAATATGATGGCTGTACCACTTGCTCGGATGAAGGGACGCATATCTACGGTAGAGGTCATTCGCAATCTTGTCGTCATTACGATTGCCAACTTCTTAGGTGCGCTGTTCGTGGCATACTTCTTCGGTCACGTGGTTGGTTTGACTGGTTCCGGCGTTTATTTGCAGAAAACGGTAGATGTGGCTGCGCATAAGCTGGACGATAGTTTCATTCAAGCCTTTGTAAGTGGGATTGGCTGCAACTGGTTAGTTGCACTAGCGGTATGGCTTGCCTATGGAGCAAAGAGCTTCAGTGGGAAAATCATGGGGATATGGTTCCCAACGATGGCGTTCGTTGCGATTGGCTTCCAGCACGTTGTAGCGAATATGTTCGTAATTCCGGCTGCGATCTTTGAGGGTCATTTTAGCTGGGGACAATATTTGACGAACTTCGTGCCGGTATGGCTGGGCAATTTGGTTGGAGGCGTCGTGTTCGTTGCAGGGGCTTACTATATGGTATATTTGCGTTCGCAGCAAGAGCAGAAGCAGGCAGCTGCGGCAGGTGTCTCAAACACATCAACGAATGTGCAAGAAGTGGGCAATGCAAGCAAGGTGGCATCGTCAGGAAGTGCAAGTGCACCTGTCCATTAGAGGGTATTGGGATTAGAGCATGCCAAGTGATGTTGAAAAAGAAGATAGGTAAGGTCTAGTCCATCGAGGCTAGGCCTTTTTTGCGTCATCGATATGACGTTTTTTTCATAGGAATTCACGGGCTTGTCACTTACGCAGGGGATAGATGTGGTAAACTACGGGTGACAAATTTATTTCCGCATTTCGCATTCTATAAAAAGATACCGATACCTCGCTGTATCTGTAAGCGTATCCAACTAACTCGTGGGGAGGGATCTGGCTGTGAAGTTGCATTTTACGGGCAGTATCGAACATGTATTACCAGGGATTCTCGAATTGAAGTCATTATTGAAGGTGGAAGTGGGGACAGAAGGCACTACAGTTCGCGTAGAGCAGGGAGAGGGGTCGCTTCGTGCCGCATGGGATGGTGCAGAAGGCTTGATCCGCTATGAGTCGGATATTCATTTCTTCCGTGCACTGGGCTTGTTCGTTGAGCAGCTGCGCAAGGGGCAGCCATTCGATATTATAGAGCATCCGCAATTCACGTATAACGGAACGATGATTGATGCATCTCGGAACGCAGTTCCGAATGTACATATGATGAAGCAGACGCTGCGCTCAATGGCGTTAATGGGCTTGAACGGCGCAATGATATATACCGAAGATACGTATGAGGTTCCAGGTCGTCCGTATTTCGGCTACATGCGCGGACGCTATACCGCGGAGGAACTCTATGAGATTGACCAGTATGCCGCGTTGTTCGGAATTGAGGTAGTGGCATGCATTCAGACACTTGGTCACTTGGCGCAGGCGCTGAAGTGGGACTATGCGAATGAGATGAAGGATACAGAGGACGTCCTTCTTGTAGGAGAAGAGGAGACCTATCGATTCATTGAGGATATGATTGTAGCGTCAACGAAGCCGCTGCGTTCCAAGCGCATTCACATCGGGATGGATGAGGCGTTCGGGCTTGGTCTAGGCAAATATATGCACAAGCATGGCTTCCGAGAGCGATTCGATATTATGAACGAGCATTTGGCGCGCGTATTAGAGATTACGAGCAAACATGGCCTTACGCCGATGATGTGGAGTGATATGTACTTCCACCTGCTTATGAAAAACGGCGGCCACTACTATGATCTCGACATTAACTTCTCGAATGAAGTTGTTGATCAAATTCCGAAGGGCGTACAATTCGTCTACTGGGATTACTACCATGATGATCAAGGCTTCTACGAGGAATTTATCGAGAAGCATCGCCAACTGGGCTCTGATCCGGTATTCGCTGGAGGCGTCTGGGTATGGGGCGCGATGAGTCCGAACTACGGGAAGACGTGGCAGAATACGAATCCAGCGCTGCTTGCCTGCAAGTCGAAGGGCATTAAGGAAGTGTTCGCGACAGCATGGGGCGACAACGGGCAGGAGACGAATCATATGACAATTCTGCCAGGCTTGCAATTGTTCGCTGAGCACGGCTATACCGAAGGGGAAGTCGATGAAGCGAAGATGAAGGAACGCTTCCAGCTGTGCACCGGACAGAGCTTCGATGATTACTGGCAGCTCACTTACTTGGATGAGACACCGGGTGTAACGAAGAACAACATGCACGGTTCGAACGGTTCGAAGTTCCTGTTGTTCCAAGACACATTGATCGGGTTGTTTGATATCTATTTGACAGAAGAGCTGGAGTCGCAGCTGCCGAAGCATTACAGTGAGCTTGCTGAACGCCTCGTGGCTGCACGTGACAATACCGCAGGAGATCATGCGCTCGTGTTTGATATGTATGCGAAGTTGTCCAAGGCTGTTGGCGCAAAGTCGATGCTTGGCGTGCAGGTCACGCGCGCGTACCAGAATGGTGATAAGGATGAGCTTCGCCGCATTGCCGCTGATGTCATTCCGTCCGTTCGTCCGCTGGTCGATGAAGCGCGCAAGGCGCATCGTGCATTATGGATGGCGACAAGCAAGCCATTCGGCTGGGAAGTGCTCGACAGCCGCTATGGTACCGTGCTTGCACGGCTGCAGTCGGCGGAAGATCGGATTCTCGACTTCGTGGAAGGCCGCGTAGATCGCTTGGAGGAGCTTGATGCAGAACGTCTGCCATTCTACAGTGATGATCCAGTGGCAGGGGATCGCATCGCACATCAGCCGTTCTTCCATCGCATGGTGACGGGTACCGTGTTCTCGGCAATCTAATATCGTCAGGCAGCGAAGTCAATGGGATGTAAATACCTTATCGTGCTTGCAGGAGACATGTGCAAGGTTCGATGGCAAGCACGATGCTACTACAGCGAACTATGGTAATAGGCTGCTGTATACAGCAGCGAGGGGGCCCGGTCGGTTACGACCCGGGTTTTCTTGTTGTTGTGGTGCTAGGCATGATGGAGCTTCACCTTTTATACGATGTGAAATCGGATGATGGAAGATATCTGCTGCAAAGGAGATGCTAGATTGGCTATATACGCCCTCCTACTAGTTATTGCTTCAGCCTTCGCGCATGCAGCTTGGAATATGTTCGCGAAGCGGAGCATTCATAAGGAATCCTTTTTATTTTGCTTACATGGGTTGGCAACCGTCGTGTTCATGCCATTCTTTATCCATGATCTTGTGATCATGCACTGGACTTGGACGAATGGCTTGCTGCTTGTTGTGTCCTTACTGCTGCAAGGGATATACCTCTGGCTCGTATCCAAGGCCTATCAGATTGGGGATCTGTCCAAGGTATACCCGATGATGCGTGGAACGGCCGCACTCATTGTGCCAATTGTTAGTGTGGTGCTATACCAAGAGAGCCTGTCTCTTGTTGGCTGGCTCGGCTGGCTGCTCATTGTTGGAGGTTTGTTCGCACTTAGCGGCATGTTCTCCTCGAAGGAGCCGCGTGACAGGACATGGTGGCTTACCTTGGCAATTACGACGACGGTAGGATTGTGTACGGCCAGCTATACGCTGACGGATAAGATGGTGGTGCAGTTCTTCAGCCCCTTGGGTCTGATTCAAATTTCGAACTTAGGTGCACTCCTATTTTTAGCGCCTTCTGTCCTGAGAACGAAGCGGCTGCGCGAGGAATGGCGCATCAATTGGCGCACGATTGTACTTGGCTCCGTCGTCTCTCCAGGCTCCTACTTGCTGTTCTTGTTCGCGATGACGCTTGGTCCGCTTGCACACTTGGCGCCCATTCGTGAATTCAGCATTGTGATCGGGACATTGCTCGGCATCGTTGTGTTGAAGGAACAGCAGGGCTGGACGAGAATTGCGACTTCGGGGGTCGTAGCAGCCGGTATGGCCTTGATCAGCATGTGGGGATAGCGTGGATAGCAGGAATCTTCCGGTTCGTTGTTCAGTGCGACTTGCTTGCGACCCATTTGCATTTGAATGAGTGAATGTAATATATAAGCAAAAAAAAGCGCCCGCCCTCAATGATCGTCTGTATGCAGCAGGTCAGTTGAGACAGCGGGCGCTCTATGTTCACGAGGACTCTCGTGTTAATTCACAATCTTATATTTATCGTTCGTCAGCTCGAAAATTTTCTTAATGCCTGATGTAACGTACACCTTATGATCCGTAGTGATGAAGATGGCTTCAATATTCGGATCTGCCTCGACGAACTTCAATCCCTTCTCTACACCGAGTGCGAATAAAGAGGTAGACAACGCATCGGCATCCGTCGAGTTGTTCGTCACAATCGTTACACTGCTAAGACCATTGTCAACCGGATACCCGTTAGCTGGGTCAAGAATGTGGTGGTAGTGTTTGCCGTTCTCCACAAAGTAACGCTCATAGACACCTGATGTAACAATCGTCTTATCAGTTACCCTCATCTTGCCGATTTGGTTGCCGCGAGATTCATCCGGGTCTTGGACGCCAATGGTCCAGTCGGAACCGCCAGGCTTCGGTCCAACGGCAAAAATATTGCCGCCAAGGTCAATAATGGCGCTAGGGAAGCCGTTCGTGCGCAAGTAGTCAGCAATACGGTCTGCAGCGTAGCCTTTGCCGATGCTGCCCATATCCAGCTCCATGCCTTCACGGTTCAGCTTAATTTCATGCTTGTCCGGGTTGAGCGTAACATCCTTATAATCAACCAGCTTCAAGGTTTCTGCGAGTTTCTTCGCATCCGGCACTTTCGCATTCTCATGGCCAATATTCCATAAGTCCACGATTGGGCCGACGGTTGGATCGAATCGCCCTTCGGTACGCTTCGCGTAATCGAGCGACTTGGCAATCAGATCATAGGATTCCGGCGTAACCGCGACAGCTTGCTTGCCGGATGCAGCATGGATCTTGGCCAGTTCGCTCGTGTCCTTCGTACGGTTCAGACGGGAGTCGATTTCTTTTAACAGGTTCTCGATATCTTTGAATTGTTTTTGATTCGCTCGCTCATCATAAATCTTGACGGTAACGATCGTATCAAAAATAAAGTAGGATTGCTGCTTAATGGCGGATTTCTGGCTTGCAGTATCGCTCGTTCCAGATGCATCTTTACTGCTGCCGCAACCACTCAAAATAAGGGCGCAAGCAGAGAACAGAACGATGGCACTGCGAAGCAGGCTGCGTGAACGTATCATAAGGCGATTCCTCCATATATATGTGTAATGAAATAGACAGGATTTGAACATCCTTGTATTAAGGAAATAGGCTCGTAACCAAGCATTTTATTATAGCAGTTCCCCAAAAAGTTGCAAACCAAGCATATCACAGAAATGCAGACTATCACGTGCATATTCCGCTGAAGTTCACGGTTATGACATGGACGAACATTGAACCTTCTTTCACGAAGAGGTATAATAAAAATAGCTTTAAAATTAAAATGTAACCCGAGGAGTCAACAAGATGAAACGTGGAGATCTGATTCTCATCGGAGTCATTATTGTCGCGGCGCTCGCATTTCTTGTGCCGAAGTGGTTCTTTCAAAACGAAAGTGAAAATTTGCACAATTCCAAGGTGGTCGCTCATATTTCTGTAGATGGGAAACCTTATAAACAAGTGGAATTAACCGAGGAAGAACAAACTATTCGCGTCGAAACCGATCATGGCTTCAACCTATTGAAGGTGCATGATAAGGGGATCGAAATGATTGATGCCGATTGCTCCGACAAGGTGTGCCTGTCGTTCGGCTTCGTATCAAGACCGAATGATACAATCGTATGCTTGCCTCATCGCGTGCTTGTCGAGCTGTTCAGCGAGGGCGATGCTGGCCAGGAGAGTGACATCGATGCCGTCGTACAATAATACGAATCGTATTGCCGTGTCCAAACAGTCCGAAGCGTTGAAGAAGGCGGTCATTATCGCCATTTTCAGCGCTGTTGCTGTTGTTCTCGGCTTCGTAGAGGCCATGCTCCCGGTGCAGACGATTCTGCCTATCCCGGGGGCGAAGCTCGGATTAGCCAATGTAATGATCTTGGCGTGCTTATACTTCTTGAACGGAAGGGACGCATTGACGCTCGTCATCTTGAAGACACTGCTCATGACGCTCATGCTGGGGACCTTCTCTGCCTTCCTATTCAGCTTCTTAGGATCTTTGTTCAGCTTCATGGTGATGTACGCCATCTTGAAAATTGGCCGCGATAACGTCAGCCTGATTGGTATTAGCGTCGTAGGCGGCGCCGCGCACAACGCCGGTCAGCTGACTGCGGCGTATATTGTGTTTGGTACGGCAAATATTTTCTACTACTTGCCGGTCTTGCTTATTACGGGTGTTGTAACAGGCATCTTTATCGGCATCGCAGTGAAATACATTGTCGCAGCACTGGCGAAGCTGCCGCTGTTCGACTCGCTTGCTCCACAAATTGGGGTGGCGCATGGCAAGGAGACAAGTGCAGATAGTGCCGCTAATGTTACTACTGCTGTTGCGGGGACTGCCAATGATGTTGGTACTGCCCATGCCAGTTCTGCATATGAAAATGCAGTGTTTATGGAGAACATCCATTTCCAATATCCGCACCGCTCTCCTTTATTCCATGGGATATCGCTTCAAGTTCCGCGCGGGCAGTGGGTATCCGTAATTGGGCCTAACGGCTCGGGCAAGTCGACACTGTTGAAGCTTATCAATGGATTGTTCACTCCGCATGCTGGGCATATTTATGTCAACGGGGAGCACCTCAATGAAGAGAGCGTTGCAGATATTCGCCGCCAAGTCGGCTTTCTGTTCCAGAACCCAGACAATCAGTTCTTCGCCACAACGGTGCGCGATGATATTGCGTTCGGCATGGAGAACCGCCAACTGCCGCTTGCTGACATGGAACGCCGACTTGAGCAGGTAGCAGATGAGTACCGTGTGCGGGAATGGCTCGATCGGCATCCCGCGGAACTGTCGGGGGGACAGAAGCAGCGTGTGGCGATCGCAGGTATGATGGTACTGAATCCGGACATTTTGATATTTGATGAAGCAACCTCGATGCTGGATGAGCGTTCGAAGCGGGAGCTGACCGCTCAGCTTCAGAGCTTGCATGCGTCTGGGCGCTACACGATTCTATCGGTTACGCATGATGCAGAGGAAATACTCGCTTCGGATCGGGTTATTGTCGTTAAGGACGGAACGATAGCGGCGGATCTAACGCCATCTGAGCTGTTCGCAGACGAAGCACTCATGAAGGAGTGCCGCTTGCAGGCGCCATTTACCCTCCAATTGGCGAAGGCGCTGCAAGCAAGAGGCATGGACGTGCCGGATACGAATGACGAGAGAGAGCTGGTGAATGCACTATGGCGATCATAACTGCGGAACGGGTCACGTATCGCTATCAAGGGCAAGGGGCGCATGGTGTCCCCGCACTAGATGGATTGAATGTCACGTTCGATGAAGGACAATTCATCGCGCTTCTCGGTTCAACCGGCTCGGGCAAGTCAACCTTGCTTCAGCATTTGAACGGGATCTTGCAGCCGACTTCTGGAAGCTTGAAGGTACTAGAGTTCACCTTCCAAGGAGGCACGCCAGAGCGCGGCTTGAAGGAACTTAGACGCCGTGTTGGGCTTGTCTTTCAATTTCCGGAGCAGCAGCTGTTCGAGGAAACGGTGGAGCGGGATGTCTTGTTCGGCCCCTTGCAGTTCGGACAGAGCGAGGAGGAGGCGAAGGCATCCGCTCGCAGGGCAATGATGCAGGTAGGTCTGCCTGAATCGCTGCTGCAGATTAGTCCATTTGAGCTAAGCGGCGGACAGATTCGCAAGGTAGCGATTGCGACCGTTCTCGCCTCGAATCCCGAGATTGTCGTACTTGATGAGCCGACGGCTACCCTTGATCCGGTGAGCAGAGCAGAGCTCATTGAGCTGCTGCATAAGCTCTGTAAGGAAGAGGGCAAGACGATCATTATGGTAACGCATCGTCTGGATGAGCTGTTTGCCTATGCAGATTCGTTCGCCTTAATGAAGGATGGGCAAGTAACCTTTCAAGGCACGCGTTCGCAGCTCATGGCGCAGCCGGAACGACTAGAGGAGGCAGGAATTCTTCTGCCTGCAACGATGCGTCTAGCAGCACTTGTTATGGAGCGATCAGGTGTGCCAATGGATCAGCTTCCTTGCTCGGTAGAGGGATGGACGGAATGGCTCGCTGCCACGATTGCAGGCGTAGGGCTCGAAGGAAGATCACATTTTGCAGGCAAGCAGTTGGAGCAGCAGGCCGATTCATTGGAGGAGAAGGAGGAGTAGCCTTATGCAGGCGAAAATGATGCTCGGCCGCTACGTGGCAGCCGATTCATGGATTCATCGTCTTGATCCGCGCGCCAAGCTGACTGCGATGGTCATCTATCTAATCGCGGTCATTCTTGCAGAGCAGTTCGCTGAGCTTGCGGCGCTTACGGTGTTCGCGCTGCTCATGATGATAAGCTCGCGTATCTCGCTATACCGCTACTTCCGCGCCTCCCGGCCGCTGTGGCTCATTATGGCCTTCATGTTTATTTTCTATCTTCTATTTGATTCAAGCGGCAGTGCACTTGTCCAAGTAGGCGGCTTGAAGATTACGACAGGCGGCGTTACTTATGGGGCATATGCCGTATGGAGAATGGCGCTGCTCGTGACGCTGACTGCGATATTAACGTTTACGACAGCACCCGTTGAACTGAATCTGGGTCTTGAGCGCGTACTCAAGCCAATTCGATTCGTAGGAGGCTCTCCGCAGCGCTGGTCGATGATGATAGGGATATCGCTGCGCTTCATTCCAACCATATTCGAGGAAGCGGAGAAGGTAATGAAGGCGCAGGCTTCGCGTGGAGCGGATTACGCGGATTTGTCCTTCACGCAGAAGGGCAAGCTGGTTATGACACTAATGGTGCCAGTCATCGTGAGTGCCTTCCGCCGTGCGGAGGAACTGGTACAGGCGATGGAGGCGCGTGGCTATGTATTGAATGCACCGCGTACGTCGCTGCGCCAACTGCAATGGAAGCAGGCTGATACCTGGTTCATGGCGTTATTTATTGGAATGTTAGTGCTTATTCTACTATGGTAGATCGGTGCGCAATCCGTTGCTTTCCTCTAAGAAAAAGAGGAGCGGCAGCGGATTGCGCGTATTTATTGTATATATTGTGAAAATTGTCACAATAACAGTTTAAATATGTTATATTTAGAATATAAATATTTGGTTATTCGAAAGAACGCAAGGCGATACCTTAGAAGTGACTACTACTTGAAACGAATGGACTTGGGGGAGAGCGACTGTGGCTAGATATTTTAATGGGAAAGAAATTGAATTGTTGGCACCTGCCGGAACGTTTGACATCTTCAAAGCTGTCATTGATATGAACTGCGACGCTGTATACTTCGGGGGACCGTCTCTGAACATGCGGATGATGCGCAAGGGCTACAATCTTAGCTATGAAGAAGTACATGAAGCCGTGAACATGGCGCATGAACGCGGCAAGCGCGCCTATATTACTGTGAACAACTTGCTCAATGAAGGTGATCTGGACGAAGCGAAGCGTTACCTGTCGTTCTTAAACGAGGTAGGTCCAGATGCGATTATTGCGCAAGATTTGGCCGTATTCCCACTCATCCAAGACATGAATTTATCGAATGTACCGGTTCACTCTTCAGTTATGATGAACGTGCACAACTTAGAGATGATCGAGGCATTGAAGGAAATGGGCGTTACACGTGTTGTGGCATCCCGCGAGATGGATCTGCATACCGCAGAGCTGCTGCAAGCGAAGACAGGCATGGAGTTTGAATATTTCGTCCATGGGGATATGTGTACGGTGCATGGTGCAAACTGCTTCTACAGCTCGATGTTGTATGGCAATAGTGCGAATCGTGGACGCTGCATGAAGCCATGCCGCTGGGATTACCGGGTGAAGAAGGACGGCAATGTATATCCAACGGAATATCCGCTTGCGGCGAAGGATATGTACATGTATGAGCATATTCCAGAGCTGATCAAGTCGGGCATTACTTCATTCAAGCTAGAGGGACGGATGCGGGATTTGGAGTTCCTGAAGATGATTGTGAACAGCTATGGCGATGCAATCGATCGCTACATTGCGGATCCGCTCGGCTATGATCGGAAGGAGAACAGCGACACGCTGTATGAGAACCGCAAGCGGGACTTCTCGACGGCCTATGCGTTCGGCAAGCCAGGGCTTGATTATATCAACACGCGTTATGAGGGAACGGGGAAATTTTATAGCACAGGTAAAGTATTCAGTACACCAACGGCTGAGCGTGAAGTGAAGCCAGAGCGACTGGAACAGGTTCGTGATGCCTTGGCGGGAGTTCGTCAGCCGGAGAAGATGAAGCAGCCGCAATTGTCTGTACATGTCAACAATGCAGAGCAGGCGAAGACGGTGCTCGAAGCGGGTGCAGACATTGTCTATTTGACAGGAGACGTATTCCAGCCTGATGTGCCGTTCACTCGCCAAGATATTGAGATGTTGACAGCGATGAAGGGGTCTTCGCAAATCATTCTGGGTATGCCTCGTATGATGAATGAGCTGCATATGGAGCAGTACAATCACTTCCTGCTTGGAGGTCACTATGGACTTGATGGATTGCTCGTCACCAATATCGGAGCTATGCATAAGTTCCGTGACATCGGTCTACCGATGGTTGGCGATTTCAATCTAAACGTATATAATCATATGTCGGCGAAGCTGTACCATGAACACTTCGGTTTGGAGCGCGTACATGCATCACTTGAGCTTCCGCTGAACGACCTGGCGAACCTGCTGCAAGAGACAGAGCAGGTACCTGTCGAAATGATCGTTCACGGCTCGCCAATCGCCATGTATCTGGAATTGGATCTGTATGAAAATACAGTCGCGATAGAGCCGATCATGCAGGAGGACAACAAGTACGTCGACAATCAGCACCTGGTGCTGATGACAGACAAGGGCGAGAATCCGGTGTACCGCGATTGGAGCGGACGCAACCACTTGGCATTGGCCAAGGAACTGTGTTACTTGCCGTTCTTGAAGGAACTGCATGAAGCGGGCGTGAACCACTTCCGTATCGAGGGCAAGTCGTACACAACTGAGCAGCTGCGCAGCATCGTAGGCACGTACCGTACAGCGTTGCAGGACTTGTCGCTCTGTGGTGAATTGTATGCCGGCATGAAGCCGGAATATGCAGGCTACACACTAGGGTCGCTGCAATTCGGCGAAGCGCTGTCGATTGATTTGCAGCCAGTTCATGCTTAGTTTGCATTCTTAATAGATCTATAGCGGCGGGCTTAGGCTTCTTATTTTGCTATTACGGTGTCCTAAATAGTTTTTCTATATCGGTTCTGTACCTGTGGTAGAGAATGCGCTTCTTCTCTTTCCTAATCTCGGATGAACGAATGAGTTGGAAGTACGCATGACATCATGAATAGAGATAAAGTAATGATGGATAAATAAGAGAATAAAGGCAGTAATGGAGTAGAGAGAACAAGAAGCGGCAGGGCTTGACTTGAATGGCCAAGTTACAGTCTGCCGTTTCTCCAGTTCAAGAAGAGAAAGGGTGGCAATGACGTGAGCAAGGAGCAAACGACATATATCGGACCAGAAGGTATCATAGAGAAGCGGAAGCAATATTTCTTCCCGTGCACGCATCATTTCTATCGCAACCCTCCGCAAATTGTACGCGGATCGATGCAATATTTGTATGACGAGAAGGGCACACAATATACTGATTTCTTCGCAGGGGTATCAGTCGTGGCGAGCGGCCACTGCAATCCGGCGATTACTGGGGCGACGATCAAGCAGCTGGAGACGCTGCAGCATACGACGACGATTTATTTGACGCAGCCGATGGTTGATTTGGCGGAGCGGCTCGCAAACGGCGTCCTGCCGGGTGATCTGAAGCGTACTTTCTTCTGCAACAGCGGCTCGGAAGCGAATGAAGGTGCGATGCTGCTTGCTAGACTGCATACGAAGCGCCGCAATTTCATTGCGCTGGAGTATGGCCTGCACGGGCGCACATTCCTGACGATGGGCGTAACGGGCATCCCGATGTGGCGTGCTGATGATTATTTGGACAGCGGAGTGACCTTCATCCCGCGTCCATACGATCCAGAGACAGACGATGAGACGGCGGCACGCCGCTCGATTGAGGCGCTGAAGCAGGTGCTGGAGGAGAAGGGAGATACATTTGCAGCGATGCTCGTGGAACCGATTCAAGGCAATGGAGGCATGATTGCACCGCCAGATTGGTATTTCCGCGAGGTGAAGGCGCTTCTTGAGGAGCATGGCGTATTGATGATAGCCGACGAGATCCAAACCGGCTTCGGTCGTACAGGCCGTATATTTGCCATGGAGCATTACGGCGTTGTGCCAGAAATTATTTCGATGGCAAAAGCACTAGGCAACGGTGTGCCAATCGGTGCATTTGCGACAACAGATGAGATCGCGGCAAGCTTCAACCGTGCGTCGGCATCGACATTTGGCGGAAATCCGGTATCTTCTGTTACTGCGCTGGCTGTACTCGATTATATTGAGCAGGAAGACTTGGTAGGCCGTGCAGAACGGCTCGGGAATCAGTTGAAGTCAGGCTTGCAGGCACTGCAGGCGAAGCATGCGGTACTCGTTGATGTACGCGGCAAGGGCATGATGCTTGGTGCGGAGCTGCACGGTACAGACGAACAAGATAGCGCAGCACTTACGGATCACGTATTGGAAGCGATGAAGGATCGCGGCTATATTATTGGGAAAAACGGCATTGGCCGCAACGTACTAGCCTTCCAGCCGCCGCTCGTGATGAACGAGCAAGATATTGAGGGGATGCTGAAGGAACTGGACGCAGTATTGGCGGAGGCGGTTCAATAGGCTGCTTCGCCTCGATTCGGAAACGTCCATTTGACTCTGTTGAATAGAGAGCTCCTAGCAGGGCAACATGATCGCATCTAGCAGGTTGGAATTGTGCCTGTTAAGGACAATAGATATAGATATTTGAACACTCATGGGGTGTATGTAAGCTATGGTTATTATTCAAAAGGTTATTCGCAAAACGCTCATGTTCGGAGAACTGGTTATGTTCTCCCATACGCTGTTCTCACTGCCGTTCGCCATCATCTCGATGGTATGGGCAGCAGGAGGGGTTCCCTCCTTCCATGTCATGCTCTGGTCGCTCATTGCGCTCGTAGCAGCCCGCAACGGAGCGAATGCGTTCAATCGCTTGGCCGATTTGCCATTCGATGCAGCGAATCCGCGCACGGCGCATAGGCATATGCCGCAGAAGCTGCTGCATGGGCGTGAAGTGACGCTGTTCGTCATCATCAACTTTGCGATCTTTATCGCAGCGGCAGGGATGCTGAACCCTCTCTGCCTATGGCTGTCGCCTGTGGCGATTGTACTTATCTGCTCGTACTCGTTTACGAAGCGGTTCACCTGGCTGTGCCACCTGTACTTAGGCTTTACGATTGCATCAGCTCCTATTGGTGCTTGGTTCGCCGTGACTGGGAAGTTTGCAGTAACGCCGTTTATATTGGGCACAATCGTCATGCTGTGGATTGCGGGATTCGATATCATCTATGCGACGCAGGATATTGAGTTCGACCGCAAGACCGGATTATGGTCGGTGCCGAGCATCTTCGGTTATGAAGACTCGCTCTTCATCGCGCGTTCATTGCATACGATCATGGTCGTGCTGCTGCTCGTACTGTTCGTCATTCGGGGTCTAGGCACCGTTTACTTAATCGGCATCGGTATCGCGGTCATATTGCTGATGCTGGAACATAACATCATCAAGCCATCCAGCCGCAAAAGGATGAATGTCGCGTCGTACAACTTGAATCAAGTCATCAGCATGACCATTCTGTTCTGTACGATGGCTGATTTTTTCTTGCACTAAATAGGATAAATAGAGGAGGGCCTTGAAACGGGTCCTTTTTTATTTATTGATAGTCCCGACTTTATGGTTTTTGAAGCGTTTATCACTTATATTAAGAAGTTGTTTCATTGAAATTGACATATGAGTTAAAATATGTCATGTTATTAATGGGCTCAATATATTAACATAATTTATATTTTTGCATCTCATTACTAGTGTCATAGAAAGGGGGATACTGGATGAACTTATGATTGAATTCAAAAACTCAAATTCTGTGCCAGTAATAACTCTCCAGAAATAATCCATAATTTTTTTCCCCATGAATTTTTACTTGAAAACAAACACTTTCCAAATTATCACTATTAACACAAAAATCTAGATTTTATAAATTCATGTATGACATTCAAGCTATTAGCTTTTAGACTTGATAATGATTCGGAAAAATAATGAGAGAATTTTTTTCAGTTTCCTATTCTTAAATTTATGACAACAAGGTATATAAATAGATTGAACGATCATAAAATAATGGAGGAGACTTTATTTGAAAAACATAACTAAAACAACGATCGTAATGTACTAACTGTGTTTGTGCTAAGCAGTTTCTTTATCAGTGCAGATTCATTTGCGATTGCGAGTGATGAATTACTAAGTAAAGAAGATTTTTTGCAAATGGTAACGAATGATAACAATTATGTAAAATACAAAAATGACTTAATTAAAAGTGAACCGAAATTAGTGAACTATCTTAGAAATGAGAATAATAAGCCTTACGGATATATTGCTCAATTTGAATTTGAGTATGGTTATGATGTGCAAGAAACGATTCAATTGGCTTCTCTATTGACTTTCACTTATGATGTAAAGAAAAAGCAAGTTGATACTCTGATCATCGATTATAGCAAATCGTATTCAGACGGAAAAATATATGTAAGGGATCATGCAGGTGATATTCAAGCTTCTTACCAAGTTAACGAAAATGAAAATTTGAGAAGTTACCTTACGTCATTAACAGATAAAGCTGAAAAACTAAAAAAATCATATGATAGTGATGTAACTTTGGTAGATCGTTATTGTTGGACTTGTACAAGATACGAGGAATACGGAGATACTTATGAAGGTACATGTGCAGCAATTGTTGGCGGAGCTTGTGTGTTTGCTGATAAAATTCCTTTTGGAAGAATTATTTGTGCTGGAGCTACTGTGATAGGGTGTTATGTTCCACCATACAAAATTTGTGCAGAGGGACGATGGAATACCAGATGTCCTGTTGAGGAGTAGTAACCCTTCATGCATCAATTTTGTAAGTAGTATTGGAGCAAGCAAAAGCAGATGTAGATCATCTGCTTTTACTTGTTCTAGGTAAACAAATTGATATAGTCAAAAAGGAGAGGTGTGTATGAATATCAAAGAAGGAATGCTTTCGATCGTTATCCATGCTTTTCTTGGTTACCTGTGGGTTCTGTTTATCAATCATACACTTAGCATTGCGAATTCAATGAATCATATGATACTAAGCAGCTTATTTTTGTTTGTAGGCACTCTTTTGTTTGGGTTCATTGCCAATCGAATTGCTCCTTTCCATAATTACAAGCTTACACATCCTGCTAAAATTGTTGGTGCTGTCTCTTTTATGACAATCGTATTGATACAAGTTCTTGTTTATAATGCTGTATAGAAATGGGCAGACCTCTCCCTAAAAAGTGAAAGCTTAACAAGCCAAATCTCAGGCAGTTGGTCATGTAGTAAAATTCGCGAAAACTTCGCAAAAGCAAGGGTGGCATGACGTGGCACCACTGAACTGCCTGTATCATAGAGAAATTTCAATAACACATAGACAATCAATGCCGAATAAAGCTGCCCATATACCGCATTTTCCGTCGTACCAAATAAAGTTGGAACGTTCAGATGCTGCTTTATCCAACGAAAGAAAAGCTCGATCTGCCAGCGATTTGTTCTGCAGAGATCGTTCTTAGATCCTTAACTACCCGAATTTCATGTCCATGCCCATCTTGAAACATAACGACTCTATGCCGCTCTTGGGATCGACATTGAGTTGTTCCGAGTAAACAAGTGATGTCTTTGGTAACAGAGGAATCGTTTGTTTTCTGACGACGCAAGGAATGTGGAAATACGATCTGTACATTCTCTTTCAGTCGAATGACAAAGGATTGACCTTCCGTTTTATAGCGATCAAATCGTTCGATTTTTCCGTACGCACGATCTTGCACGATAATATATGCCGAATCCGCAAGTTCCTCGCCAACAGGCCCATCATGACGGGAGCCAACTGTCTCTATCACATTCTGTGGCTGACCACTGGCAGTGTGGAAGGCAATGTGCAGCTTAATCCCAGCTCGTTCTCCATGAAATGGAGCCCAAGGCAGACGAGTCTTACCAACGGTGACCGTAGTTGAATCGATAAGCAATAATTCCTTTGGGAGCTTCAATTGACGTTTAGCCCGCCGATTGCATTTTTGAAGCACAAGATGAAATAATCTTTTGAACATCGCGAAAGGAACAGCCTTAGCTTTCTTTGAAAAAGTCGAATAATCGACTTGGGTAAGTCCACAGGTAATGGCACGGTTAGCACCGTCTCGAAAGCCATTCCATTGTTCAAAAGCAGCTTGTGTCCAGTATTGTAGTAGGGTGTAGACCGAAAATTTACGAGCTGTCTCATGGTATCCTACCAATTAAGCTACCTTCATGACTTCTTCTTCGGACAGTACGGATTGAAGTAATGACTGCAACATGGTAAAACTTTTTCATGAGGTCGCCTCGTTTCGGAAGTTTGTAGGGGTACAAACATTTTACCGAATGAGCGGCCTTTTTGCTATTTTAAAATTGTATTTTATTGGATAATCAACAGGCGTGTGTCCAAAGATATGTTATTTAACTTTGACGCCGCCTTCTTTGAGGAGTTGATTTTTTAATGAATCAGGCAAATCAATAATATCTTCATCAGTGAAATTTAAAAGTTTGAGAATTGCGTCTTTTTGATCTACAGATAGCTCTTGAGGCGCAGTAATTCCTTTGATATACCCATCCTCAAATTGTTGAACACTAACATTGTTGAGCGTAAATGTTTTAAGTGCTTCTACTTGTGATTGTGCTTTTACATTCGACGAAAAAATGAACTGAACAAAAGGACTGTTGCAACAACTGATAAAACATATTGACGCGATAAGAATTTCAATAAAACCCCTCCTAATTTGTAAAATTGTGTATGCCGATTTTTTTTAGTATAATGTATATTGTAAATATTTAGGAGGTTATTTTATCAGAAGGAATTTTTTTGTATTATTTGTTCTGTGCTTTTTCCTTTTTGTTATAATGCCATTTTTACTGAGCACAGACACAACAGGCGCTGTTGCAACTCTTATCGAAATAGATCAAAATAAGAAATCACTAGTATTTATAAATAGGGAAGAAGAGCGAATTGTAATAGACAGTACTGATGAAATTGTTCACACGTTGAAGGTGAATAAAAACTATTTTATTATGTATGAAAGTCGATGGTGGTTTACAAAACCAAAACTTATCTCGGCTGAATTAATGCCTGATGATGTATGAGCTGACATATTACATTACTATCTTATCTTGGCATTTCCGCGAAACACCAACACACGGTGTCAATGTCAGAATGGGCCTGTAATATGATGCGTTGAAAAGCTGTTATGCATAAAAAGAAAGAAGGCTTCTTTCCATAATGATCTATGCGTTTCAGGGATACTTATGGATCCTGTTTTCGGAGCGCATTGTTAGTTATGCAAATGTAATGAGCAATCGGTTGATGGGGGCTGCTCTAGTTGTAGGTACCCTTGTATTCATGGATGTCGTACATCGAATTGCTCCTTTTCTTAAAAAAAGCTTACCCACCCTACTAAATTAATCGGAACAGCATCTTTTCTGATTATTATCTTCATAAGAATGGCTTTGCAATGTCCTATTGAAGAAGGATATACTGTTCCAATTCTCCATTTACAACAGCAAACCCACCTCATGAATGGAGGCGGGTTCGATTTTTTTTTGGTGTATTACTTCACACTTTTTCGTTCTAGCAGTGCTTCTTATTTGGCATTCGGAATGATTAATTACACGATAGTGACAGTGGAGCTGCTCTGCTTACTTGACACCCTTCATATAGCTCTGAATCTTAGGTGACAGCAAATAAAGCACCAGACTCAGCACGAGGGCCACTCCACCAATAACTCCGAAGTATAGCATCTCAGTCTCGGGCGTATAGAACTTCACAATCTGTGCGTTAATGGCTTGAGCAGCGGCGTTGGACAGGAACCATAAGCTCATGGTCTGAGCCGAGAAGGCCGCAGGTGCAAGCTTCGTGGTAGCCGAGAGGCCAACTGGCGACAAGCACAACTCTCCGAGTACAACGACGAAGTAGCTGAGGACGAGCCACAATGGGTTAACGAGCGAACCAGCACCGCCAAAGTAAGCCGGCAGCAAAATGATCAAGAAGGACAGACCAGCAAACAGCAAGCCCAGAGAGAACTTCTGCGGTACAGTCGGTTGGCGATTGCCGAGCTTAACCCACAGCCACGCAAATACAGGTGCGAATAGGATGATGAATAGTGGATTCAACGATTGAAACCAAGCCGGTGAAAGATGAATACCCGCGAAGTCCAATTGGGTACGCTTGTCCGCGTAGTTAGCTAGAATCGTAGATCCTTGCTCCTGAATGGCCCAGAACATAATCGCAGCAATAAACAAAGGAATGTACGCAATGATTCGGGAACGCTCAACGGGCGTTGTTTTTGGACTGCGGTACATCACGACGAAATACAAGGTTGGAATCAGTATTCCCAACACGCCAACAAGCTTGATAAAGGTGTCAAACGTAAGTGCGCCTAATAGTATCGCAATCGTAATTAAAGCAGCGAGAACAACAATGCTTACACCAAGAATGGTAAATACCTTTTTCTTCTCGGCAGGTGACAGCGGGTTAACGACGACTGTACCGGCAATACCCAAATTTTTAGGACGAGTTACTACGAAAACAATTAGACCTAGCAGCATCCCGACAGCGGCAAGACCGAAGCCAAGGTGGAAATTATTCATCCCAACTGTTCCTACAACCAGAGGAGCGAGGAAGCTTCCTAGGTTAATCCCCATATAAAAAATACTGAAGCCCGCATCTCGGCGATTATCCTCTTCCTTATAAATATCCCCCACTAAACTGGATACATTTGGTTTCAACAGTCCTGTACCTAATACAATCAAGATCATAGATACAAAGAAAAGAGCGGTATTTCCCGGTATGGCCAGCACGATATGCCCGCACATAATCAAGACTCCACCATAAAAAACCGCTTTCGACGTACCGAATATTCGGTCAGCCAACCAACCTCCAATGATTCCTGACATATATACGAGTGATCCATAAATGGACATGATGGCAAGCGCGATGTCTTCCGGCAATCCAAGTCCGCCCTGCGTCACCTCATAATACATAAAGAATACAAGGATAGCCCTCATCCCATAGTAGGAAAATCGCTCCCAGAACTCAGTGAAAAAGAGGGTGAAAAGGCCCTTAGGATGTCCAAAAAACCCTTGTTGTGGGACACTTTCTATTATCTTCTTCTTATCATAATTGGGCATAACAACTCTCCTTTGATGTCGATATCCTGCTGCAGCGAATTGTATAATAATGAGTGTAAATTAATTATAATACTTGTTGTGGTTTTACAGCAACCATCCACAGATAGCAATATAAGTAAAAATAAATATGCCTCTTCCAATATTACTATTCCACATGACTGAGGTATTCATCACTCTTTTTTCGATGCTGTTAATTGGGTGTTTTGGAGAGTAGCTGGGATATGCTTCAGAGCAGAGAGAAGCAAGTGTATGTAGGTAGGAATGGGATGAAGATACCTGGAGTATGGGGGAAACGGATACTCAGAGAAATCGTGGAACAGGTGAGCAGGACGGTTAAGCCCTTCATATTCTCAAATGCTGTGGCCATTTGCTCCGAATTGAAGAGCCATATAAAACAAGAAACCCGCCTCCTTAACAATAGGGGCAGGTTTCTTGTTATTTCGTACTGGAATCACCGGACACTTCTTCGTGCTCCATTGCATATTCAAAATCATCGATATCGTAAATGGGAATCGGGATTTCGTTCGTAATCAGGCGATCTACATATTCGAACTGATCAGTAAGTAAGGGAGCCTGCTCACGTATAGCGGTAAGGATAAGTTCCGTTTCGACGGGGTCAAATGTCTCGCCATAGCGGGCGTTATCCATCGCATTGACGACAATGCAGGATACGTTGCCCTGCAAAATAAGCGGTGGACTGTGGCGCCAAGGGGCTGTCAGTGCACGTTCGATCTTCTTCTTGTTCAGCTCGCTCTCGAAGTAGGAGATGAGCTCCTCAATTTGCTGCTTGGCATATACGTCTTCCTCGGGATCAGGCATGACCTGGTCACCTTCCAGACGCATTTCGTACAGCTCGAGTATCGTCGTGTATGGAATTATATATTCGACTGGACGCGTTGGCACAGACAGTTGACCATAGACCGCCAGCATGACTGCTTCTATTACGAATTGGCGAGGCTTCATCGTCGTACCTCAACCTCCTTCATCTATGGTGTAAGTGACAGACAAGCAGCCTGTACATATTTATAATACCACCTTGCCCTAACGCACAAAAGAGTAAACGGTACAATTTGTAAACAATTGATACTAAAAAAATAGCCAAACCCTTATTTGAACAAGGATTCGGCCATTTCGCGTAGATTATTAGTAGGTGCGGGCTTCGAAATAATGCCACAACGCCTTCAAATCCCGGTGGGCAGGATAAGAAGACAGCTGCTCCGTTATATTCCAAGCCTGCTTCATGAACTCATGACTCATCTGGAGCGCTTCATCCAATGTGCCACTGCGATGAATAAGCGCAATTGCCTCGTCGAATGCATCATCTGGTGAATCTGCCTTCAACTCATGTATCTTCGCTGCGATCGATGCGTCACGCATGGCCAGAATGACCGGCAGCGTTGCATGTCCGTTTCGCAGATCGACCCCAGCAGGCTTGCCGAGTGATTCCGAAGATTGGGTGAAGTCGAGAATGTCATCTCTGACTTGGAATGCCATCCCGAGCTGATCGCCGAATGCATACAACTGATCGATTACGTGTTCATCAGCGCCTGCTGCCTTCGCACCTAGCTGCAGGCAAGTTGCCATCAAGAGTGCCGTCTTGTTGCGCGTCTTCTCCCAATACGCATCAAGCGACAGGTCGAAGTTGTATTTCAACTCCATCTGCTGATATTCACCTAGACACAGCTGCGTCGTTGTAATCGACGCCAGATCATGTGCGTAAGGCTCATGATCCTTGCCGCTAGCTGTTAGCAATTCGATGACACGGCACATAATGTAGTTGCCAATGTGAACCGCGTCATAGATGCCTGTCTTGCAGTGCAGCGCTGGCTGTCCTCGGCGCGTATCAGACTGATCCAGGATGTCGTCGTGAATAAGTGACGCTACATGAATAAGCTCGGCAGAAGAGGCAAGTCGGAAGACATCTTCGGATTCCACGTCTGTGCCGAAGCGGCTGCCTACGATTGTCATCATAGGTCTAAGACGCTTGCCTCCTGCACGGATGAGATCCAACACGCTCTTCGCGACAATGGATCGGGAGGGGACATCCGGATCGTGCAGAATAACGCGTTCCAAATCCCGATTAATTCGCCGTAGGGAGATGTTCAGCTGATCGCTCAGCGTACCGTTAAATGATGCCATAGGAAGCCACCTGCTTATAATGAGTGGACACGAAACGGCCCATTCGTTGATGAAGCATCATATCCGAGGCAGTGCCCTCGACACGGCGAATCTGGATGCGCTTGTTCGTCGTTGCCAAGTCTATAATGAGCTGTGTCATTCCGTGGCGAACGGCGAATTGATAGTACAGGCTGAGCAGGAAATCACCGTCCAACACAGCCTTGCCCGCGAGCTGTTCATCCTGCGGAACATGTTGATGTGTACGCAGTGCTTGACGAAGCAGCCAGTAGCAGCCGAGCAGCACTTGACGTTCCTGCTGCTGCATATCGTACGCATTCAGCATGCGAGCCATGTCGAGCAGCAGATGTTCATCCGTTCCAGCCGCCAATTGAATGCCGGTGATCGGCGGGAGATGCTGTGCCAGAAGGTCACTTGTTTGATTCAATAGTTGCCGATTCATGGGAACCCCCCGCTTCCCTCAGAAATAAGGAAAGTAATGTGACACGAAGTACACATTACTTTTCCAGTACACCATACCATCTATTCTTGTTGAGCAATTAATCCGTATACAGGTACCAGCGCTTCACAAACGGAATCTTCTTCCAAATGCGCTTCAGGCGTGGATACAGGTAGTAGTCCAGACCGAACGTGCTGCCGGAACCGCCGATAAGCGCGATGCCGCCGAAGAAGTACCAGAACATTTCATAAGGAGCCATACCGGACGTGTAGATCATGACGCCCATCGCAACAGTTCCGATCGATGCGATCGCTGTGAACAAGCCCAAGATCAACATAATACCGAAGATAACCTCAGCTGCAACCATGCAGCCTTGGAAGATGTAAGCCATTGCTGTATAGCCGCCATCGTTTGTATAGAACATCAAATCCATCGACCAATCGACAATGCCCTTGACGAAATCAGGCACTGGAATCGCCTTGATAGCCGTACTTGCACCTTCAACAGCTGATGCTGCTGTTTGTGCGTCAACCGTTGTATGAACTGCATCAACCGCTTGAGAAGCTGCAGTCACACCATCCATCGCCTTAGGCGGGATGAGGAACATCTGCGAAGGATCCTTCAGCAATTTCGATGCCTTCTCCCAACCTTGGGATAACCACATGAAACCGATATAGATCCGAAGCGGAACAAGCCAGAAATTCGGGGAACGCTTAGCAAAATGTCCACCGACGAAGCTGCGGCGATTCTTCACATGGAAGAATTCGTGCATCATGTAAGACCAGATCTTATGGAAGCCAAGTACTTGCAAGAAGTACACAATATTAATCATATGCTTGAAGAACATGGCCATGAAGCCAGTGAAGTGGAACATTTTCTTCGGCGTGCCGATAGCGGCTACCCCGTAGCGTCCACCGATACATACCATCGTACCGTGGAAGGTTGGCTTATACGACTTATGTGTGCCATTCTTCAAGTCAGCCACGATATTATGTGCGATAAGACCAGCAGAGTGCTCGGCGTTCTCAACCATTTGCGGTACAGGACGCTCTTCGCCTTCCGGAATATAGAAGATGTTGTCGCCGACAACATACACATTTTTGTGATCAACGGACTGCAATTTGTCATTTGTCAAAATGCGCTTGCGTCCTTGCTGCTGAACATCGAGGTTGCCTACAAGGTCAGAACCTTCGACACCGGCAGTCCAGATAACCGTGCTCGATTTGATTTCATTATCGCCAAGGACAACGGAATTCGGCGTAACGCCGGAAATCTTCGCACCTGTGATAATTTCAACTTTCATTTTGCGGAGATACTTGTCCGCTTTGTCAATGAGCTTTTGCGGCAGGATTGGCAGGATTTTCGGAGCCATATCTGCTACGACGAGGCGAACCTCAGACTCGTCCACATGGAACTCATGGCACAGCTCTTCGCGATATTCCGCCAATTCGCCGACCATTTCGACACCAGTGAAGCCGGCGCCAACAACGACGAATGTGAGCATTTGCTTGCGCAGCTCTGGATCTGAGATCTTCGTCCCGTCCATGAACATTTGACGAATTTGTTGTTTCAGTTTAACTGCATCCTCGAACGACCAGAGGGAGAAGGAATTCTCTTCTGCACCCTCGATACCGAAGAAGGATGGCTTACAACCTGTACCGATAACAAGATGGTCGTAATTGTAGGATTTCTTTCTGCCATGCAGCTTCTGTCCGTTGAAATCAATGTTCTCGATCTCATCCAGCACAACGTCTACTTTCAGACCTGCAAAGATTTGCTTCAGGTCCATTTTGATTGCTTCTTCTTCGACGCGGCATGCTGCAACCTCGTGCAGCTCCGTCATCATCGTATGGAAAGGTTTACGGTCGATGAGCGTAATGCGAATGTCTTTGTCTTTCTTCAGACGCTTCGCCAGCTTTTTCGCTGTCAGTACGCCACCATAACCGCCGCCCAATACAACGATCTCTTTCATGGTTTCACCCCGTTGTAATGCTTATTTGTCAATATTTAAAAATTGAACTATCTAATGCGAACAAGGGAGCTCCGCGAATAAAAAAGCGATATATGGCTCTCAAGCATTCATACGCTGCTTGTGCCCATTTTGCTTTCCTACTGCGGAGCTTCCGTGTTATCTCTATGTGATCAAGGAAGGAGTAGACTTATCTTACTTTGCTTTAGCCAGTGCTTCTTGAGCAAGTTTCACGAAGCTGCCAACGTGGATGGATACGCCGGATACAGCGTCTGTTTTACCTTCGTTGTTTACAGCGATCGCAGCTGGATCTTGCTTAGCGATAAGTTCTTGCTCCATTTTTTCAGCTTGCTCGTGCCATTCAGAAGAAGCACCGCCAGCTTTCATACCGTATTTGCCGTCTTGAGATTGCTTTTTCTTGGAATCTCCGCCGTCTTTATGAACGCCATCCCAGTTTACAGCTGTGATTTTGCCGTCTTTAACTGTGATGTCCATTGTTTCTTTCCAACCGGATTTCTCATCGAAATCAGGAGATTCTGCATGGAAGTCGCCGTCTTTCAATGTTACTTGAGCAGCGTCTTTATTCGCTTCTGTTGATGTGTTTGTTTCAGGTTGTTTTGCAGCTTCTTCTTTCTTATCTCCACAACCAGCCAACATACCTACTACCAATACTGCGGATAGTAACAGTACAAGTTTCTTTTTCATAAAGAGTCCCCACCTTTTCTTTAGTTCAAAATTACTTTGTGAAAATTATAACTAACCGATTTACAATGTCATTTTAACATTAACTCCCTCTATTTAATGTGATATATGTCACACATAAAGGGTAAATCTTTAACTAAACCAAACTTTTTCCACGACTGTTTATTAGCTGCGCATTGACGATGCGGCTATGTATGACAATATATTCCCTCCATATCGCTCACAATATACGAGAGGGGCATCGGTAACGTTCATCCATCCATGTAAAATAATTGCTTCCACTTAATATAAGGGATAATTGCATCGCTGTTCAGTGATATTTTTCTATTGGCATGAACGATATGCATATGGTAAAGTTATGGCTTGCGCCTAAGCGCCGCGGTTCGTAACCATCCCGCGTAATCAAAACTAGGGAGGAATTTTATTATATGTTCAACTTTACTTGGGGCATTTTGTTCGTCCTTGCGAACTTTGCCTTCTTCTTGATTTGCTACCGGGCATTTGGCAAGTCGGGACTATATGCTTGGATTGGTGTAATGACGGTCATCGCTAATATCCAAGTTGGCAAGACGATTGAGATGTTCGGCATTGTCATGACGCTTGGCAACACGGCGAATGCAACGCTGTTCTTGACAACGGATCTGTTGAATGAAAAGTTCGGCCGTAAGGAAGCGAAGCGCGCAGTGTGGTTTGGGTTCTTCACGTTGATTATGACGACGATTATTATGCAGATGGCTCTTCGCTTTACGCCTGAGGCTTCTGATATGGCGCGTACGGCACAAGCATCGCTGTCGAATATTTTTGATTTGATGCCGCGCCTTGTCGTAGCAAGCTTGACCGCGTATTTCGTCAGTCAGTTCTTAGATGTGAAGCTCTTTAGTTGGGTGAAGGAACGATACCCGAAGGCAGGTCAATTGTGGATTCGAAGCAATGGTAGTACAGGAATTAGCCAAATGGCGGATTCGCTCGTATTTTGTACGATTGCGTTTGCTGGCATGGTGCCTTGGGATGTATGGTTCCAAATCTTTATTACTACTTATGTCATTAAGCTCATCATCTCGGTGTTGTCGACACCAGTTCTATATTGGGCTAGAAGCTTCCCTGTTCGTGAAGATGTGGAAGGGCAGCAAGCGAAGTAGGGAGCGCCAATGGTTGACTTGGTAAACCGGTTCTAGCTTTCTTAATAAATGAAGACCCCGATACCGATATGAAGTTCTCCCTGTCAAGTGATGGGAGCCTATCATGGTGTTGGGGTCTTTGTATAGGGAGTTTGTCCGAGCGGTTCGCTCCCTGAGGGATTTTTTTTATGATCACGAATCAACCGGCAGTTCCGCATGTATCGTCACGGAACCATTCCCGCTCGTTGCCCAAACGCGTCCGCCTGCCCGTTCCACGATGTCGCGCACGATCGAAAGCCCAATGCCCGCACCACCGTACGTGCGCGAGCGTGAAGGATCAACCCGGTAAAAACGTTCGAACAAAAGCGTCAGATGCTCAGGTGCAATCTCCGCTCCAGTATTCGTAACCTCCACGCGGAGCATTTTAGCGTTTGCTTGCATCGATAAATGAACCGAATGACCATTCGGCGTATAGCGCATCGCGTTGTCGAACAGATTCTCAAATACGCGTAGGGCGAGAACTTTGTCGATCATGACGCAGACCGGGGAGGAAGGTACATCCTCTTGAAAAACAATTGCTTTTTCCTCCCATTTCGGCATATACCTTGAAGCGGCTTCTTGGGCAACGGATCGGAGATCGACCGGATTTGAGGGAATGGCCGCTTTCAAATCGCTCTCCGCCACAGCCAGACGGTGGATGTCCTCCACTAGACAAACGAGCCGCTCTACTTCGTGGTAACATTTATCGAGCGTTTCGGGCTTTGCGGAGAGGACGCCGTCTTTCATCGCTTCCATATAGCCCCGTACCGTAGATAGCGGATTTCTGAGCTCGTGGGCTACGTCCGCCACAAGGCTTCTTCGAAGTTGTTCGATCCTCTCAAGTTCCTTGCCCATTTGGTTGAATGAACGAGCCAAATCGCCGATTTCGTCGTTCGATCGAATCTTTGCCCTCACGGTATAATCCCCGCTCGCGACTCGTTCAGTCAGCTTCCGCATCCCGGACAAGGGGCGGATGATCGAACGGGTGAACAGCCAGTTAATCCCAATGGAGAGGGGGATGATGGCTAGACTGGTATATAAAAGATAACGCCCCGTAGCCGATTGGAACATGAGGAAATTTTGGTACATCATTAAGCGGTTTTCTTCTATTAGTTGAAGCGTGTACTGACTAAATCCGATGCTGATTCCGGCTACAAGCAAAATTAATACTATCGCGTTAATCGCAAGGAGCTTGTAAATGAGTTTGATTTTCACCGTTTACCCTTCCTTTAACCGGTAGCCGATGCTCCGGACGGTTTCAATGAGATCGAATCCGGGATCAGTATCACGGATCTTTTGCCGGATATTGCCGATATGCACATCCACGATGCGGTCGACAACATCTTTATCGCCCAGCGGATACAGCACGTTCAGCAAATGCTCGCGGGTACAGACTTTCCCTTGCATTTTGAGCAAGGTGATGACAATTTGAGCTTCCTGGTACGTGAATTGCAGGGGTGCTTTCTTCCAATAAAACCGATGGCTTTCGGATTCGTATAACAAATTCGCGTTATTGTTCAAAATGAGCCCCGAAGCTTTCCGCTCCGACGTACGCATCCGGCGTAGAATTGCCTGCATCCGGGCGACGAGTTCTCGCGGGCTGAACGGTTTGCACAAGTAATCGTCGGCTCCACGTTCCAAACCCCGGATTTTGTCCTCTTCCTCGATTTTAGCCGTAAGCATGACGATAGGCGCGCTGCTGATTTTGCGTATTTCCCAGCATGCCGTAGTACCATCCATGAAAGGCATCATAATATCCAGAATGATGAAAGATGGAGCCTTAGTTTTCACCAGTTCAACAGCTCGCTGCCCATCGCTCGCGGCAAGCACTCGGCAGTTCAGTGCCCCAAAGTATTCCTGCAAAAACGAGACGAGCGAAGCATCATCGTCCGCAATCAGAATAGGACCTTCAAGCTGCAGCTTATCCATCGGAACATTCACCTCCACGGCTATCATTTTATCAGACATGATGCTCTCGTGTTCTTTATATGATCTTTACAATTCTCCGTTACATTGGTCAAGAGCCCCGTCTTACGTTGGCTCAAAACCTTTTCAGAGAGGCGATGAGTGAATGATGGTAAACAAAATGATAAAACCTGTACTTTTTGTCGGAATGGTACTTTCCGTTATTCAACCGGCCATTATTTTGGCTGCTGATAACAATTTGGCTTCGATCTCGGCTTCAGGAAACAACACCATTGCGGCAATCCGCCCCTTTGACGGCGAGATTATCAATAACTCACTGGCCGTAAGTCCCGACGAGCAAACTGCGGTTGTCTCGGATAGTCGTCAGCCATGGATTCGAGTCTATGATCTTGCCAAAGGAACTTTGCGTAAGGAGATCCGCGGCTTTGTCACACCAAGAAACATTATGTTCATTAACGGCGGTTTGCAGTTTGTCGTTTCGGATAGCACACTGGGCACCCTGCGATTTTACAACACGGAAGACCTGGCATTGAAGGATGAGGTTGCAGTGGGTCAAGGCGCATTTGGAACTGATGTCACCGCGGACGGAAATACCATGTATGTCAACAATGAAGCCAAAAGTACAGTAACGGTTGTTGATATCGGGCAGCATAAGACGACCGCTGTCATTCCGGGATTCTCCCAACCTCGTCAAGGGATAAAAGTATCTCCCGACGGTCGTTATGTGTTTGTTACTAACTTCAAGGGAGACAAGGTATCGGTTGTGGATGTCAAAACCAATGCAATCGTCCATGAGATCCACGGATTCTCGAAGATTCGAGCGATTTCAATATCCGCCGATGGCTCTACCATGTATGCGGCAAACAGCGGGCGTAATAGTATTGCCATAGTGGACATCTCACAAGGCAAAATCATTGGCGAGGTAAAGGTTGGGCGCGATCCTTACGGCGCATCCCTTTCTCCTGATGGAAAGATCCTTTTTGCCAGCAACAAGCTGGATAACTCCATTAATATAATCAGCACCTCCGACAACAGCAGCATCGGGATCATTAAAGGATTTTCAGAGCCCCGGCAAGCGATCAGCTTCAGCAAGGATGGAAACTTTGCTTATGTCCTTAATCGCGATCTCTCTATTTCTCGAGTGGATGTGAAGGCTGGTATGATTCTCGATACTGTAAGCGATAAAGATGACATTTATTATGATGTCAAGGTCAATGTTAAAGGTAATCCGATTCAAAGTGAAGAGTATCCTTATTATAAATCCAAAGCCGACATCATTTATGTTCCTGTACGTTTCGTTTCAGAGGGTTTGGGTGCAACAGTGGAATGGAACAATGACTCTCAGACCATTCAAATCAACTTCAACGGCAAAATCAATTCAGTTAACGTGGGAGGTAAAACCGCGTTGGCAGGTGATCAACAGATCCAACTCGATGGTCCGGTTGAAAAAAACGGGGAACGCACCTTTGTTCCGTTAAGCTTTATTTCGAAAGTCATGGGAGCCAGCGTAAAGTGGGATAATCCAAGCAGAACAGCAAATATTACGCCGGTTAAGTAATGATATAAAACGCTGCCTAGTCCATTGGTAGCCCTTGCATGAGCTTGATTGATGAACATGTTCTATTAAACGATTGAAGCATCATTGTTTAGAACCAGTCTGTCAATCCAATCATCGTAATAAGGCCAAGAATGAAGGAGACGGTGGCCGACCGCTGATGTCCGTCTCCATGACTTTCAGGAATCAGTTCTTTATACACAATGAACATCATTGCCCCTGCTGCAAAGGACAGCCCATATGGAACCAGATTGCTCACATAAGAGCTAAGTGTGTATCCGAGCATGCTGGTGACAATCTCAACGACGCCTGTTAAGGTAGCGATGCCAAGCGCTTTCCAGCGATTGATGTTCTGATTGACGAGGAATAAGGCGACGAGGAAGCCCTCTGGTGCATTCTGCAATCCAATGGAAAACGCGATTAACGGCCCAAGTGTATCATTGCTGCTCGCATAACTGACGCCGACAGACAAGCCTTCCGGCAAATTATGAAGGGTGATGGCCGCAATGATAAGGAATGATTTCTGTTCGATATTGATGCGAATTCGTTGATTCGGATTCTCCAAATCCATATGAGGCAGGGAATGCTCCAGCCACAGCAGCACGAAGCAGCCAAGCAGCAGGCCGAATGCAATCACGAACACATTAGAGCTGGCAAGCGCTTCGGGGATAAGATTGAACATTGAAGCTGTTGTCATGATCCCTGCTGTATAGGCGAGAAGGATATCCCTCATACGGTGAGACATGCTCCTCATGAACAAGATCGGGATGGCCCCGATGCCTGTGGATAAGGCGGAAATGGTGCTGCCGATTAACGCTTCTGTCATACTACTCTTCATCCCCTTGCTCGAATCCGGTATTCGAATTGAATTGATATTTGGTGATCGTATCATACAGACATCCTCTACGCCAAGAAATCAATGAGGTAATTATTTGAGTTAAAATGGAATATTGTCCCTTGTTTCACATGGAACTTTTTTCGACAGGAATCTAGTGAATATGAGCAATCTGCTGTCATAAAGCATACGAATAACGAAGTTGATGGGAGATATAAGCATTGCCTCAATGATCAGCGGACACTTTGCAATTTCTGTTTGTCACTGGACTTTCTGATGGATGAGGACTATAATTACCCGTGTAATATGGTAGCTTCGATAACTGCATATGCACGCTAGGGGTGCTGGAATTTGGCCGGCTGAGATTGTATCCCATTAAGATACCGACCCTTACACCTGATCTGGGTAATGCCAGCGTAGGAAAGACGTTGAACCGCGTCATTATTGTTATAATTAGGTTGCTTGCTTATTCGTCATGCTCTGCATGAATGTGCGCTGCTTTGGGCAGAATGGACATAATTGCTGTACGGATGAACGAATGCCGGATGACCTTATTGACGTGATTCATCGTATGATGCACATTCGCATATACGCGTAGAACGGCACACAAAGCGTCCCAGAGGGGGCGCTTTTTTTTGTGGATCTGAATCGTGTTGCAGGACGGCGGGACGGGAACTTGCTCATCCACACATATACGATCGAGCGGATCGTCCAACTGGTGAACGCGGCAGGCGTTATCGAAGCACTTTCTAATTTCATGATCGGCTCTCCACTAGTGAGGGAAGGAAGAGAAGGGGGATTCATCATATGCAACGGACACGCTTTACACGAGGGTTGATGCTGGCGCTCGTTATCATGATGACATTTGCGCTCGCTGCTTGCGGCGGCAAGGGTCAAGAAGCAGGACAAGGGAGCCAGGCAGAGGGGAACACGACTCAGGAGCAAGGAACGGATAAGTCGAAGGAGAAACGCGACATTAAGCTTGTGCTTGATTGGACGCCGAATACGAACCATACTGGCTTGTATGTCGCTAAGGAGAAGGGCTACTATGAGGAAGAAGGTCTGAATGTTGAGATATTGCAGCCGAGTACTGGCGCATCAGAGGCGATGATCGCATCGGGAGAAGCGCAATTCGGTGTTAGTGTTCAGGAAAGTATTACGATGGCTCGACAACAAAATGTTCCGATCGTGTCGATTGGTGCGATCATTCAGCATAATACATCAGGCTTTGCCGCGCCGAAGGACAAGAACATCAAGTCACCTAAGGACTTTGAAGGCAAAACGTATGGCGGCTGGGGCTCTCCGGTTGAGGAGATGATTATCCGCACGATTATGGAAAAGGACGGCGGCGACTATAGCAAGCTGAAGAGCGTCAACATGGGCAATGCCGATTACTTTACAGCCGTGAAGAAGGATATTGATTTCGCGTGGATCTTTTACGCTTGGACAGGTATTGAAGCAGAGCTTCGTGGTGAGCCGATTGATATGCTGTATGTCAATCAATATGCGAAGGAACTCGACTATTATACGCCGGTTCTTTCGACAAGCGAGAAGCTGATCAAGGAAGATCCTGAATTGATTAAGGCATTCATGCGTGCTACGTCCAAGGGCTATCAATATGCGATTGACAATCCAGAAGATGCAGCCAACCTGCTGCTTAAAGCTGTGCCGGATTTGAACAAAGATCTGGTTATCGCAAGCCAGAAATGGCTGAGTCCGAAGTATAAGGACGATGCACCTCGCTGGGGCGAGCAAAAGCGTGACGTATGGGCAAATTACATGAATTGGCTCGTGGGGAACAAATTAATGGATAAGAGCATTGATGTAGACAAGGCGTTTACGAATGACTTCTTGCCAGCTTCATAAGCCTATACGGTTATAGGAATAGGCAATGGGCGCATATGCGCCCTTTTGCTGTATATCGTTACCTGTGTATATCGTTACATGATATCGATACGAGATAATCGTCACCAAGACCGTTACAAGTTGATCATTACATGAGGATTGAGAAAGAGGAGGAGAAGCAAGATGGCGAACAGTTTAGTAAGCATTCAGATCGTTCCGAAGACGAAAAATGGGGAAGACGTAATTCCCTATGTAGATCGTGCAATCGAAGTCATTCAAGCATCGGGTGTGAAATATCAGGTAAATCCACTGGAGACAACGATGGAAGGCGAACTTAGCGAACTCTTCCGTATTATTGAGGATATGAACAAGGCCATGATTGAGATGGGAAGCAGCAATGTGTTGTCGCAAGTGAAGATTGTGTATAAGCCATCTGGCATTACGATGGATGAATTGACAGTGAAGTACCGGCCATGAGTGGACGTCGAATCGCGAAGATCGGCCCCCCGATCATTGCATTTATTATATTCCTCGCCATATGGCAGGCAGGAGTAATGTTGTCAGGCATTGAGAAATGGATGCTGCCCAGTCCGCTCGATATTGCACAAGAGGCTGTAAGCAATGGGGGCGGTCTGCTTATGCACACATGGGCTTCTGTTCAGTTGACGCTCATTGGCTTCTGTGTAGGCACGGCTGTTGGCTTGCTGCTGGCTTGTGCGCTTCATCCGATGCCGTGGCTGAAGCGGGCGATCTATCCGCTTGTCATAGTCAGTCAGAATATCCCGACGATTGCGCTGCTTCCGCTGCTTATGATCTGGTTCGGCTTCGGTCTCATGCCGAAGATTGTCACCATTACGCTGGTATGCTTCTTCCCCGTATGCGTGGCTACCCTGGATGGTCTTGCCCAGACAGACCGCACGATGATGAATTATATGCGTATGGCAGGCGCAAGCCGGTCGCAGCTGTTCTGGAAGCTGGAGCTGCCCCATGCACTTCCATCTGTCTTCTCAGGCTTGAAAATAGCAGGGACGTATAGCGTGATGAGTGCGATTATTTCCGAGTGGCTCGGGACGGACAAAGGGATCGGCTACTACATGGTACTGCAAAAAGCAGCCTATCGCACGGATCGCATGTTCGTGGCAATCGCAGTTGTCATTCTATTGAGCTTGGCCATGTTCGGCCTCGTATGTGCATTGGAACGGCTGCTCATTCATTGGCGCCGTGACAATAAACAGGGGTGAAGGGGGAGCGTTAAAGATGATCACAACAAACGAACAACAGCCAGTTGCCCAGCGAGATGCTGATCATGTGCATCAGCATGAGGCAGTACAGAAGCAGGCCGCTCTTGAGCTGCGTGATGTCAGCATGTCATTTGACGGTCGAGCGGGACGGCTTCATGTGCTCGATCAAGTATCCATTACGGTGCAAGCAGGAGAGTTCGTCTCAATTATTGGCCCATCCGGATCGGGGAAGAGCACACTGTTCCATCTCATTGGCGGTCTGCTTCGTCCATCAGAAGGGGATATTCTCGTCCATGGGCAGAACGTGGTTGGTCAGACAGGCCATATCAGCTATATGCCGCAGCAGCCCGCGTTGTTCCCATGGAGAACGGTGGAGGACAATGTTATCCTCGCTCCAGAAATTGCAGGCAAGCCGAAGAAGGAGGCGCGGGAGGAAGCGCGCCGCTGGCTAAGCAATGTTGGATTGACGGGTTATGAACGCTCGTATCCGCATGAGCTGTCCGGTGGCATGCAGCAGCGTGTCGCCTTCCTACGCGCAATGATGAGCCCCCATGAGCTGATGCTGCTTGATGAGCCGTTCAGTGCACTTGATGCGCTAACACGCAGTGATATGCAGCGCTGGCTCATTGACCTGTGGGAACGCAATCGCCGCTCGGTGCTGTTCATTACCCACAGCATTGAGGAAGCGCTGCTGCTGTCAGATACGATATATGTACTATCCAACCGCCCCGCGCAAGTGTTAGAGCGAGTTACTGTTCCGTTCGCGCGGCCGCGAACGGAAGCGCTGGC
Source organism: Paenibacillus sp. cl6col (assembly GCF_900102125.1). Classification (NCBI taxonomy): domain Bacteria; kingdom Bacillati; phylum Bacillota; class Bacilli; order Caryophanales; family Paenibacillaceae; genus Paenibacillus; species Paenibacillus sp. cl6col. Next base: position 114,288 of record NZ_FNAZ01000013.1, read on the forward strand.
TTCTGAGGCCGAGTTCGTCCGCATGAAGCGCGAACTGTCCGATCTGCTGCGTAGTATACAATCTTCATCTCCTATACGTTGAAGCGTGAAGCTGTCTCTTAATAAGAGGCAGCTTTTTTTGGGGAGAATATAGAGATGAGATGCAGCCCTTTCTAATCCCTTATTGTCTATCCATTTCAAATCTTATATATGTATCCTGCCCGCTGCCTGGAATGACCCGCTGTTCATTTTCTGGTGGAAAAAGTTAGAGGCAAAGATTATAATTAAATCTCGTTAGACATGGATAGCCGCAACTCTGTGCATTGCTGTATAGAGATGACGGTGTGTCCTGAGGAGGAATGAATTCAAATGATTACGAAAGAAAGCAATCTGCGGATGGTCGTTGCCGGCCTGCTGCTTGGTATCCTGATGGCAGCCATGGACAATACGATTGTTGCAACGGCGATGCCAACGATTGTAGGCGAGATGGGCGGCTTCAATTTGTACGTGTGGGTGACGTCAGCCTACATGGTAGCGACAATGGCAGGGATGCCGATTTTCGGAAAGCTGTCCGACATGTATGGCCGCAAGCGGTTCTATGTGTTTGGTTTGCTCGTCTTCTTGGTCGGCAGTGCGCTGTGCGGAACAGCGGACAGCATGATTCAGCTTGCAATTTACCGCGCGATTCAAGGGATTGGCGGCGGTGCCGTCATGCCGATCGCGTTTACGATTATTTTCGATGTGTTCCCGCCTGAGAAGCGGGGCAAGATGACGGGGTTATTTGGTGCGGTGTTCGGAGTATCGAGTGTGGCGGGCCCTCTGCTTGGCGCATACATTACCCAGTATATCGGTTGGGAGTGGGTATTCTACATCAACTTGCCGCTTGGCCTTATCTCCCTATGGTTCATTATGCAGTTCTATAAGGAGAAGACTACGAACAAGAAGCAGCGCATTGACTGGGGCGGAGCCATTACGCTCGTCGTTGCAATCGTCAGCTTTATGTTCGCGCTTGAGCTTGGAGGCAAAGAGTACGCTTGGGATTCAACAGTTATTATAAGTCTATTTGCGATATTCCTTGTGTTCTTGATCGCCTTCTTGATCATTGAGACACGGGTGCAGGAACCGATTATTTCGTTCAATCTGTTCAAGCGCCGCTTGTTTGCGGCAAGCCAGGGTGTCGGCTTCTTCTACGGGGTGTCGTTCGTGATTGCTACCGTATATATCCCGCTGTTTGTCCAATGGGTATATGGAGGCTCGGCAACAGATAGTGGTCTCGTCTTGACACCGATGATGATCGGTTCCGTTGTGACGAGTTCGATTGCCGGTATTATGGTTGCGAAGCGCAGCTACCGCAGTTTGATGATCGTATCCGGTATTTTCTTCATCGGCGGTATGTTCGCGCTCAGTACGATTTCGACAGATACACCGCGTACGTTGTTGACGTTATATATGGTCTTAACGGGACTTGGTGTTGGCTTCTCCTTCTCCTTGCTCAGCATGTCCTCTATGCACGGCATGGAGTTTCATCAGCGTGGCGCAGCGAACTCGACCGCTTCCTTCTCACGCTCGCTTGGGATGACGATTGGTATCACCTTGTTCGGTACGATCCAGTCGCATATGTTCCAAGGGCGTTTACAGGAGGTAATGCCTGCGGGCGGTCCAGCGATGGAGCTTAAACCCGAGACACTAATGAGCGGACAGATGGGCGATCTTCCGCCTGAAGTGGCCCGGGGTCTGACAACGGCTCTCGCGGACTCGATTGCTAGCACCTTCCAATGGGCCCTCATCCCAGTAGCATGTGCGCTTGTATGTATTGCGCTTATGGGGAATGCTCGGATGATTCGAGGGGATCAAGGTCAGGGTCGTGGCGGAAATTCGAATGAGGCAAGTGAATTGAGAGCCGGAGAAATGTAAAGAAAGCAAGGCCGTAGCCTTTGAAGTGAATCGCCGCAGGATACTCGTCTAAGACGTGACGCCTGCGGCGTTTTTTGAGATGGGGGTTGAACACAATGAACGAATATGAAGTGCATGTTGTGGATGCACATATACATATTGATGGATATAAGCAAGCAGAACTCGCAGAACTGGAAGCGTCACTAAACCATCCATACTTGGATTATGTGATTGCGGTGTCTATGAATCTTGCCTCTTGCTACCACACCGAGCAATGGGCAAATCGTTATCCCGGCAAGGTACTCCCTGCATACGGATTCCATCCTGAGCAAGCTCTTCCAAGTGCTGACGAGCAGGAAGGGCTGCTGGCCTGGCTTGAGCTGCATAAGGAGAGCATGATTGCCATTGGTGAGGTTGGTTTGCCGTATTATATGCGGGAGGAGTCGCAGAAGCGCGGCGACTCATTTGACCGCTTGCCCTATATAGAGCTGCTTGAATTGTTTGTAGAGCGGGCTGCTGCATGGGATTTGCCAATTGTGCTTCACGCCGTGTACGATGACGCTCCGATTGTCGTTGATTTACTTGAGCGATATAGTGTGCGTCGCGCGCATTTTCACTGGTTCAAGGGAGATGGGAAGACGATATCCCGCATGGCTGACAACGGTTATTTCATCTCATTTACGCCAGACATCCATTATGAGGATGAGATCCGGGCGTTGGCCAGACAGTATCCAGTGGAGCAGGTGATGACGGAAACGGATGGGCCGTGGCCATTCGAAGGGTTGTATACAGGCCGACATACGATGCCCATGATGGCGCGCGATGTTGCCATCGAGTGGGCTGCACTGCAAGGTATGGACATATTGGAAGCTTCGAAGCTGCTGCGTGCGAATGCGCGGCGCTGTTACGGGGTATAAAGGTAGAAGGAACACATGTTGATGCAGCAAGCATGCAGCTTGGCTGTGTCAATAAGGTTAGATGATTGTAGATAGGATATTCGCTGAATATGAGATGGCGTATTTACGGTACATAGCAGGGGATTGTCCATACGAGTCACTGCTCCGACGAAGCACAGACAATCCCTTGCTTTTACGAGGTGGTGGTACCATGCGCTGCTCGCTGCAAGATGCTTTTCAATCCATTACAACACCATTGCAGCAATGAAGCCCGCGATAAGAAGCGGCACATTGTAATGGAGGAAAGTTGGCACGCAGGTATCCCAGATATGATCGTGCTGCCCATCTGCGTTCAAGCCGGCCGTAGGACCAAGTGTACTGTCCGAGGCAGGTGAACCAGCATCACCCAGTGCACCTGCTGTTCCGATAAGGGCAACAGTGGCTAGCGGGCTGAATCCTAGTCCGATGCACAGCGGCACGAATACAGTGGCGATAATCGGAATGGTGGAGAACGAGGAACCGATGCCAAGTGTAACAAGCAGGCCGATCGCAAGCATTAACAGCGCAGCTATTGCTCGGTTGTCGCCAACTGCCTCCACAGAAGCCCGCACAAGTGTCTCAATATGTCCCGTATCCCGCAGTACAGCGCCGAATCCAGAGGCTGACATCATGACGAAACCAATATAGGCCATCGACCGCATGCCGTCTGTGAGGACACGATCTGCTCTGCTCCATGGAATGACACGTGATAGGATGAGGATTGCCAATCCGGCGGCCGCCCCATAGATCATAGATCCCGTGCTGAGCTGTACCGTCAGCATTGCCGCGATAGCAGCGAGTCCTGACCAAGCTGCCCACTTGTTTGTTACTCCGTCTTGACCTGGGATGGGAGAAGATCCAGGCTGCGTTGTCCCTTCTATTGTTGTGTATTGACGCGGCTTGCGATAAGAGATTGCAAGTGAGACAATAAGTCCGATCACCATACCAACAGCCGGAATCAGCATGGCTCGTGGGAGCAGTGATGCATCGACTGCAAGGCCATTCTTGGTTATATTGCCTGCTACAGTGTCGTGGAAGATTGCCCCGAATCCAACAGGCAGAAGCATGTATGGTGTAATAAGACCGAATGTAAGCGCGCATGCAACGGCTCTCCGATCGATGTGCAGTGAATTGAACAGCACGAGCAGCGGTGGAATGAGCACGGGAATGAAGGCGATATGCACGGGAACAGCATTTTGCGACATGCAAGCAATGAGTGCAATGGCGGCCAACACGAGATACCGTGCAGCGGCACGAGGAGCCTTCGTGCTATCCTTTCCCTGTACTAAGCTTACCGCGCCGCGCACCAGCTTGTCCGGCAATCCTGTTTCCGTCAAGCCAGCGGCGAATGCCCCCAGCAGTGCGTAGCTTAGAGCAATTCCGGCATTGTCTTTCAGTCCTTCTCCGAAGACATCGAGTACGCGAGATATGCTAAGGCCTCCTGCTAGCCCGCCTACAACAGTAGCTGTCAGCATCGCAAGTACAACATGTACGCGAAGCATACTTAATCCGAATAATATTGCCAATGATAGTAGTACTGCATTCATCGTCTGATGCCACCTTTATTTCAACTTTACGTTTGCGTCACTATAATACCTAATTAAAACATTACCACTTTACCATAGCAACGTACAATCATTTCCTGTAACGCTCAACCTCTTTGTATTTTTAACGTACGATGTGTTCTTTACAAAAATTACTAATAATATCCGTCTTCGAACTGATGTGATCTTTGCCTGATTGCTATACACTAATAAAGTTCATGTCAAATTAGAGATAAATGAACTGCTATTTGTTATATGTGGAGGGAGAGTTGTCTATGACTCATGCACAATCTGGGAATGTACAGTCGGGCGAGAACAAGTCCGTCTTTAGTTTGTTCCGCAATCGCTTTGTCCAAGCGATTATGGTTGCGGGTCTATTTATGCAAATTGGGGTATGGGTACGGAACTTTGCTGTCCTTTTGTTTGTCATGGAAATGACGAATGGAGATCCGTTCGCCGTTTCAATGGTATCCGTAGCTGAGTTTGCGCCTATCTTTATTTTTTCCTTTATCGGAGGAACATTCGCAGACCGGTGGCGTCCAAAGCGGACCATGATATGGTGTGACTTCCTAAGTGCTTTGTCTGTGTTCGCCGTGATGTGGACGATCGTCTTAGGAGATTGGCATGCCGTTTTCTTCACGACCTTTATTTCAGCTATTTTGTCTCAATTCTCGCAGCCTTCATCCATGAAGCTGTTCAAGCAGCACGTACCAGAGGAGATGCTGCAGGCCGGCATGTCGATATTCCAGACGATGGTAGCCTTGTTCATGGTTCTAGGTCCAGCAATCGGCACGACCATTTTCCAACATTATGGGATACAAGTGTCGCTTGTGATTACAGGGATTGCGTTCATTCTGTCAGCAGTAGCACTTCTGTTCCTTCCTGCTGATCATGCAGAGGACAAAGAGAAGCATAAGCAAACGAATGTGGCGCAGGAACTGGCGGCAGGCTTCCGCTATGTCATGAAGAGTCGCCTATTGAAGCCGCTTGGCGGTTGTTTTGCTTTTGCTGGATTGGCAATTGGATTGATTCAACCGATGGGTGCCTTCCTTGTAACTGAACGGCTTGGATTGCCGAAGGAGAATCTTAGTTACTTGGTGATGGTTAACGGGGGTGCAATGCTTATTGGCGGTGCGCTAGCCATGGGCATTTCGAAGAAGCTGCTTCCGCAGCACATGCTGGCTGTAGGGATGCTGATGAGCAGCGGAGGCATGCTGATGGCAGGCCTCTCTACGCAATTGTGGCTGACGCTGGTTGCTCAGTTCATCAGTGGATTGTTCTTGCCTTGCATTCAAATCGGGATCAACACGATGATTTTGCAAAATACTGAAGGTGATTTCATCGGTCGCGTTAATGGTATTCTTAGCCCGATGTTCACGGGTGCCATGGTACTGACGATGTCATTATCAGGAGGTATTAAGCAGCTTACTTCTATTGTATTTATATATGAGGTAGCAACCGTGCTATTCATATTGGGTATTCTCGTGATGCTTCCAATCTTGCTTACGCGCAAGCCATCACCGAATGATTCGCTTCAGCGGACGACAGGTACGGAAGGCTAATGCTTTTCAATACGAGAGATGCTGATTCTATTTGTCCGTAACAGACTTACACGAATCCTGCTCGAATAGAATATCGGAACAACTGCGGCGGCCCATTGACATTGGGTACGCCGCGTGTTCATAATATAGGGATAATAGTTGCAAGACAGGTCAACAATTGATGACGAGAACGAGTACGCTATGAAGCAGTCTGAAGAGAGTCGACGGGTGGTGCGAGTCGATGGCTGACATGGCCGAATATCCTCTCCGAGATTCCCTGCTGAATGCGAACTGTGCGCCTCCTATTCTTTGGGGTTGCAGGGCACAGACGTTTGAGTAAGCAAGGACGGCAGTTCCACCGTTACCCGGATTCGCGATGAATACGCGGCCAAGCGCTGCAGCAGAACAGGTCGATTTCCGGAGAGGGAGCGATGTACAGCTGCAGAACAAGGGTGGTACCACGAGCTCAAACTCGTCCCTTCTTAGGGATGAGTTTTTTCTATTTGTAGAGGTTGTACTTTCATTATCACTGTGTACAAAATACGTATATTCGATCGAAAGCGAGGAACCGACAATGGAAACGACCCAAGCAGCACCTGCAGTTACTATGGAACATATCGTTCGTGCACATCACGTGCTCAAAGAAGTCATCGTTCGGACACCGCTTCAGCGTGACCCCATATTGTCCGCTAAGTATGACTGCAACGTGTACTTGAAGCGTGAGGATTTGCAGATTGTCCGCTCATTCAAGATTCGCGGCGCCTATAACATGATTCGCCACCTGACGGAGGAGGAGCTTGAGCGCGGTATCGTCTGTGCAAGCGCAGGCAACCATGCGCAGGGAGTCGCCTATTCCTGCCAAGCACTGCAAATTCAAGGCACGATCGTAATGCCGAGCACGACGCCAAGCCAGAAGGTAACGCAGGTGAAGCGTTTCGGTGGATCATATGTCAATGTCGTGCTGACTGGGGATACGTATGACGATGCGTACGAGGCAGCTATGAACATCTGTGACGAGAAGGGCAGTACGTTCATCCATCCGTTCGATGATCCTTATATCGTGGCGGGCAACGGAACGGTAGGCATGGAGATTATGGAGTCGCTGGAAGGCGCGGCAGACTATGTGTTCGTAACGATTGGCGGTGGCGGCTTGGCGGCGGGGGTAAGCACCTATGTGAAGACCGTTAGTCCAACAACTCGCATCATCGGTGTGGAGCCAGAGGGAGCAGCGTCGATGACTGCGGCATTGGAACGCAAGGAAGTGCTTACGCTGGATACGATCGATAAGTTCGTCGATGGCGCTGCGGTCAAGCGGGTTGGACAACTGCCTTATGAAATTTGCTCGAATCTGCTGGATGATGTGATTCAGGTACCGGAAGGCAAGGCCTGTACGACAATTCTTCAGTTGTATAACGAGAATGCGATTGTAGTTGAACCCGCGGGTTCCCTGCCGATTGCAGCCTTGGATCTGTATCGGGAACAGATTCGCGGTAAAAATATCGTATGTGTTATTAGCGGGGGCAACAACGATATTGATCGCATGCAGGAAATTAAAGAGCGTTCTCTCATTTATGAAGGCCTGAAATACTACTTCACGGTGAACTTCCCGCAGCGGGCAGGAGCCCTCCGTGAGTTCTTGCAGGATGTGCTCGGTCCGAACGATGATATTACGCGCTTCGAGTATAATAAGAAGCATAACAAGGACAATGGGTCTGCGCTTGTCGGCATTGAGCTGAAGTATAAGGAAGATTATGAGCCGCTCATTGAGCGGATGAACAAGAGGGGCATCCAATACATTGAGGTGAACAAAGACAAGACGCTGTTCGATCTTCTGGTGTAATCGGATAGTACTTGGATGATAGAAGTGTTCAAGGGTTCAAGTTTGCACTCGCAGTACGCGAGGAGTGGACAATCGGTGTTGAACTCGCTGGACGATACGGGTATATTTATTAACAAAGTGTGTTAGGGCAAAGAAAGGTTGATGACTGGTGGACAATCCGAATCCAAATCATAGCTCCAACTTTATACGCAACATCATTGTTGATGACTTGAAGGAAGGCCGCGTAAACGATATCGTTACACGCTTTCCGCCTGAGCCGAACGGCTACTTGCATATCGGACACGCGAAGTCGATATGCTTGAACTTTGAGCTGGCGCGTGAGTTCAAAGGCCGTGCGCATCTGCGCTTCGATGATACGAATCCGCTGAAGGAAGATACTGAATACGTCGAGTCCATTAAAAAAGATGTGGAGTGGCTCGGCTTTAAGTGGGACGGACTCTTTTTCGCGTCTGACTACTTCGAAGAGATGTACAATCGTGCAGTATTGCTGATTAAGAAGGGGCTTGCGTACGTAGACGATCTGTCTGCGGATCAAATTCGCGAGACACGCGGTACGCTCACAGAGCCTGGACAGAACAGCCCGTACCGGGAGCGTTCGGTAGAAGAGAATCTTGATCTGTTCGCTCGTATGCGGGGTGGCGAATTCGGCAACGGCGAGAAGGTGCTTCGTGCCAAGATCGACATGTCGTCACCGAACATTAACTTGCGTGACCCGGTTATTTACCGTATCGCGCACGCTACTCATCACAATACAGGCGATGCATGGTGCATCTACCCGATGTATGCATTCGCACATCCGCTTGAGGATGCAATTGAAGGTGTAACGCACTCGATCTGTACGGTTGAGTTCGAGGATCAACGTCCGTTGTATGACTGGGTCGTCGAGCAAAGCGAGATGGAGAAGACGCCGCATCAGTATGAATTCGGGCGCTTGAACTTGACGAATACCGTGATGAGTAAGCGCAAGCTGAAGCTGCTCGTAGACGAGAATGTTGTAGACGGTTGGGACGATCCGCGCATGCCGACTGTTTCCGGTCTTCGCCGCCGTGGATTTACACCAGAGTCGATCCGTACGTTCTGTCGCGAGATCGGGGTAACGAAGTCGAGCGGTGTTATTGACTTTAAATATTTGGAGCACTTCCTGCGGGAAGACTTGAAGCTGAAGGCGCCACGGACAATGGGCGTATTGAAGCCGCTTAAGGTCATCATTACGAACTATCCGGAAGGACAAGTAGAATGGCTGGATGCGGAAGTAAATCCGGAGAACCCGGAAATGGGCGTTCGTCAGATCCCATTCTCTCGCGAGATTTACATCGAGCAAGATGACTTCATGGAGAATCCGCCGAACAAGTACTTCCGCCTGTTCCCAGGCAATGAAGTGCGCTTGAAGCATGCTTACTTCATCAAATGCAACGACTTCGTGAAGGATGAGAACGGCAATGTAGTAGAGATCCATTGTACGTACGACCCTGAGACGAAGAGCGGAAGCGGGTTTACCGGCCGCAAAGTGAAAGGGACCCTTCACTGGGTGGATGCTACACATGCAGTTCCGGCTGAGTTCCGATTGTACGAGCCGCTCATTCTTGATGAGCAAGAGGAAGAGGACGAGTCCGCGTCCTTCTTGGAGCGCATTAACCCGAACTCCCTCGTGGTGGAGCAAGGCTTCATCGAGCCGAATATGAAGGATGTGGAGCCGCATGACAAGTTCCAATTCTTCCGTCACGGATACTTCAATGTGGATCCGAAAAGCTCAGAACCAGGCAAGCCTGTGTTCAACTTGACGGTATCCTTGAAGAGCTCGTTCGCATTACCGAAGCAGTAAGAAATAACGGGGGGTGACCTTGTGTCCCCTATAGCGCCGCATCTTGACGCGATAGACACCTGCTGCTGTGCGGTATGATCGATAGTGAAACAGTGCATCTAGCAGGCGTGAAGATGAAGGAGGTCTTTCGATGAAAGGCAAAGTCGTATTACTAACATCAGATACAATTGGTGCTGCTGAGAATGGCCTTGGAGCAACGATTCTGGAGACATTCCTGACACTTGTGAAGCAGCAGGAACAGCTTCCAGCCGCAGTGTTCTGCATGAATCGCGGAGTGCTTGCGCTGACTTCTCAATCGCTCGCATCCTTGCAGCTTGCTGAGCTGGAGAAGCTCGGTGTGCCAGTGCTTGCTTGCAAGACATGTGCTGATCATTATGGAATTGCAGACAAGCTGGCAGCAGGACAAATCTCTGGCATGGGTACGTTCGTCGAACTAGCAGCCAGTCATGAAGTGCTGACTATTGGATAGCCGTTAGGCTCAAGTTGCATAGCAACAGCTCAATGATGGAGCTGCCCACAAGACCGGATTCTCTGCGGAGAGTCCGGTCTTTGCTTTTTATGTAAGGGGCAAGGATTCTATCTAGTAATGGAACCAGATGTAAAGACAGGCAGAATGAACATATCAAGAGGTGTGGAATAATAGATTTTCTTCATTCATACGTATAATCACGAGATTACGTAAAGGATGGGGATGAGGATGGCTGTAGGAGCGCGATTTATTAAGGTGGCTGCTTTTTATTTCGTTATCGGCGTACTTGCAGGGCTGATTGCAGGCGCAACGAAGCAATTTCAATATGAGTCGCTTCACGCGCATATCGGCTTGCTGGGATGGGTATCGCTCGCCATCAGCGGACTTGTATACGTGAAGTTCCCGAAGGCGGGGGATAGTTCGCTTGGCAACGTGCATTTCTGGCTGCACAACATCGGACTTCCAATTTTTCTTGTTGGATTAGCATTAGCGGTTAATGAGGTAGCGGCTGCGACGGCCTTGTTGATCGGGGGCGGAGTGATTTCAGTGCTGGCGGCTTTGGTATTTGCCCTTAATGTATGGAGTAATGTGAAATCATAAGCTGCTTGTACGTGAAAGATGATGCGTGAGATGATGTCGGAGTCCTGAGAGGGATGAAGTAGCATCTTCATCATGTATACGGAATGAACAGGAAAGGCAGGAACAGCGCTATGAACTGCACCTCCAATCGCTAGATGGTGTCTAACAATTGGGGTGCAGTTCACTACCGATCCTGCCTTTCTGCCATTTATGCAATCGATTATCCGATCCCTATTCCTATAGACGAACTGCGGTAGATACCGATTCAGCGATAATCTCATCGGCAGTGACTTCGCGTCCTAGCGCACTGGACATATAGATGCCTTGGCTGATCAGCATCGTATTCAGTGCCAGCTCTGCGGTAGGAAGCAGGGGGACGATCCCGTTCAGCGCTGCAACCCAATGACCTTGGGAAGAATCATAAGCCCATTCATTCGGATTAAGAAGGTGTCTGCGACGATTCATCGCTTGGACGTCCACTGTTGCGTTGAGATCCATATCTGACACAGTATGATGGAAGCTGAACGGATGCTGTCCTTGGCTCGTTTGGTATGGCATGCGAAGTCCGCCCTTGGAGCCCACTATGCTGCTTCCTTCGAAGCCATCCAAGTAGATTGCCCACGCTTCGATGATATCGAGCGTTAAGCCTCCCTCGAATTTTACGAGACCGAGGCCGAGCTCTTCAACGTCGAATTTGCTAGTTTCCCGGCGTTCCTGGAGCATCTCCATCTCTTGATAGGTCTGTCCGCTAATCCGCGTTACCTGAGGCATACCAAGCAAGTAAAGCAGCTGAGAGATATGGTATACGCCCATATCGTATAGGGCGCCTCCAGAAGCGATGGATTTCTGTGTGAAGGACGGAGTGCCATAGCCGTCAACATAAGGGCGTCCACGGCGGCGGAAGCCCGTTGAACGAGCGTGGTACAGCTTGCCTAGCTGCCCATCCTCAATTAGCGTCTTTGCGGCCTTCGTCTCTGCGTTATATAAGGTAGCCAGCTGGATATGCAGCTGGCGTCCGGTTGCCTTAGCAGCTTCAAGCATGGCTGCACCGTCATAATAAGAACCGGCAATCGGCTTCTCGCAATATACATGCTTGCCTGCTTCCAATGCTGCTATGGTGATTGGCGCATGGAAGTTGTTGTGCAGGCATACATCAACAGCCTCGATATCATCACGCTTCAGCAGCTCGCGGAAGTCCGTATACACATGCGGGACTTGATACTGCTCGGATACTTTCCGAGCTTCTGCTTCATTCACATCGCACACAGCAACGATTTCTGCACCGCTGACGCGGGCGTATTCATCCAGATGATGCTTGCCGATTTGTCCGACGCCAATGATGGCAATACGTTTTGATTCCATCGTTCTCCCCCTTGGTACTCTGTTCTAAGCAGCTAGGCTGCATCTGCATGCGGGAGCGCTGTTGCGGGGGCGCAGCGTAACAGGAATTACACGGAGCTCTCCCTGTTAGGCGGGCAATGAAGCCAGATGACCCTTCAGCTTCCCGATAGCCTCTTCCATAGCAGTTAGCTGTTCATGTGGCGCATTGTACTCAATTGCCCAATACCCGTCATAACCAGCGTTCTTCAATGATGCCAATCGTTCCTTGGCCTGCGGTGATTCAATCAAGCGATAATCAACATGGGTATGTCGTACCCATGGCGCAGCCTGCAGGTCGCCTTCCGCGGCATAAGCGTCTAATGTGTCCGATGACGTCATGCGAAGCGAGAAGGAATCTCCCGTAGGCTTCCATCGCCCAAGATGAAGCAGAATTCCGTAGTTCGGGTGATTTACTGCTTCAGATATGCGAACCAGCGTGTCAGGTTGCAGCGCACAGCCGGTATGATTCTCAGGCCCAACCCAGTACCCTCCCTCAGCAGCGCGCTGTGCGTACTCACGGTATCGCATCGTGATGTATTCAAATGCCTCATCGCTGAGCACATCATCTCCATGGTGAACAGCATCAATACGTACAGACTGTGCCCCCATGATTTCGGCTGCGCGCAGATGGGCAAGTGCATTCTGATGCAGTGCCTCGCGTATTTCTGGATCGGGATCCCAGATGTGAGCACGATCAACCGCAATATTCACGAGAGCCATCTCACGCTCCATAAGTGTGTCACGAATTCGCTGCAGCATATCATCATCCGCAACCTGCCATAGCGGGCGTGTCGTATCTGCAAAAAAGGCGTTCCAGAAATCAATGGACTGCAATTGGTACCGTTTATGGACAGTTGCAATATAAGCGAAAATATCCATCTTGCCCTCAACTCGCAAATTATTGAACGAAAATCCGCCAATAGATAGTTTCATGCTGTTCCTCCTTATGCGAAAGGTGATGAGCTTGCTTTCGTATCTTGGGAATAATGAACTTGAAACTCGGTATTTCATCTGTGAGATGGTATGGGAAGTGAGTTTGATTCGAGAGTAGCAGATTGTGTAAGCGTGGACAATGTGCTAAATTCGCCATAATGACACCGTTTTCATATTAAATGAATACTTGAACGCACTGTATCTTCAGAATACGGACGATTGCACATATTGAGATTGGCAGCGGGAAAATAAAAAGCCCGCAAAAGCTGCGGGCTGAAGAATGTCTCGTAGGATGACTATAGAACGCGCTTGGCACCGACATACGTGCGCTTGGACCATGAAGATGACATGCTGGTCACTACGACTTGGTATGCACTGCCTGAAGAAGCATTCAAGTATTGGTTATTGCCGATATAGACACCAACGTGAGAGATTGTGCTGCCATTGTTCGCGAAGAATACGAGATCGCCAGGTATTGGATTGCTTACGCGATATCCGACATTATACATCTCTCGAGATGTCCTTGGCAGCGATACGCCGTTCTTACGGAATATATATTGAATATATCCCGAGCAGTCGAAGCCGCTAGGTGTTGATCCGCCCCATACATACGGTACGCCGAGGTAACTGCGTCCGGTGTTGATGATGCGAGAAGCTGCGCTTTGTACAGAAGCGGTCGTGACAGACTTCTTTTGCGGAACGCGATCAACGCGAGGAATACTCTTCAAATAATCGGGTGTCCACTCAAAATCCAAATCAAAAGCGTTCATCAAAAAACGAAACGGAATATATGTATTATCTCTGTATGTCCAAGGCTTGCCACCCATGTCAATCGTCTCGCCATTCACATCGGCAGAAGCGCTGTCTGTACGGAAACGGACAGTCGTCGTACCATTCGAGAATTCAATGTTGTTCACACTGGAGTTGACAGCGGACCAAGACAGGGAGTAACCCATTTGCTCCGCGAAGGCGCGGACTGGGACATACATATTTTGATTTTCATCAATAATGGGAATAATATCGGTAAATTGTAAGGCATTACCGTTGACGTGGATCGTGGCTTGCTTAGGCGCGTCGGCAGCAAAAGCCTTCGTACCTAGTGTGCTATCTGCAAACAGCAAGCATCCGATGACTGCGCTTGCTGCAAGAGCAGTCCGTATGGCGGTTTTCACTACATCTCCTCCTCAGCTGTTAAAAATGTAAATTGATTACTAAAAAATCGACAAAACCAGACTAACATAATTTTAAAAAAGCTGGCAATAGTCTGGAAGTATTAAAAATGACAAAACTGTAACTAAACTGTAACCAAAGTGTTAACCCTTATACTGCAAGGGATTTGGGGAATTTGAACTGAATACGAATTATGAAAGAAATAATAATGGAAATGTAAGTAGATGTTATTTCTGTTGCAATTTATTCGAAATTCGACTGAAAACAGGTGCAGCAAACTCAGGCCTGGCGCGGAGAACGCTGTAATAGTGAAATAGAGCAGAGGAGAGGTGACAGTCTTGCAAGTCCATGTAAAGGAAATGAAACCACATGAATGGATCGGTAGTTGCGGCAATAATCAAATCATGATCAGGCAACAGGCAGATTCGTCTGGATCTGCTTCATTAAATAGGCCCTTCGACCTATGGATGATGAGCTTAGCATTCGCGGTTGCGGAATCGATTCGCAGTTATGCAACGGAGAAAGCATGGGATTTACAGTCCCTTCAAGTCGATGCGGTGGATGAAGTGAGTGATCAGGGCAAGCTCCTGTACGTTACATTTCACATAACAGCAGCTGGACTTCAGAAAGAAGAACGCGACGAAGTATTCAGTGCAGTGCGGACGACTTGTACACTGCTAAGACTGGTGAACAAAGAGATTGAAATGTATTTTGCTGATCGGCTTGCGAACGAATGAATGAGCCGCAATAAAACCCAGCACCCTCTATAGGATGCTGGGTTTCTTCATACACCCTCAATTGGAATATATTAATAATTCTAAAAGATATCGTTTGTGTCGTATATATGTAATCATAGAGGTAGGGCGAAGATCCATCTCATGCAACAATAGATTCACACTTTGAGTTATGTTCAATATATTGATTATGATATTATAAAGCTTGAAGACACGCAGCTGAATAGGGTGATTATCCTTCGCTGTGAATGTGAAGTATAGGAAAAAGAAAGCGGTACCGAACCGCTACCGTGCTCGTGTGCCGGCAAGGGATGGAGGTATAGGCCTTGTTGAAACCGTTTCACCAGATGTATCAGAAGCACTTTAAGAAGAAATTATTCAATAAATTAATTGCGATATATTCACTCATTGCAGTTGCTTCCTTAGTGACGGTATCTGTGTTTGCCTATGAGTTCTTTGCGCGCAAGGATGTCAGCAACGCACTCATGGAGCAGCAGCGCACGGTAGATACCATTAACCGATACATTGATCAGAAGAATGATCTAGCCCAGGCGATCGTCCAGCAGGTGTATCAGGATAATCTGCTCATCCAGGATACCGTCTACTTGCTGAATGAGGGATATGAACAATATATCCGCTATCGCTTGGATGCCTACAGCTCGAGCAACATGTTCTATGTGCGCAAGATGCAGGAATTCTTCATGCTCCAGTTCTGGAAGGATCCCGATTTGCAAAATATTAATCTCATCAGCCCTACGAAGCAGTTCGCTTATATGTATACAAGTGATGGAGTGAAGGGCGGGCTCTATGACTGGAGCCAAGATCCGCAGATGAATACGCAGTGGAAGATGAATCGCTATGGTGAACGCGTCTCTTCATATACGAATCAGAGTAAAAAGGAAGAAACTTCAGCCGATATACAAGATATACCGTTACTGCGCCACTCGGATCGCTTGGTCGATATGCTTGACCAAGATGGATCCAAGCGATTAGAGAAGCAGGCTCAGGCTTCTATTCCTACAAAGACCAATGTGATTAAGTCAGAGTCGGAGAAGCTGCCGCTTATCAGCTTCACGAATCGAGTGAGCAGTCCAGAATCTTTGCTGACAGCAGGACACATTACGATTGATTTCAATGCGAACGGAATTGGGCGTCAGATTGGGTATTCCCTTCGAGGTGAGCAATGGATTGTACTGGATCAAAAAGGTGAGATCATCTATCCGTCTTCCCAATCACAGGGGACGTCGACATGGGCCGATGTTGAGGAACTGTCCAAGCTCGAGCGCAATAAGCCGCAGTCGATTCAGGTAGATGGGAAGTCCTCCTATGTAACGGTCTCTCAGACGAATAAGCTGGGGCTGTATGTCGTAGGCGCATTGCCGGAGGCAGCCATTACCGATCATTTGTCTGGACTGAAGAATACGATTGGCATTGTGACGATAATCTGTATATTTGCCGTTCTGATGGTGACCTATTTATCGGTACTCCATTTATCCCGCCGTACGCAGACGATTGTGATGGCGATGAAGAAAGTGCAGGAAGGCAATTTGAACGCAAGGTTGCCCGTTACGCGTGAAGATGAGCTCGGTCTCATCGCGGGTAGTTTCAATCAGATGTGTGAGGATTTGAAGCAGTACATTAATAAGGTGTATAAGTCCGAATTGAAGCAGAAACACGCGGAACTGATAGCGCTGCAGGCGCAAATTAAGCCGCACTTCCTATATAACACGTTAGAGGTTATCCGGATGCGGGCAGTATCCAAGGGCGCTCATGATGTCGGGGAAATGATCTACAGCCTGGCAGCGATGTTCCGTCATATGGTCAAGGACAAGACGATCATTACCGTGAACGAAGAGATTGAGAACTGCCGCCGATACTTGGAGCTGACCCGAATACGATATCGAGACAAGCTGCAATTCACCATTCATATGGATGAGCGGCTTGGCGGCTATAATACGATGAAGCTGTCGGTTCAGCCACTCATCGAGAATTATCTCGTACATGGCATTGTCTTGGATCGGAAGGATAATCATATCCGCATTGAGGTTACGCAGCACCAGGGAGATCTGATCATTCGGGTGAGCGATAATGGCAAGGGGATTGAACCAGAACGGCTGCAGGAGATTCAGAATGATCTGGAGCAGCCGCAAATCCAGGATCACGGTTCGCTTGGTCTGAAGAATGTGCAGGAGCGCCTCCGCATTCTGTATGGGAATGAATATGGATTGACGATAGACAGTACCTTGCATGTAGGTACGACGGCAACCGTTCGGGTGCCGCTGCAATAATAGCGTGGTGAACACTTCTAGTACCACTTCATAATGGAAAGCAGACAAACTTTCGTGTGACTAGGGTTGGGGGGGATATAGATGTACGATGTATTCTTAGTCGATGATGAGCCGTTTATTATTGAAGGATTGCAATCTATATTAGAGTGGAATGATTACGGTCTCCGTATTGTTGGGCAAGCGGAGAATGGAGAGGCCGCCTGGGACATTCTGAAAGATCACCCTGTCGATTTGGTTGTGACTGATATTATGATGCCGAAGATGACAGGCTTGCAGTTGATTGAGAAGGTGAAGCAGGCGCATCCGCATACACGTTTTATTATTTTGAGCGGGTACAATGAATTCGTCTACGTGAAGGAAGGCATTAAGCACGGGGTTGAGAACTACTTGTTGAAGCCAATCAACATTGATGAATTCCGCTCTACGCTGGAGAATACAGTTCAGAAGCTGGATCAATCCCGCATGCATCATATGGTGGAGCTGCACAATCGGGACATCCTGCGCGACAACGTGCTGTTCCGCTGGCTGCGTGACCGCATTCATATGGAGGAGCTGCAGCAGCGTGCGGATCTGTTGGATATTCATTTCGTGCATCCTTATTATATGGTCGTTCTTGTTCGTCCTGAGGTTCGGAAGGACAATGAAATGGACTATATGAAGCAGGATGAAGTTGCTTCTCAGGCGAAGCATCTGTTGGATGAGAAGTTCGGTGGATTTTGCGTGCGCGAGTGGGACGGAGAAACGGCGATTGTTCTTGGCTTATATAATCGTGAGGACAAGCAGGAAGCGATAGAGAAGCTGGTGCAATGGAAGGCAGAGACGGAGCAGAATCTGCAATCGGTGCTGGAAGTCACTGTCGGCAGCGTGCAGGAGGGGTATGCCAAAGCCTCTGTCAGCTTCGATCATGCGAAGCAGGTGCAGCCATACCATCTCGTTCGAGTAGATGACAGTATTATAGATTGTGATGAAATTGAGAGTTATCGATCCTCGCGTCCTTCTTCGGTACAGCCGGAGACGGAACCTTACGTGAAGCTGCTCTATGCACGAAATAAGGAAGGGCTGCGCGAACAGCTTGAAGCAGATTTCGAGCGTTTGTCGGATACGGACGGTGTCACGCCGCGCGATATGCGGAACTTCGCTGTAGAGCTGCTCATCGCATGGAAACAGTCTGTGAAGGGGTCAGCGGTGCTGCAATTGAATGATGAACGCGATTGGTTCGATGACGTGTATCATATTCAGACGCTTGATGCCTTGAAGGATCATGTTCTACAAGTGGCGGCACATGTGATTGAATTGATGAGTGAACCGGAGGACATGAGTCCTGTCGTCAGACAGGTACTCCATGATATCCAAGAACGCTATGCGGAAGAACTGTCGCTTAAGACGCTCAGTCAGGTGTACAATATTAACCCGGTCTATCTGGGACAGTTGTTCCAGAAGGAAGTCCAGTCGACGTTCTCTGATTTTTTGAATAAGACACGGATTAACAAGGCGAAGGAAATGCTGACAGGGACAAATTATCGGATGACGGATATTGCAGCCAAGGTTGGTTACTGGGATAAAAGCTACTTCTACAAGCAGTTCAAAAAGTATGTTGGCATTTCTCCAAAAGAGTATCGAGAGATCCATAGTGCAGCGAATGAATTGGCATAATAACCAGGATTGGAAAGGGCATCCATGGCGAAGTGACGCTGTGTAAGCCCTTTCTTTATTTTGTACACCAAATCTAAAGTTTATTGACTATTGGAAGCGCATCAGTTGAGTTACCCTATAAGTACAACATAGCAACGGGGGATGATGGGATGCAATTCATCAAAAATGCCTTTCGGAGCTTAAACCGCAATCGAATCTTTCTGCTAATGGTTCTTCCGGGAGCCTTGTGGTTTTTGTTCTTCTCCTACCTGCCGATGTTCGGAACTGTGATCGCTTTCAAGGACTATCGTTTCAGCCGAGACGGCTTCCTTGCCAGCTTGCAGCAAAGCGAATGGGTAGGTTTTAAAAATTTTGAATACCTTTTCAAAACGAATGATGCTTATGTCATCACAAGAAACACGATACTATACAACGTAGTTTTCATCGTTATCGGTCTTGTATGTGCCGTAGCAATGGCAATCATCTTGAGCGAAATTGTGAATAAACGGTTGGCAAAATTGTATCAAACCGGGATGTTCCTGCCTCACTTCTTGTCTTGGGTTATCGTCGGTTACTTTACATTCAGCTTCTTGAGTGTAGATAAAGGGGTAATGAACCAATTCCTGGCTTGGATGGGCAAAGACCCTGTATCCTGGTACTCCGATACGACGTATTGGCCTTACATTCTCGTCTTCCTGAATATTTGGAAGGGCGTCGGTTACTCCAGTGTCGTATACTTGGCAGCCATTGTTGGTATCGACAAGACGTATTATGAAGCAGCGATGATTGACGGCGCGAACAAGTGGCAGCAAATTCGCCACATTACGCTTCCAGCGATTACACCGCTCATTACGATTTTAACGCTTCTCGCCGTGGGACGTATCTTCTATGCAGACTTCGGTTTGTTCTATCAAATTCCGCGTGACTCCGGTCCATTGTATGCGGTAACGAACGTAATCGATACCTACGTATATCGCGGTTTGAAGGCGACAGGGGAAATTTCAATGAGTACGGCAGCTGGCTTGTATCAATCATTAGTCGGATTCATTCTTGTCATGACCTCGAACTGGATCGTTCGAAAATTCAACAAAGACAATGCGTTGTTCTAGGCTAGGGGGGAATGACTTTGCGTAAGACTAAACATCGCGACGTTCATGAGTTGTCCAGAGGTACGAACCTTTTGTTCAATATTATTGCTGGTGGATTCGCTCTACTCTGTGTCTATCCGTTCCTTTTCGTTATCGTCATCTCGTTAACGGATGAAGAATCATTGGCACGCAAGGGATACACACTGTTTCCTGAAAAATGGAGCTTCTCGGCTTATGAGTACATTTTCAAAGCTGGGGATCAGTTGCTCAATTCCTACGGTATTACGATATTTATTACGTTAATTGGTACGTTGATTAGCTTGGTGGTTATCAGCTTGTATGCTTATGCGATATCTCGCAAAAACTTCGAGTACCGGGGATTCTTCTCCTTCATCGCATTCTTTACGATGCTGTTCAACGGTGGTCTCGTACCAACGTACATGGTCATTACGCAAGTGTTGGGGTTAAAGGATTCGATCTGGGCGCTTATCTTGCCGCTCATCATGAACGCGTTCTACGTACTCATCATGCGTACGTTCTATAATACGACGGTACCAGACGCGATTATCGAATCTGCTAAAATTGATGGTGCTGGTGAATTGCGGGCATTCATTACGATTGTACTTCCAATCTCATTACCAGGGATCGCCACAATCGGCTTGTTCGCGACACTTGGCTTCTGGAACGACTGGTTCAACGCTTTGCTCTATATCGACAATCCGTCGCTCGTACCATTGCAGTCCATGTTGATGCGTATCGAGAACAGTATGCAGTTCTTGCTGTCGAACGCACAGTTGAACTCTTCCGGTCAATCGCTCGAAATGCTGCGGACATTGCCACAGGAAGCAACTCGGATGGCGCTTGTCGTACTGGCAACATTGCCAATCGCATGTGCGTATCCATTCTTCCAACGCTACTTCGTTCAAGGCTTGACGATTGGTGCGGTAAAAGAATAACTCTTTACCCTATGGTTATTCCCGGATGGCGGCGATGATCATTGCCGCCTCTGGAAATAATATAAACATTCAGCGTGGTACAAAAAGGGGAGGTAACAAAATGGCTAAGGCAAAAAAAATGCTGATGATGACATTCTGCCTCATCATGGTTGCATCTTTGGTTCTCGCAGGTTGCGGAAATAAAAAAGATGAAGCGGCTGGCACAGCAGGAGACAAAAAAGACGAAAAGCCAGTAGAACTGATCTGGTACACGATCGGTACTCCGCAAAAAGACGTTGACAAGGTAATGGAGAAAGTCAGCGAGTACACGAAAGAAAAAATCGGCGCTACAATCAAAATGAAAATGTTCGACTGGGGCGATTACAACCAAAAGATGCAGGTAATCGCCGCTTCTGGGGAACCTTTTGATATCGCTTTCACGTCCTCTTGGGCATTTGATTATGTACAGAACGCTAAAAAAGGCGCGTTCTATGAACTGGATGAGCTGTTAGACAAATACGGTCAAGATATTAAAAAGAACGTTCATCCATCCTTCTTGGAAGGTGCTAAAATCGAAGGTAAAACATACGCGATTCCTGTAAATAAAGAGCTACCAGCTCAAAAAGTATTCCGCTTCAACAAGAAATATGTTGATAAGTACAACATCGACATCAACTCCATCAAGACTTTGGAAGATTTGGAGCCAGTTCTTGCAAAAGTAAAAGCAGGCGAGCCTGGATTGTATCCAGTGTCTGCTGACAAGCAATTCAAGTTCGGTGTTCCTTACGACTTGGTTAACGAAAACTTGCCAATCGGTGTAGCATTGACGGATACGAACGACTTGAAACTCGTCAACGTTCTGGAACAACCAGATATGATGAAGAGCTTCGAGACGATGCATGAATACTACAAAAAAGGTTACGTAAAGAAAGACGCGGCTACAGCACAAAACGGCGATGAAATGAAAACGGGCAAATGGTTCGTTGACATGCCGGACACTCAACCGTTCGCAGACAACCAATGGTCACAAACGCTCGGCTATCCAGTTGTATCTACTCCTTACACAGAGCCTTATGTTTACAACTGGTCTGTAATGGGTTCGATGCACGGTATTTCCGCGAACTCCAAGTACCCAGAGAAAGCAATGGAATTCTTGAACTTGCTCAACTCTGACAAGTACTTGCGCAACCTGGTGAACAACGGTATCGAAGACGTTCACTACAAACGTATTGACGATAGCACAGTAGAATACTTGCCTGCTAAGACAGAAGGTTACGATATGCCAGCATTTACACTTGGTAACTTCTTCATCTTGGATAAGTTGCCTTCTGACCCTAAAGACAAATGGGAACAATTCGCGAAATTCAACGATTCCGCGAAAAATGCGCCGCTTCTCGGCTTCCACTTCAACGCTGACAGCGTGAAAACTGAGATTACGGCTTTGACAAACGTAAAAGAAGAGTTCTATGCATCTCTGTATACAGGTTCTGTAGACCCTAAAGTTTACGTTCCTAAAGCAGTAGAGAAGTTCAAGCAAGCTGGCTTGGACAAAGTAATGGCTGAAATGCAAAAACAATTGGATGAGTGGAAAGCATCCAAGAAGTAATCAATATCGGGGCATGATTGAATTTCGCCCAGCAGCAGATTTGACAACTAGAGCATGGCGACAACAACGTGCAGAGCGAAATGAATAGCCCTTTGTATCCAATCAGGTGGAGCGCTTCGCTTCACCTGATTGTGTACTATTTTGGACAAATAATTGGTTGTTTTTTCACATCCTAATCATTACAATATAATTGATATATTAATTATCTTATTTGCTATAATACAAATAATTCACTTGCGTTGTGATCATAAGTGAAAAGGAGAGAGCCGACATGGAACGTCTACCACAAGCCGTGCTTCGCGTGATGGAAGAAGCAAAGACGAAATTGGCCTATAACCCGAAATTGATGGAGCAGTTCCTGAACTGCTTCCCGAATACGCTGCAAACAACAACTAAGCTGCATGAAGACGGTACATCCTACGTCTTTACTGGAGATATTCCAGCCATGTGGCTGCGCGATTCCAGCGCTCAGGTACGCCAATACATGCCGCTTGCGAAGGACGATGCGGATGTGCGACGCGTCATTGCCGGATTAGTGCGCAAGCAGCTGAAATATATTCAAATCGACCCTTATGCAAATGCATTTAATGAACAAGAAGTAGCACTGGATGAAATTCATCACCGTGACCAAACGAAGCTGAACGGCTGGGTATGGGAACGCAAGTATGAGATTGACTCCCTCTGCTATCCGCTTCAATTGTCCTATTTGTATTGGAAAGAGACAGGGGACACTTCCCTATTTGACGGTGAATATAAGACGGTTGCCCATATCATCATGGATCTGTGGACGACGGAACAGCGTCACTTTGCGCAATCGCCATACCGCTTCGAGCGGATGGATTGCCGCAAGACAGATACGCTCAAGAACAATGGCATGGGTATGCCGGTCAACTATACAGGCATGACATGGTCTGCATTCCGTCCAAGTGACGATGCGTGCACATTTGGCTATTTGGTTCCTTCCAACATGTTCGCGGTTGTTGTGCTGCGGTACTTGGAAGAAATCGCAACAACGGTTTATGAAGATGCGCCGTTTGCCGCGAAGGCTCACGCACTGATGGAAGAAATCGACGAAGGCATTCAAGCGTACGGCATCTTCCACCACCCGAAATACGGCAAAATCTATGCTTATGAAACAGATGGCTTCGGCAACTATAACCTGATGGACGATGCGAACGTGCCTAGCTTGCTCGCGATTCCGTACCTTGGTTATACAACGGCAGACGATCCAATCTATCAAAATACACGCCGCTTCATTCTGAGTGAAGAGAATCCTTACTTCTACTCTGGTAAAGCAGCGAAGGGTATCGGCAGCCCGCATACGCCGGATCAATACATTTGGCATATTGCCTTGTCGATGCAAGGCTTGACAGCAAACTCGCAGGAAGAGATTGCTTCCCTGATCGAGCTACTCACAACGACAGATGCAGGCACAGGTTACATGCATGAAGGCTTCCATGTGGATGATCCTGCACAGTTCACACGTGAATGGTTCGCTTGGTCGAACAGCTTGTTCTCAGAACTGATTTTCCGCGAACATTGGCTTAAAGGGGAATAAGCAATAAGCAAGCCAAATGCTCATGCAGCAAAGTCAGATCATTAGGAATACTGGCACCTCTATCACACACATCATGGAAGAGAGGGAAACAACATGACAAAAAAGACAGCCCATATCATTTCTCATACACACTGGGATCGCGAATGGTATATGCCTTACGAGTATCATCACACTTTATTGATTGAATTGATGGATACGCTCCTTGATACACTCGATAACGATCCAGGCTTCAAGAGCTTCCATCTGGACGGACAAACGATCATGTTGGAAGACTACTTGCAAGTTCGCCCTGAAATGAAGGAGAAGCTGACGAAGTACATTCAAGAAGGCCGCATTCATATCGGCCCTTGGTACATCCTGCAGGATGAGTTCTTGACAAGCAGCGAGGCGAATGTGCGCAATATGCAAATCGGTCATCGCGATGCGAAGCAGTATGGCGGCAACATTTCCAAGGTTGGCTACTTCCCGGATTCATTCGGTAATATGGGCCAAGCGCCGCAGATTTTGAAGCAATCTGGCATTGATGTGGCTGTATTCGGCCGCGGTGTTAAGCCAACTGGATTCAACAACCAAGTATCGGAAGATGCAGCATATGAATCGCCGTTCTCCGAGATGATCTGGGAATCCCCAGACGGCTCGCGCGTCATCGGCATTTTGTTCGCGAACTGGTACTGTAACGGAATGGAAGTACCTGTTGATGAGCCGCAGGCAGTCGCTTATTGGGACAAGCAAATTCCGAATGCGGAGAAATTCGCATCTACACGCCACTTGTTGTTCATGAACGGGTGTGACCACCAGCCGATTCAAACGGATCTGTCCAAAGCGATTGAAGTGGCAAAGAAGCTGTTCCCGGATGTGGATTTCGTTCATTCCAACTTCAACGATTATGTAGATGAGCTTCGCAAGGAGCTGCCTGAGAACCTGCAGACAGTACACGGCGAATTGCGCAGCCAACGTACAGACGGCTGGTATACGCTCGTTAATACAGCGTCCTCCCGTGTGTACTTGAAGCAAATGAACGCAGAGAACCAGACGCTGCTTGAGAAGGTAGCAGAGCCGCTTGCGGCAATTGCGCACCAAGCAGGCAAGCCATACCCACACCACCTGTTCGTGTATGCGTGGAAGACATTGATGCAGAACCATCCGCATGATAGCATTTGCGGCTGCAGCGTGGACGAAGTGCACCGTGAAATGGTGACACGCTTCGAGAAGTCGAAGCATACAACAGAGACAATTATTAATGAAACGGTAGACAGCCTGCTGAAGCAGATTGATACATCCGTATATAGCGGCAAGCAAGCTGTGCCATTTACCGTATTCAACTCGACAGGATACAATCGCGACGGCGTAGTGGAAGTGACAATCGAATTGTCTCGCCGCTACTTCCGCGAAGCTCATCCGATGAAGCTGGCAGCGGAAATGAAGAAGGATCCAATCGTACCAGGCGCAGTTGTCGACGCAGACGGCAACGTGCTGGATTGCGAATGGGAAGATGCGGGTGTAGTCTTCGGCTATGACTTGCCGAAGGATAAATTCCGTCAGCCATATATGGCGCGTGCAGTGAAGGTGCGCTTGCAAGTACAAGACATCCCTGCATTCGGTTATAAGACGCTTGCTTGGGTGACAGGCGCATCGAAGGAGCAAGGGGCTAGCCTTGTGACAGGCGAGTTCACACTTGAAAATGATCGCTTGAAGGCAGTCGTTGCGGAAGATGGTTCGCTTACATTGACAGACAAGTCGACTGGCCATACGCATGCTGGTCTGAACGTATATGAAGATGCAGGCGACATCGGGAACGAGTACATGTTCCGCATGCCTGCAGGCTCCAAGCCGCTTACGACGGCAGGGCTGAAGGCAGAGCGCAAGGTTGTAGAAAATACGCCATACCGTGCGGTAATCGAAGTGGCGCATAACTGGAGCATTCCAGTATCCGCTGACGATAAATTGGAAGAAGAGCGCCGCGACATTGTGGACTTCAACCTTCGCAAGGCACAGCGCTCGACTGAATTGGTTACATTCCGCATCATCACTCGCTATACGCTCGATCGCGGTGCGAAGCGCGTTGATGTTCATGTAACGATGGACAACAAGTCCAAGGATCACCGCGTAAGAGCGTTGTTCCCGAGCGGCTTTGAGTCCGAAACACACTTGGCGGAATCGATCTTCGAAGCGGCACGCCGCAACAACATTCCAGCGAAGGAATGGGAGAACCCAAGCAACGATCAGCATCAGCACACATTTGTCAGCGTAAGCGACGGCAAGCTGGGCTTGACGGTTGCGAACAAGGGCTTGTTCGAATACGAAGTATCGCAAGACAACAAGAACACGATTGCAGTTACGCTGCTTCGCTCTTCCGGCGAGCTTGGCGACTGGGGCTACTTCCCGACACCAGAAGCGCAGTGCATCGGCGTTCATACGGCTGAATATGCAATCATCCCGCATGCTGGCGACGTAGTTGCTTCTGGCGCTTACGCGGAAGCACATTCGTTCCAAGTGCCTTGGGTTGTACGCCAAGTAGAAGTGCAGGAAGGCAAGTTCCCAGTGAACCATGCATTCCTGGCATGGAACGGCGAAGGCGTAGCGTTCTCCTCCTTGAAGATGGCAGAAGAGACAGGCGACATGGTCGGCCGTTGGTTCAACTTCAAGCATGAAGAAGCTTCTCTGAACGTATCGCTTCCAGAAGCTGCGAAAGGCTTCTACCGCAGCAATATCATGGAAGAAGTTCAAGAGAACATTGCTTCCACGAATAACCGTGAAGTAAGTGTTGCCTTGAGTAGTGCTGAGATCTTCTCGCTCGGTATCCAAAAATAATACGTATGATTATAGGGAAGACGCTTGCGAAGACTCGCAAGCGTCTTTTTTGTTGTCAGATGAGCTTGCACAGCAATTCATATTTATTTTGCGAACAGGAAAATAACCCCTTTACAAAAACATTTTTATCGCTAAAATAAATTTTAACGATAAAAACAACCTTAGTGGAGGGTTCCTTATGAAGCTGCTCATAAACAATCGCGCATTCCGATTTCTATGGCTTGCCCAAATCATTTCTGAGCTTGGTGACGGTATTACACGGCTCGTTGTTATCTTTCTTGTCGCTCATTTATCAAGCGATCCGCTGGCTATTAGTCTTGTCGTACTCGCTAATGTACTGCCAAGCATGCTCCTTGGAACATTCGTAGGCCCGATCGCTGATCGCTTCCAGCGCAGCCACATCATGATGGCCGCTGATATCTACCGTGCGATCATTGTTGTCCTTCTTATCGCATCCCAGCACAATTTATACGGAATTTATGCTTTAGTATTGCTGCAAAACATCGGCACCGTGTTTTTTGAGCCTGCGCGTTCCGCTATTGTGCCCAGTCTTATTGGGAAAGAGAACATCACACAGGCCGTTTCTTTCTCGCAGGCTACTTATATGGCTATGAGGCTGGTGGGGCCATCGATTGCGGGGCTGCTAATTCCACTAGGTCATTTTGACCGGCTATTCCTTTTTAATGGACTTACGTTTGTGCTGTCTGCTTTGTTTATTTACGCGATGTCCAAGGCAACACCTGCCCCTGATCGAACTCTTGAAGATATCCAAGATACACGCAGGGTGCCCGGGCAGTCGGCTGCTGAGAAGGAGCCGTACTGGCAATCTTTGAAGGCGGGGCTGCGCACGATTTACCGCCACGATGGATTATTTGCACTCCTTCTGCTGCTTGTGCCGATCATGCTTGTCATTGGTGTTATTAATACAAACTTGAATGCGGCTTTGCTGCAAACCTTCCGCATCCCGGCTGAGCATTTTGGCTTCATTTCGAGTATGGTTGCGGTAGGCAGCATATTAGGGGCGCTCGCTGCACCTCATCTCATGAAGCGGATGGCTTCCAATGTTCTGCTGCTCGGTGCTGTCGGGGTTATCGGCCTGTTCTGTTTGCTCATTGTTCCATTGCACTCGCTGTACCAAGCGAGCGGGGTTCTCAGCGTATATGTATGGTCGATTGGTCTAGGCGTATCAATTGCCTGCACGAATGTGCCGCTCAGCAGTTTGTTTATTACCATTATGCCAGATGAAATGAGAGGCCGCGGATCGGGAGTATTCGATTCTGTGTCGCAAGCCGGCACGGTTCTTGGCATAGGCATAGGTGGGTTATTCGCTTCTATGTTCGGCGTATTGCTGGCCACCGCGTTTGCCGGATTGCTGCTTGTTATTGTCGTTGTCATTTTCCCTCTGTTAAAATATAACCAAGCACTTCGGACTACGAACGAAGCGAAAATGACGGGAGGAGACCTGGCGATGTCTTCTTCAGACTAAGGGAGGGGACAGCTTGCAAGAGCAGCGAGTAATTAACGATGTCGAGCTGTTGAAGATCATGCTGGATCCACGCCGGATGCAAATATTGCGGTTTGCGCAAGACGAGCCGATTACGGTGAAGCAGATGGCAGAGATAATGGATGAGAAGCCATCCAGACTGTATTACCATGTGAAAAAGCTGGAGGAGGCTGGGCTGCTGGAGCTCGTTGAGACGAAGCAGCAGGGGAATCTAATCGAGAAGTATTATCTTGCAAATCAAGAGAAGCGTAGCTATACGTTGGGGAAGGAATTATCACAGGAGCATTCCAGTCTGATTGTCCAAGAGCTTCTGCGCATTACCCATCAAGGTATAGATGTAATCGAGGACGGAATGCGAAAAGGACAGTACGGAGAGGACTTGCTTGCGGAAGCAAAGATTGCCTATTCGTCCATGACGCCGATGGAATGGGCGGAGAAAGCGTATTATGTACAGCAAGCAACCTCAGCTAATTACACGCCGCCACCTTTCAATCCAGACGAGTCCTCGATTGCTAATGATGAACAATTGCGAGAGCAGACGACCAAGGATGAATACGTGTTCGTCATGCTCAGCTACCGCCTAAAAGATGTCCCGAACCGGGAATCTGTCGATGGCAACGAGAATATGAATCATGAGTGATGGATGAGTGATGGATATTTGATGGTAATCTTTGTTCAAATTTGGGACAATGTTGAGGTTAATCGAATATGCAGAAGAACACCCATCCTCCATGCTTGAGATGAGCAGGAGGGTGGGTGTTTGTTTTTGGAGGTTTGTAAGGTACATACAATGCTTCTCCAAGTTGTGTATGGAATCGGTTAGAACAGAAATGCGTTACCCGCCGATGATCGTTAGTTCCTTCGGATAAGAAGTCAATACCTCAACACCGTCTGCGGTTACGATGACATCATCCTCGATGCGCACGCCAGCCACCTTCGGCACATAGATGCCCGGTTCAATCGTGAACAGCATGCCCGGCTCAAGCACATCCTCGTTGCGCTCATGTACAGATGGGTACTCATGGACATCGATGCCGAGGCCATGACCGAGACGATGGGTGAAATAATCTCCGTAGCCTTTGTCCGCAATGACCTTGCGTGCCGTGCGATCAAGGCTGCCGAACGTAACACCTGGCTTCACAGCTTCAATGGCTGCCATGTTCGCGGCGAGCACCGTATTGTAAATTTCCTTGCAAGTATCATTCACTTCACCTACGGCGAATGTGCGCGTAATGTCAGAGGCATACCCGTTCGCGTATACGCCCATATCGAACAAGAGAAGCTCGCCTTCCTTGATTTTGCGGGAACCTGGTACGCCGTGCGGGAGTGCTGCATTCTCTCCAGCCAGCACCATCGTGCTGAAGGATGGACCGTCTGAACCAAGCTTCTTCATCAAATATTCAAGCTCTGCCACCATTTCGATTTCACTCATGCCTACTTTAACTCGGCTTACGCCTTCCAGCAGAACAGCTTCGACAAGTCGAACTGCTTCCTTCATGCGAACGACTTCTTCTTCCGACTTGATAACACGCATCGCCTGCAGAATTGGGCCTGCATCTACGAAGCTTTCCGCTGCTGTGGCACTCGTTAATGCTTCATAGCGCTGTACGGACATATGTCCCTTCTCGATCGCGAAGCGAGCTGCCTGCTGTGGCAGATGCTGCTTCAGGATGTCATAGGGGTTGTCTGTATCTGTATGGGTAGCAATCTGTTGCACCACAGATACAGCGGCTGCTTTGTCCCCGTCCAGTACAGGTACAATGAGTGTTGGTTCGCCTTGTTGAGGGACTACGATTCCAAGGAAGCGCTCATGCGGATCACAAGCAAAGCCAGTCAAATAATAGACATGTTTCGGATCGGTAATCAGCATCACGTCAATGCCGCTTTGCTCCATGGCGGAATGGAGCTTGTTCCATTTATCATTCATCGAAAATCTATCCTTTCGTACGTTGGAATTAGGTGGTGTAAGGTCATTGTTATTATTGCTTCTATTTTCGACTGTATCATGACCGATTGAAAATTGCGAATAGACAAAATAAAAAAAAGGAGTATTATATATAATACAGACTGATTATTTTCATGTGTTTTCACAACATGTGTTCTATACTGTACTATTATTATGCCAATTATCGCCATGAGGAAAGGAATGACCGTCATGAACACTACGAAGACTCGCACGAACCATCAAGCAAGCGAACGCGTTGAAAACCATCGAGTTGATTCCGTTACCCATTCACAATCACCCACTATGCGTGGAGCAGACATTGTCGTAGACTGCCTGAATCGTCAAGGCGTCACTCATATATTTGGAATTCCAGGGGCTAAGGTTGACAGCGTTTTTGACGCACTTGTTGATCGTGGCCCCTCTTTAATTGTGTGTCGGCATGAACAGAACGCAGCGTTCATGGCTGCCGCGGTAGGACGATTAACAGGCAAACCTGGGGTATGCCTGGTGACATCTGGACCAGGGGCCTCCAACTTGGCAACAGGTCTTGTTACTGCAACGGCGGAAGGTGATCCGGTGGTTGCTTTAGGTGGCGCTGTATCACGCGCAGATCGCTTGAAGCGGACACACCAATCCATGGACAATGCAGCACTGTTCCAGCCGGTAACGAAGTACAGCGCAGAAGTGCAGCATCCAGACAACCTGCCGGAGGTCCTGACGAACGCCTTCCGTGCAGCGACCTCGCCGCGTCAGGGCGCAGCCTTCGTCAGCCTGCCGCAGGATGTAATTACTAGCCCGGTACAGGTATCGGCGATTGGGCCATTGCCTTCGCCACGGCTTGGAGCGGCTCCTTCCGAAGGAATAGCCGAGGCGGCTGAAGCATTGCGCAGTGCCCGCATCCCGGTCATTCTCCTTGGGATGCGGGCAAGCTCGCCGGAAGCAGTCTATGCGATTCGGCAGTTGGTCGCACATACCAACATTCCGGTTGTAGAGACCTTCCAAGCGGCAGGTGCCATCTCTCGCGAATTGGAGGCTCACTTCTTCGGCCGTATCGGATTGTTCCGCAATCAGCCGGGGGATGAGCTGATTGAACAATCGGATGTGGTGCTGACCATCGGGTACGATCCCGTGGAATACGATCCGAAGTTCTGGAATCATGATGGCAAGCGCCACATCATTCATCTCGATGATGTCCAAGCCGACATTGATCATGATTACCAGCCTGAGATGGAGCTGCTCGGAAGCATCGATCGTACCGTGCAGGAATTGACGAAGCACTTGGCCGGCTTGCAGCGGACGCCAGAAGCGAAGTTGCTGTGCGATTCCTTGCTTGCGAAGCTGGTAGAGGCGTGCGAGCCGCCGCAGAAGGTGAAGCCGGGAACGGTTCATCCCTTGCAAATTATTCATGGTCTGCGCAGCGTCATCGATGACAACGTTACGGTAACGTGTGACGTGGGCTCTCATTATATATGGATGGCGCGTTACTTCCGCTCTTATGAGCCGCGCCGCCTGCTGTTCAGCAATGGCATGCAGACACTTGGCGTCGCCTTGCCTTGGGCCATCGCCGCTGCCTTGGTTCGTCCGAATGAGAAGGTGGTATCCGTATCAGGGGATGGGGGCTTCTTGTTCTCTGCGATGGAGCTTGAAACAGCCGTACGCTTGAAGCTGCCGATTGTCCATCTCGTCTGGAATGACGGCACGTACGATATGGTTGCGTTCCAGCAGCAAATGAAATATGGCCGGACTGCAGGTGTCGAATTCGGCCAGCCGGACATGGTGCAGTATGCAGAGAGCTACGGAGCCACTGGCTACCGTGTCACGGATCCTGCCGAACTGGTACCGACACTGAGGAAGGCGCTTGAAGCAGAAGGGCCCGTCGTTATCGACATTCCGGTCGATTACAGTGATAATATCGCGCTTGGAGATACGCTACTCCCAGACCAATTCCACTAAGAGTGCATCTGGCAGCGTGGGAAAGTACAGCTTGCTACAAGGAGGAACAGATAAGATGAATGCCGTATTGGAACATCCATTCAACGAAACATTACGTCCATCGGACTCATATACAACAACGGAACGAGAAGCGGAACACCGCTCAGAGCAGCCGAGCACCATTTTCCAGACATCTACCATGAGCGCCCTGCTCGACGGTGTATTCGAGGGGAGCATGACAATGGCTGAGCTGAAGCAGCATGGCGACTTCGGTATAGGCACATTCAATGAATTGGATGGGGAATTAATCGCCTTCGATGGAGACTATTATCGCCTGCGCTCCGACAGCAGTGTAACGCCCGTGAAGCCGGAAGACGGAACTCCATTTGCTTCCGTAACGTTCTTCCAGCCAGTCAAGACATTCCGTGTGAACCAGCCAATGAGCCGCAGCCAGCTAGAGCAGCTGATAGACAGCCTGCTCCCGAGCCTGAACCTGTTCTATGCGATTCGTATTGACGGGGAGTTCGAATGTGTAGTAACACGTACCGTTGCGAAGCAGAAGCCGCCATTCCGCCCGTTCTTGGAGGCAATCGAATCTCAGCCAACATTCACATTGGAGAAGAAAAAGGGAACTGTAGCAGCGTTCCGCATGCCAGCATTTGCTCAAGGAATAGCTGTAGCGGGCTATCACCATCACTTCGTTGATGATGCGCGCACAGGCGGCGGGCATGTGCTGGACTTGCAGCTTAAATCAGGCATCGTGCAGATAGGCAAGCCGTCAGAGGTGCATATGCATTTCCCTGAGACCGAAGCGTTCATGAACGCTGACCTGACGAGCCGCGATCTCGATGCAGAAATTGCGAAGGCAGAAGGTTGATCCGATAGTCAAGCCTGCTGGTAAGCAAACGTAGAACCCGCACGTTGAACGTACGCATTGTACCCTGTACTCGTACATTCATAGTTCCCGTACACTGTACTCGTACATCAGTACCCGTAAAGTGTTCATTTGAATTGCAGCATCAGCGTGTACACAAGCAAGTTAACAATATGCCAAGAAGGCCTGAATGGGAGAGAATGGAGCCCGTTTGGGTCTTTTTTTATTAAGGAGACAAGGTTGTGTGTGATGGCTAATGAAGGGTAAATCCCCTGATGCCTTGATGGGAGTGGACATCAGGGGGCGGATGATACTGCACTTTGAAAGATGCGGCAGCCTTAACTCATGCGAGCGACAGTAAACGATGTGGCAAGCGTGGAAATTTCATTGGACAATTGCGCTGCGCTTACATCATGACGCAATTCCACAGCATAACAGAATTCGTAGAAACCTCCGAGTGTGGCTTTGAAATTCGTTTCCCAATAGTTCGTCATTAACCAAGCATAGGTAGACGGCTTAGTGTCCAGCGACTGCTGGGTATGAACAAGTCTGCGGCCATGCTCAAGCGATCCCAGTTGCAGCAGCGGTGTATCGGGCATAGCGAGAAGCAGTGTAAGCTCTTCGGACTGTGAACCTGTATAGTCTGTCACTGGAGGTTTATCGCTAGGATCAGCTGAATTAGGATGCGATGCATGCGTATGATTGCACCATGCCAGACCTTCTTGAATGCACGTATAATCCAGGCACGTGCCTGGCAGCTGATCGATCCATGGACGTACGATGGCTCCTGCTTTCTCTACATACAAGGTATCTTTGTGATGTTCGCCAGTCGTGAACGGCAGTGCGACATATACGTTCTCGGGAAGCCATACGCTGTCTTTGTGAAGCCGAACAGATATCTCGACCCGATTCGATGCAGCATGTACCTTCAGGAATAGTGCGTAATAGCTCATTCCTTCGATCACGTAAGTCAGCTCTATTGTCGCATATAACGGACCATTCTCGATTGGACGTGCACGGACGAGGCGACCGGTGCTTCGCTCTACGTTTATACCCTTGCGATTGCGTCCCATCCGGCTGCGAACAGCCCAGACTTGGCTCTGATCGCTTGAATCAGCAGCCGGAGTGACCTCGTAAATGGGTGTGAATGCACCGTGCTCGCGATTGGCTGCCAGCATTTCGCATCCCGTTTGTTTATCGATCCAAGAGATAATGCCCTCGTTTTCCTTCCATTCAATCCGTACATAGGGTGATTCAATCGAATGCTGAGCAATACGAATAGGACCATGTGCAGACTCTTCTGCATGCAAGTCCTCCATATCATAGACTCGATCACTTCCCATCAGGCGGGTATTGGATGTTGTCAGATTTGTAGGGCGAGCTGGTGCCTTACGAAGGTTCAGGAAGCACTCTTCACCTCGACCGAGCGTGACTTGAACGACAACGGACTGTGGGTGAGGGGACTGATGCGGAAGCACATTCCCGGTTCCTTCATGTACGACTTCCAATCCACCTTCGAATAGAGCAGGCTCCCATCCGTCCAAGGATAGGGTGACAAGCTTGGCAGCGGGTGCATGCTCCGTGTTCACAATGCGATAGCGGAATGGACGCTCAGGATATAGAGGTGCAGCACCTTGCGCGAACAGCACCTGATCCAGCGCTTGGTGCGCAAGGCGGCTGGCCTCGGCTGCATAGGCCTGCTTGCGTACTTCGAGCAGCTGTACGTTCGGGTGCCATGGCTCATAGATGGAGGAGTGGTAGCCCCATGTATGTTCCGCATACATGACAAGTGCTTGCTCGACTTGATTCAGCTTCGAGATGTCCACGATGCTAGCCTTAGGATCGAGGCGCTTCACCTTGCGCAGTGTGCGCTGTGCGTCACGGAACAGCTGTGTATGCATGGCAGTTGAGCTGACGCCGTCAGACCACCAATCCGGCCAATCTCCTGTATAGACCGGTAATTGGTCTACATCTTCCTGCTTCAATCTAGCAAAGAAATCATGAAGCGTCGTCATCTCGATGCGTATCGAATCGCCGTATTGAGCGTTCCAATTACGAATGAATTCCATAATCCGGCCGTTGGGTGCAGCATTGTCTGTGCCTAGACCAGACAGCATGACCGGCACAAAGTCATAGGGATATCCTTCTTCCTCAAGCCGGCATAAATAACGGTGCATACGGATACGGGCAATAGCGTCATGATGAGCATCTATTAACTGGTTATCGAATTCGTCTTGGATCATATACTTGCCGAGTGCACCGGGACATAAGCCAAGCTCGTTGCCGAACATGTAGTGCTCTCCGTTCCAGACGAGCAATCTCTCGCCATTCGGCGCCTGCCACCAGAAGGGCGTCTGCTTGCGGCCAAGTGCGAACATGCCGTGGTGGGTGTGGATGCAGCTGAATAAATGCTTGATGCCATTGTCGAGGAGGCTCTGGGCATACCCCCATCCATAACCGTTAATGTCAGCAGTCATCGCTGAGTCCACATGTTGTCCAATCGACTCTGCGTATGTCTGTGCTTTACGATGAATGCTATGCAATAAGGAATAGTCCGGCAGCTCCGTCATATTCAAATACGTACCGGACAGCTCGATGCTGCCGCTGCGCACAGCCTCCGCGAATTGCTCGCGCTCCTTCTCCGAAGCTTGCTCCAAGAAACGTTCCACTGCCCAGAATGTCTCGCAAGTCCAGCGGAATCCCCTCCATTCCGGCTTCATTCCGTTCGATGCTTGCTGTACAATGTTCAGCGCTTGTCGAATAAATTCAACGTGATAGCGCTCGATCTTCTCCTGGCGTTCCGTATATCCGATGTCCGTATGGGAGTGGTGTATCGCATAAATGGTCCAAGTCCGCTTCGGGGATGGGATTATCGCACGTGCGATATGCTGTTCGATGTTCATCATGTAAGGCCTCCAATTCCATTTCAGCTAGGTAACAAGTAATGAAAGAAACCTTCCGCTCCATTCCGGCTTCAGAAGGTCAGTGACATGGCAGCGAAGAGCAGAGATTGTGTACCCCTGTCTTCTCTTCTCTCCTGTATGCCCTCATTGTAAGAAATGGTGGGAAGGTTGTATTTGGACTGGTTGGCTTTGTTTTTGTAAAATACGGACATCATTATGCGTTCGGACGTTGACTCGGATCTGTATCGAGATGAGCGCGATGGAGATCACGGCGACGGTAACGTGCAGGAGATACTCCGAGCAGCTGAGTGAATACTCTTGTAAAATAATGCACCGACTCGAAGCCACACTGCTCAGCGATATGCTTAATGGCTGCATCAGTATCGAGTAGAAGCTCCTTCGCCAATTGGATGCGCCGTTCTTGTACATAATGGACGAACGTCTGACCGCCATGCTGCATGAACAGTCGGGATAGATGACGGGGAGAAATGTGCAAATGCTGTGCCACGATCTCAAGCGACAGCGGTTCACTAAGGTTATCCGCTAAGTATAGACAGGCTCTGCGGAACAGATCATTCGTGCCGATAGACATGTTCGCGGCGCCTATGGACACTTCCGGGAGCTGGTAGGTATGCGGCGCGAATAGCGGCAGCATCGAATACAGCAGTGCCCCAGCTGTCGATTGCAGCACCGCAATCGGGTAAGCGGCTTGTCCCTGCCCATTCCCGTTATCGAACATGTACAGCAAGGCGCCCCACAGCGCTGCTGTTGCTGACTTCTCAGCTGAAGGAATAACAGGGACGGCATCTTGCGCCAGTACTTGATAGGCACGAGCGTAAGCATCTGCCGAATCTGATTCGATGATGTCGAAGGCGACGTAACATAGCGCAAGACCCTCGTCACTGCGAATCTGATGCCAGATGCCAGGTCGGGAACAGAAGGCGGTTCCTGAGGATAGCAGATAATGCTTGCCATCGTCGATATATTCTCCGCTCCCTTCCATGATGTAGCACATTTCAAAAAAAGAATGTCGATGCAGCGTGTTATGGTAATGTTGGGGCATGAAGCCCCAGTAATGGACGCGATAGCGCACAGGCCCGCAGTCGATCTGGGTGGCGTATATATTGAGCGCATGATTTGCTTTTTTGTATGCTATAGGACTCGCATTCATCATATGTACTCCTTTGTGTACCATACGTATGTCTAACATGATGCTTGGTTGAAATGCAGCTGCGTAGCGAGGTTCTGATTCTTCGCAGTATGGCCCTGATCTCTCTTAATCCTCCTTATTTGACGAAAGGATATGCTTGCCAATGGCAAAGAGGAAAATTCCTACGTAAGCACCTACTCCCAGATACCACGAAAGAGTTTGATTAGCATCCTCCTCTAGCTGTGCTAGCAGGGTAGCTTGATCGGTAGAGACGAGAATGGTTTTGTTCTCCTTGAGCGGGACGAGCTGTCCCTCTTGCACGTGGACGGCAATAATTGAGCTTCTGCCAGGCCGAATGCCTCGATAGGCACATCTATTTTCTTTTGAAAAAATTCCGTCATTGCATATCAGGTATATTTCTTCCTGAATCTCCGCTCCATATACCATCGATGGTGTTAATATAAGATGTCCGGTCAGCAACAGCCATTCATTAGAACGAATCGGGTATCCAGCTACAGCTGCATCTTTTGCGAGCCAGTTGTTAATCTCATCGGGAGTACTAGGATAGTCTTTCCTTTTGTTGGGGACGTAAGTTTCTCTTTGCAGCAGTGCAAATGCAGGCTGAACGTAATCGGAATCTCCTGTTGGAGCCGCAGCTGTCATTTTTCCTTCAATAATTTGATAACCGTTCTGTGACAAATCGATCGTCGTTTTTGGCTTTATATTTTCCAGCTTCGTAATCAGGCTGCGAGTCTCTCTTTCTTTACCTGTTCCCAGTAGGAAAATAATGATGAGAATCAATGCTAGGGAGGCTACGACAATAAGATCAAATAGAAAGCCTTTATTAAGAGTTTTTTTCATGCTCTCTCCTCTGATTTCTTCCTCAAATAATGTGAAAATCAACTGTAAAGTGAGGCAACAATTGGAACTGTCTCTTTGCTATGACGTTTGTTACAATAAAATTTACCAGTATTTTAGTATCTAAATAAATCGGTTTTACGAACAAAGTATGTATGCAGTTGAATCGTATCAATTTACCGGGCAATTGAGTTCGAATTCACATAAGTGTCACATATAACGCTTTCAGCAGCCATGTTGTTCACAATTCGTCACAGCAATTGATCGTCCGGTTATGGGACAATATGGATGAAAGCTGGAAATCATCATATGGAGGGGACGGACGATGTTGTTAACGGCAGAACAGCTGGAACAGTGGAGTGGTGATACCGTGGAGCGAATGGAGACGCGCAAAGCAGCTTATCAATTGCTGGCTGATTTCCTGGGAGAAGTTCCAACACTAGATGTCATCATGGCATGGCGGAACGGGCAGGAGCTTAAGTTGTTGTCATCCAGTTCCGAAGGAGCCCAGAAGCTGTGCAGTATGCTCACGAACATGTCGATTAACGAAATGTACGCCGTATACTCCTCGCTGCGAGACGAGTATTTGCGCTTGTTCGGCTCTTCAGGCCAGCTGCCTGTAGCGCCTTGCGAGACCATGTATCGTGCGAGCGAGCAAATGTTGCCTAAGTCATACGCTCATGATGTGCGGCAAATGTATGCTGAATTCAGTTTATATTTCAAGAAGATGAACGGAGAGCCTGACGACCATATTTCCATAGAATTGGAATTCATGGCTGTTCTCATCGAGAAGATGATGAACAATGTGGCCTCGAAAGAGCGTTATGAGCGTTATATGAATGGCCAGCGCGAATTCGTGTTGGATCATCTGAAGAGCTGGGCGCCACGCTTCGCAGAGGACTTGGCACAGCATGCTGAACATCCAATTTATAAGGCAATTGGAATGCTGCTAAGAGAGTTCATCGCTAAAGAAGCCGCATGGGCAGAACAGATGAAGATCGCATAGTTGCACATTCTGTATCGATATTGATGCAGTAAGATAGAACGAAATCGAGATCTATGCATATGACAAGGGACCTTTCCACACAAAGGTCCCTTCTTCTCTATACGGACTTGCACGTAATGCCGCGCCAATAGATCGTCCAAGCGGCTTCAAGATTGCTCTCGAATCGGCTTACGCCTCCGTACAGAAGCTGTACGAACAGCCCGTCCAATATCGAGATGAATGCCTTGGCTGCCTGCTCGGGATGAACACCGTGAATTTCTTGTGAGCGCAGCGCCTGTGCCATGCGGGGGATGAGCCCCTTCTCCAGCCGCTCGATGAAGGAGTGCATGCGTTCAAGGACAGGCTCTTGCAGCGATGGAGGCGGGAAGAAGGCGACCCGCAGCATAAATTTGAGCACATCATACTGGCTGTACCGGTGACGGTAGGAGTCAAGCAGCAGCTTCAACTGATCGTAGAGCGGCAAATGCTCATGCTTGTGGAAAAAGTCCGTGATCCAGTTTAACTCATCGACAAATACAGATTGCAGCACGTGCAAAAACAGATCTTCCTTGCTCTTATAATGCGCATAAATAGATGGCTTCTTAATGCCGACTTCCTCGGCAACTTTGGACAAGGAAGTCCCGGCATAGCCATATTTGGCAAAATGGGATAGAGCGATAAGTTGAATGCGGTTGGCAGTCAAAGGGAAACCCTCCATTCTTCGCTGTTCCATAACTACCTATCGTTCGTTCGACGAAATTATGTCACACGGTTGAAATCGTTGTCAATGACATATTTGAAAGCGGAGAATTCGGGTATAGTAATTCAATATGGATTGTTCTTCCTTCACCTCTTGATTAAGACATATTGCAGGATTATATAGTAGGATGCTGTATAAGGATAGAAGCATGTTAGATACAGATATTTAGAGATGGGGGAGCATGCGGATGAGGAGAGCATTGCAGGTAGGTTTGTTTCTGATCTTATTGATGACGCTAGGTCTATACATAAACGATACGTTCGGGCATACCATCGCTACATCCTTAAGTATTATGACGACACTCGCGGTCATCACGCTTGCCGTTATTATTTTTATGGAAAATCGGCATCCTTCCAGCACGGTTGCATGGATTCTGGTGCTGGCACTCGTTCCTGTAGTCGGATTTATTTTCTATATGCTATTTGGTCAAAATTATCGCAAGCGGCGCCGTTATGCCCGCAAGGCTGTCCAGGATCGGCAAGGGTATGCCTTCATTGATAATGAATCGCTGACACGCAGGGAGCAGGTATTCGCTACCTTCAATCCTGATGAGCGCCAGCTTCTGCGACTGACGAGCCGACTTAGTAAGAGCCCGATATCCTTCGGCTCCGATACGCGGATTTTGAACAATGGGGAAGAGACGTTCTCTGCGCTCATTACGGAATTGAATCAGGCGCAGCATCATATTCATATGGAGTATTATATCTATCGAGATGACGACATCGGACGATCGCTTAAGCGAATACTGATTGATAAGGCAGCTGCTGGGGTTAAGGTTCGCTTCATGGTGGATGCGGTAGGAAGCATGCATCTGCCGAAGACATTCTTGGCGGATCTGCGCAATGCCGGGGTCGAGGTGGCGGTGTTTGGTGCTGTGAAATTCCCGCTGTTCTCGAATCGGGTGAATTACCGGAACCATCGCAAAATTGTTGTCGTGGACGGCAACGTCGCTTTTATCGGCGGATTGAATGTAGGAGATGAGTATTTAAGCCGCAGCAAGACGTATGGCTTCTGGCGCGATACTCATATGATCGTCCGAGGCGAAGCGGTGAAGACGATGCAGATCATTTTCCTACAAGATTGGTGCCATACGACAGGATGCAAGTTGTACGATCCAGAATACTTGACTCCACAGCCTACGGAGTCGGCCTCAGGCGCGGTCCAGATGATCGCAAGCGGCCCCGATCAAGAATTCAAAACGATGAAAAATGTATTCTTCTCGATGCTGACTTCGGCCAAGAAATCAATCTGGATCGCAACGCCTTACTTTATTCCGGATGAGGATATCTTTACAGCCTTGCGTGTAGCAGCGTTGTCTGGTGTGGATGTGAAGCTGTTGTTCCCGGCTAAGCCGGATAAGTGGCTGCCGTTCCTGGCATCACACTCCTATTTCCCGGGACTCATGGAGGCAGGGGTTCGCATCTATGAATATGAGAAGGGCTTCCTGCACTCGAAGCTCATTATTGTGGACGGAAAGATGGCGACGATCGGGACGGCCAATATGGATATGCGCAGCTTCCACTTGAACTTCGAGGTGAATGCACTGCTGATG
Source organism: Paenibacillus sp. cl6col (assembly GCF_900102125.1). NCBI lineage: Bacteria > Bacillati > Bacillota > Bacilli > Caryophanales > Paenibacillaceae > Paenibacillus > Paenibacillus sp. cl6col. Next base: position 155,488 of record NZ_FNAZ01000013.1, read on the forward strand.
CGTACAGAGAGTGTTCAGCAGCTCGTAGAGGAGTTCGAGCTTGATCTACAGTCGGCCGCACCGATCGTAGAAGAACAGTTCGCACGCAAAAAAGTGTTCATGCGCTTTCTTGAATCGGCCGCACGTCTATTCTCACCGCTGCTGTAGGCCTAAGTGGACTATAGAGGCAGTTGGAATAGATTGACTCCATGTGTGGTTTGTGGCATGATTAGTTAGAACTCCTTTTGAGAACGATTTTCATTATCTGTGGAATGCGGGAGGAACGATCATGTCTGTATTGAACACACGCTCTCTTACGTTATCGTATGGGGAAACCTCTATTATAGAAGATTTAACGGTTAGTATACCTGAAGGCAAGATTACGGTGCTGATTGGCAGCAACGGATGCGGCAAGTCGACGCTGCTTCGCTCTCTTGCCCGCTTGCTGAAGCCTACGCTTGGTACGGTTCTGCTGGATGGTAAAGATATTCATCGTTCCAGAACGAGGGAAGTTGCGCGTAAGATGGCGATCTTGCCTCAGGGGCCAACAGCGCCAGAAGGGTTGACGGTTCATCAGCTTGTGAAGCAAGGACGTTATCCATACCAGACCTGGCTGAAGCAGTGGTCGGAAGAGGATGAGCGGCTTGTACGCCATGCGCTGAAGGTAACAGGCCTTGAGGAATTGGCTGATCGGCCAGTAGATGCCTTGTCCGGCGGTCAACGACAACGGGCGTGGATCGCCATGACGCTTGCGCAGAATACAGATATCGTTCTGCTCGATGAGCCGACAACGTATTTGGACTTGAGCCATCAGATCGAGATACTGGATTTATTGTATGATTTGAACCGGAATGAGGGCCGTACCATCGTGATGGTTCTTCATGATTTGAACTTGGCTTGCCGGTATGCGGATCATATTATAGCTGTGCGCAATAAGGGCATTCATTCACAGGGAGCTCCAGAAGATGTGCTGACGGTCGACATGGTGAGGGACGTATTCTGCATGGAATGCATCGTATGCGATGATCCGCTGTTTGGTACACCGATGTGCGTGCCGCGCGGCAAAGGGCGCATCTGCGGTGAACGTTGTGAACGCAAGGATGAGTGCGCAGCGAACACAATGCTGCAATCAAGCGCTGTATAAAGGAAGTATGAACTTTAGAAAGATGTGGACGGGGAAATCTAAGAAGCTGTTTGGCGTTGCCAGACGGCTTTTTTTGCACCCTTATTGCCCCTTCTTTTTCCAACTGATATGCTTGGACTATCAATTATGACATATGATCATCGGAGGGACATTCATTTGTGGAGCAATCGTAACGTATGGATTGTGCTCTGTGGCGAATTTATCGCCGGCCTGGGGCTTTGGACGTCCATTATCGCGAATTTGGAATTTATGCAGCATTATGTGCCATCAGACTTTATGAAGTCATTGATCTTATTCACTGGCCTTCTCGCAGGTGTGCTCATTGGGCCATATGCAGGGAAAGTAATCGATTCGCATCGCAAGAAGAGCGTCCTTATCTGGGCGGGTATCGGACGGATGGTAAGTGTTTGCTTCATGTTTCTCGCCATTGCACAAGGCTCGGTCTGGTGGATGATTTTGTTTGCAGTGTGTCTGCAAATATCCGCGGCCTTTTATTTTCCAGCGCTTCAATCGGTCATTCCACTTATCGTTCAAGATAAAGATCTTATCGCTTTGAACGGAGTCCATATGAACGCATCTACGATTGCCCGTATTATCGGAACGGTGGCAGCCGGTATGATGCTGTCTGTCATGAGTTTGTCTGCTTTGTACACGGCATCGCTCGTCGCCTATGGACTTCTGCTTGTCTCCACGTACTTCCTTGATATTGATGAGGAGCCTAAGGAAGAGCGCGGCCAGAAGCGTAAAGAGAAGCAAGGCGGCGGATTTAAGGAGATTGTCCCGATGCTCAAAGGGATGCCAGTTGCTCTTATGGCGCTCTGTCTATCGATTATTCCAGGGTTCTTTATTGGGAGCTTCAACTTGATGGTCATTAATATTAGCGAAATGCATCAGGATACGCAAATTAAGGGCTGGCTCTACGCATCTGAAGGCGTTGCCTTCATACTGGCTGCATTCTTCGTGAAACGCTTATCCGGTCAGCGCGATCTATTAAAGCAATTGTTCGCACTGTCCTTCATTATCGCAGCTGCGCAAGGGCTGCTGTTCTTCGCTCATGTGAAATGGATGACGCTTGTGGCGTTCGGACTCTTTGGCTTTGCAGCTGGATTCTTCTTCCCCTTGTTGTCTACGTATTTTCAGAAGTCGATTCCGAAAGAACTGCATGGCCGCTTCTTCTCATTCAGGACGATGCTGGATCGGGTCATGTTCCAAGTGGTGCTTCTTGCGGCAGGGTTCAGTCTGGATACGATAGGCTTGCCTTACATGGTACTGATTTTCAGCGCGCTATCGCTAGCTATCCTTTTGTATGGAATGGCTCATACCGTTGGCTCGACGTCCAAGCGCAAGCAGGACACCGAGAAATCGGCGATTTGAAAGTAAGATATTCGTAAATGGGCTGTGTACAGGAGGGTTCCCAAATGTTCCGTAGAAGGAATATGATGGGAACTTTTTCTGTATGAGAAAAGGAGAGTGTACACCCCTTGTGGAATAGGATGTAGGGAAGTATCGATTTTGAGGACAGAGGAGGACGGAACATGAAACGGTCAGAGGAAATTATACAGACAGCGGAACGATTCGGAGCGAGGAACTATCATCCGCTTCCTGTCGTAATCGAGAAGGCAGAAGGAGTGTGGGTTGAAGATCCAGAAGGGTGCCAATACATGGATATGTTAAGCGCTTACTCTGCCTTGAACCATGGTCATCGCCATCCGAAGCTGATCGAAGCTCTTGTGAATCAGGCGAACCAATTGACGCTTTGCTCACGCGCCTTCCATAGCGAACCGTTATCTCGTCTGAGCGAACAGTTGGCAGCATATACAGGCAAGTCCAAGATACTGCCTATGAATACGGGCGCTGAAGCAGTTGAGACTGCTCTCAAGGCGGCACGACGCTGGGCATATCGCCATAAGAGCATTCCACGCGACCAAGCGGATATTATCGTATGCAGTGGCAATTTTCATGGTCGTACCATTACCGTTACCTCATTCTCTTCCAGTGAAGAATACAAAGAAGACTTCGGCCCCTTTACACCAGGCTTCACGATCATTCCATACGGCGATGCCGAGGCACTGGAAGGTGCAATTACGCCGAACACGGCTGCATTCCTCGTTGAACCTATTCAAGGAGAGAATGGAATTGTAATGCCGCCAGATGGGTATTTGCGTAAGGTGCGAGAGATTTGCACCCGTCATCATGTGCTGTTCATTGCAGATGAAATTCAGACGGGATTCGGACGAACCGGCAAGCGCTTCGCCTGCGATTGGGAGCAGGTGATACCGGACATGTACATTATGGGCAAGGCACTTGGCGGAGGTGTGCTTCCGATTTCTGCTGTAGCAGCAGACGAAGCGATCTTATCCGTCTTTGAGCCAGGTTCGCATGGCTCAACCTTCGGCGGCAATCCGCTAGCTTGTGCGGTGGCCTCAGCGGCGCTTACCGTACTTGACGAAGAAGAGTTGGCTGAGCGCGCCGAACGGCTCGGGGCATATTTCCAGAAGCAGCTTGCCAGCATATCCAGCCCGATTGTGAAGGAAATTCGTGGTCGTGGCCTGCTGATTGGCATGGAGCTAACGGAGGGGGCTAGACTCTACTGTGAGGCTCTTATGCGTCTTGGTCTGCTCTGTAAGGAGACGCATGGCACGGTCATTCGCTTTGCGCCGCCGCTGGTCATCACGGAAGAACAGCTGGATTGGGCAGTAGAGCGTATTCGCAGTGTGCTGGTCTCAGGGGCGATTATTGCTTGAACAACAAGAGGGTGACAACATCGCAATCTGCTTACTCGATAGAAGGTTTAAGTCATGCCTATTTAGTTAGAGAAGGTAATAGATATGATCATAGACGCAGTGAATAAGTAGAAGTTCGAAGGGATATTCCAGGATTGTCATATCGAAGGGAGCGATCAGTATGACAGCACAGGACAGACAGATGAACATGCCATTATCTATTATTCAAGTACCATTCGGTCTAGGGGCAGGACGGCGTGGTGCGGAGTTGGGACCGGAATGCCTGATGCAGATTGGACTGGTGCGGCATCTCAATCAATTAGGGATTACTGTGGGCGAGGAACGCCGTGTGGGCTGTACGGCTGCCGCTATACATTCGGAGGCAGCAGCAACCGCAGCCCCGGTACGCAAGGCCAAGTATGTTGATGAAGTCATTGCGATGAGCGACGCCTTATCTGAGCAGGTACAGGCATCTATAGAGTCGGGACGCTTCCCTCTGGTACTGGGCGGAGATCATAGTATCGCCATTGGAACCTTGGCAGGCCTGACACAGCAATATCAGCAATTAGGTGTGATCTGGTTCGATGCACATGCAGACTTGAATACAGAAGAGACTAGTCCGTCAGGCAATGTGCATGGAATGTCGCTGGCTGTGGCGCTGGGACGAGCAAGTTTGACCGAAGGTCAATGGAATTGGCCTGGCAAGTCGCTAAATCCGAAGAACATTGTACTTGTTGGCTCCCGAGATTTAGATCCTGGCGAGCGCTCCTATATTCGTGAGCAAGGAATTGCATGTTTTACGATGCATGATATTGATCGCTATGGCATGCTGCATGTGATGAAGGAGGCCATCCGAATTGCCAGTGATGGCACGGACGGGGTTCATTTGAGCTTCGATGTAGATAGTGTGGATCCTGTTGAGGCTCCGGGAACGGGTACACCGGTACGGGGTGGGGTAAGCTATCGGGAAGCCCATCTTGCGCTCGAACTTCTGCATGAGTCTGGTATTGTGACTTCCGCTGAATTCGTCGAGGTTAATCCTTCGCTGGATACAGACAATCGCACGGCACGGCTCGCGCTGGAGTTGATTGGCACCCTGCTTGGAGATCGAATCCTATAGGCTTCGACCCTATTGTTTTCGCATGACATGAACAGTTATACGATGGCATCCAAGTGAGGGCAGCATGTAGAGAAATTATCATAAACAAATTCGTGTCCACATTCTGATCCTTTATGGTTCCGAAGCAGGGTTGTCATCCGGCGATAGCCCTGCTAGGATGAGTTTTGAATAAGCTGGTATTGGATGGTTTTAGCCGTAGAGAAAGCTGCCGTGATTGCGTACAATATAGAAGGTAGTGGAACCTAATCCTAGCACGGAATGATAACGACAGCATTGCAGCGCATTAGCAGATAGGTGAGAAGCAGAAGCGGATCTTATTGTATCTCAATCCTACGCTGTTCGTGCGCTAATAGCTATGTAATGATAGATCGTGACCAAGCGTGTGCATGATGAGAAGGGGATGTCGACGAAGGGGGAAGCGCGATGAAATATCGCAGTGTATTTGACATTATCGGCCCAATCATGGTGGGGCCATCCAGCTCGCATACAGCGGGAGCAGCAAAGATTGGTCGATTGGCACGAAGTATTTTCGGCAGACAGCCGAAGCGGGTTCATATCTCCCTATACGGCTCATTCGCTGAGACTTACCGGGGGCATGCGACAGATGTTGCCATTGTTGCTGGCGTGCTCGATTACGATACGAACGATGCAAGATTGCCGGACTCATTGAAATATGCAGAAGACGCAGGAATGGAAGTCATCATCACACCTGAGGAAGCTGTACCGGAGCATCCCAACACTGCCCGCATTCGGATGACGGACGAGCACGATGAGATGGAGGTTGCAGGAATCTCAATCGGTGGCGGGAAGGTTGAAATTACAGAGCTGGACGGGTTCCGTCTGAAGCTCTCTGGGCAGTGTCCTGCGATACTCGTTATGAATCATGACCGGTATGGAGTTATTGCGGGTGTGACCAATATATTGAGCGGAGAACAGGTGAATATCGGGCATATGGAAGTAAGCCGCAAGGAGAAGGGGAAGATGGCGCTCATGGTCATTGAGACGGATGAGGCGATTGCCGAACCAATCCTGCAGCAAATTCGAGAGCTCCCTGGAGTAAATCGTGTGCTTCGAATGGAAGACTAAATACGATAGAAGGAAGGAGGAGCAGTTATGTTTCGCAATGTGGCAGAATTAATCGCAATTACTGAAGAACGACAGTGTAAAATCTCCGATGTGATGATTGAGCAGGAAATGGAAGTGCGTCAATGCTCGCGTGAGAAGGTGATCGAGCAGATGACGCGGAACTTGGATGTGATGGAGCAGGCAGTTGAGCGCGGCTTAGCAGGCGTTCGTTCCCATTCTGGGCTGACCGGCGGCGATGCGGTAAAGCTTCAACAATATATTCAATCTGGACAGTCCCTCTGTGGGGACACGCTGCTAGATGCCGTGAGCAAGGCGGTCGCAACGAATGAAGTCAATGCTGCGATGGGGCTTATCTGTGCCACGCCGACCGCGGGTTCGGCTGGAGTTGTTCCAGGAACCTTGTTTGCATTGAAGGACAAATTAAATCCTACCCGCGAGCAGATGGTGGAATTCTTGTTCACATCCGGTGCGTTCGGACTTGTCGTTGCGAACAATGCATCGATCAGCGGAGCAGCTGGCGGCTGCCAGGCAGAAGTCGGATCAGCAGCTGGGATGGCTGCGGCTGCCATTGCTGAATTGGCAGGGGGAAGCCCTAAGCAATCCGCGCATGCGATGGCAATTGCACTGAAGAACATGCTGGGTCTCGTCTGCGATCCTGTTGCAGGTCTCGTGGAAGTGCCATGCGTGAAACGAAATGCTATGGGCGCAGCGATTGCCATGGTCGCAGCAGATATGGCACTGGCGGGTGTAGAGAGTGTCATCCCGTGCGACGAGGTGATTGAGGCGATGTTCCGCATTGGGCAGACGATGCCATCGACGATGCGGGAGACGGCGCGCGGAGGGCTTGCGGTTACGCCAACGGGAGAGCGATTGAAGCGGCAAATTTTCGGTGCGGAAGAACCGAAGGAAGAGGGTTAATCGGGGCTTGAACGGCGGATGAAGGAGAATTGCAAACTGTAGCTGACAGGCCATAACTGCACATACGATCAGGTGAGGAGGTGCGCCGATGCGGGAACGTCAGCCAGATTCGGCATCGTTGACCGAGCAGCGCAAGACAGAGCATATTCGAATATGCCTCGAACAACCAGTGAACGGAGTAGGGATAACAACAGGGCTGGAGCAATATCGCTTCGTCCATCAGGCACTGCCCGAAGTTGATTTTCGGGAGATCGAATTGAAGACAGAATGGCTTGGCAAGGAAGTTCGCACACCGCTGCTGATTAGCTCTATGACTGGAGGAAGCAGTCATGCGGCGCCAATCAATCGCAGGCTGGCTGCCGTGGCTGAAGCCCGGGGCTGGGCGATGGGTGTAGGCTCCGTACGCGCTGCGGTGGAGAATCCCGAGGTCGCGGGTACGTTTCGCATCCGCGACCTAGCCCCTACCATTCCGTTATACTCCAATATTGGTGCCGTTCAGCTTAATGTTGGGATGGGAATTGAGCAGTGCCGCCGTGCGGTAGAGCTCGTCGAGGCGGACGGGCTTATTTTGCATTTGAATGCGATGCAGGAAGTGTTCCAGCCGGAGGGGGATGTCAATTTCTCCGGTCTGCTTCGCCGTATCGAGCAGCTATGCCGCGAGTTGGACGTGCCGGTCGGCGTGAAAGAGGTTGGCTGGGGCATTGCGCCGGATACAGCGAAGCAGCTTGTGGAAGCAGGCGTAGCCTTCATCGATGTTGCAGGGGCGGGTGGAACCTCATGGAGCCAGGTTGAGAAACTGCGTGCTCGCGATGCTGTCATGCAGCGTGCCGCGGAGGCCTTTGCCGATTGGGGCATTCCGACCGCAGTCAGTGTGCAGCAGGTACGCAAAGCACTGCCGAATCAGCCTGTTATCGCGAGCGGCGGATTACATACAGGAGTCGATGCGGCCAAGTCGATTGCTCTTGGTGCCGACGTGGCTGGTTTCGGGCGCTCACTGCTTGCTGCAGCAGCAGATTCCGAAGAAGCGGTTGATCAGGTTCTGGCTCAGGTGGAAGCTGAGTTGCGGATTGCCATGTTCGGCATTGGGGTGCGTACGATACAAGAACTGCGTCATACCGAACGTTTGGTTCGGCTGCTGTAATCGTCACTGTGGATTGAATATCTGATCGGCATAATTCGGGATAAACGGAATAATATCGTTATATCTATTGCTTTTATAGATAAAATATATGGTTTCCTCCCAATAATCCCTAGTTTTCGGTGCAAAAGGCTAGAAAAACTCGGTTTTGGAAATAAAAACCTGTATCCATACTATGGAAAATCCTTTATATTATGATTGGAATCACAATCTAACGTTCGGATTTAATAAATCGTGATGAGGCCACCTCTCGAACGGGCGAGCGTCGATACCTATTTTGAGTGAGAAGGAAGGGTTGCATAAGGATGAAGCAATCAATTTTCGACTTTAACACCAAAACGGTAGTCGCCATCGGCATCGGGGCAGCATTGTACGGCTTGCTAAGCACAGTCACTATTCCGTTAGTGCCGCAGACCGGATTGCGTCCGGCAATTGCCATTCTGACCATCTTCGGTGCCATGTTTGGACCGATTGTTGGATTTTTGAGTGGAGCCATCGGGCATATCATTACTGATTTGACTTGGGGCGGCGGAACAATCTGGTGGACATGGGTGCTCGGGTCGGCTATATCCGGCTTTGGGATGGGACTTGTGTATTTGAATTCGTCATTCAACATTAAGGAAGGACGCTCCTCGAAGGGCAGCATTGTAGCATTGGCGATAACCGGATCGCTTGCGCTTGCTGTTGGCTTTGGTGTGTCCAGTATTTTAGATGTGTATTTGTTCGGAGAGCCAGCAGATAAGATGTGGGTACAGTTCACGGCTTCCACGCTGGCGAATATTGGCGTTCACTTGGTGCTTGGATTGTTGGCTGTGCTGGCACTACTTCAAATGAATCGCAACAACTCGAATCTGCGAGTGCAGAAATAATGCAGCGCCCAAGTTTGAAGACAGGAGCTACAGATTCAATGAAAGAACCGCTTATCTCGTTTCGAGATTTTAGCTTTCAATACCGCAGTTTGTCCGAACCGACATTGCGAAATGTGAACCTGGATATTTACCCAGGAGAAAAAATATTAATTGCCGGCCCAAGCGGCTGCGGCAAATCGACTTTGGCCCATTGTATGAATGGGCTAATTCCTTTTACGTACAGTGGAACGATAACGGGAGAGTACACGCTTAAGGGGAAGCGTCCCTCAGAGCTTAGCATTTTTGAGATTAGCCGCAGCGTTGGGACGATCCTGCAGGATCAGGATGGACAGTTCATTGGTCTGTCGGTAGGGGAAGACGTAGCGTTCGCTTTTGAAAATGATTGCATGAAAACGGCGGATATGAAGCCTAAGGTGACGAAGGCATTGGAAGTCGTGGACATGCTTCCTTATATCGATCATAGTCCGCATGAACTGTCGGGCGGTCAGAAGCAGCGTGTGTCGCTGGCTGGTGTGCTGTCGATGGATGCGGATATTTTGCTGTTCGATGAGCCGCTTGCGAACCTGGATCCGGCAAGCGGCAAGCAGGCCATCGAGTTGATGGATCATATTCATAGCGAGACAAATAAGACGATTATTATTATTGAGCATCGGATTGAGGATGTACTGGAGCAGCATGTTGATCGCATTGTCCTCATGTCAGAAGGTCGTATTGTTCAGATCGGAACGCCCGATGAGATGCTGGCTTCTTCTATCATGCAGCAGCATGGATTAAGAGAGCCTTTATATGTCTCTGCGCTGAAATATGCTGGCTATGTATGCAAGCCTGAGGACAAGCCTTCTTCTCTTCTTGCGATTAGCAACAATGATGAGGCAAGGGAATGCCTATCCAATTGGGTCGCTGGCGAAGGGGATGCCACTCGCCAGACAGAACGGACTTCGATGCTGGAGATGGATAATGTTCGCTTCTCTTATGATGGCGAACGGGAAGTGATTCGGGGAGTATCGCTGACGATTGGTGCTGGCGAGCGAATGGCACTGCTCGGGAACAATGGCGCAGGCAAGTCCACGCTATCGCATTTGTTGACGGGAATAGCTGCGCCGACGGCGGGCACGATCAAACTAAATGGGGAAGATATCCGCTCGTGGTCGATTCGAAAAAGGGGCCGACATATCGGATATGTGATGCAGAACCCGAACCACATGATTACACAGCCTATGATTCGTGAAGAAGTAGCCTTCGGACTGCGTATGCGAGGCATGAAGGAAGAAAAGGTCATGGCGCGCGTTGAGGAGACACTGCGTATATGCGGTCTATACGGATATCGGGAATGGCCGGTATCTGCGCTCAGTTATGGTCAGAAGAAGCGGGTGACCATTGCTTCGATTTTAGCCATGAAGCCGAGTCTTATGATTCTGGACGAGCCGACAGCAGGTCAAGATCATAAGCACTATACGGAGTTTATGAGTTTTATTTCTGAGCTGGCGGACAGCGGCATGTCCTTCCTGTTCATTACCCATGATATGCACTTAGCCTTGGAATATACGGAGCGTGCAGCTGTATTATGCAATGGGGAGCTGATTGCAATTGGCGATACCGCTCATGTGCTGACCCATATGGAGGCGATTGAACGAGCCAATGTGAAGGAGACTTCACTTGGCACGCTTGCCCGTCTGACTGGCTTGTGCGAGCCGGAGGCGCTTGTGCGCAAATTCATTGACCACGAGAAGCGGGTGAAGCGTCATGAGTAAGTCAGGTATGCTCTATATTGAACGGGATACGCTGTTCCATCGTATGGATGGAGCAGCGAAGATGCTTGTGCTGGCTGTGTGGACCGTAATCGTATTTTTATTTCAGGATTTGCGAATTTTCGTGCCCCTGTTTGGGATTGGTCTTGTCCTTCTTATCAATGCACAGTTGCCATGGAAGCGAATTCGGCTGCTCGTCTGGCTGATGATCGTATTTAATATATTCAATTCTTTTTTCAGTTTATTAATTACACCGGCTTATGGCAGTACATTGACAGGTACGACTACTGTGCTTCTCGATATGGGCTACAACGTATTGACGCTGGAGACTGTTATCTATGTATTTACATTGTCCATGAAGTATATGTCTCTTATGCCGATAACCGTCTTGTTCATCTATACGACGCATCCGACACGGATGGCGAGCAGCTTGAATCGAATCGGCGTTCCTTACAAAATCGCCTATGCGTTCAGTATCGCATTCCGCTATATTCCAGATTTGCAGGCGGAATTCCGGCATATCTCGAATGCCATGCAGGCGCGTGGACTTGGATTCGGCAAGGGCGAGGGCACGATTGTGCAGAGGCTTAAGCATTTTGTATCCATTACGACACCGCTCGTACTCTCCTCGCTGCATCGCATTGAGACGATATCCAATGCAATGGATTTGCGCGGCTTCGGGAAGCATTCGAAGCGTACGTGGTTCTCGTCGACGGAATGGCATCGTAAGGATTATATCGTGGTCAGCGTCAGCATACTCGTGCTTGCTGCAGCGATTATATGGCGAGTGCAAGGGTTCGGAACATTTTGGTATCCATTTTAACGAATTCGTAACGAAGGAATCGTAATGTATATACACCCTCTTGGGTTCCTCTAGGATAGAGCATGCATGATGCTGTGCATGACTATCTGGGACACTGAAGTGCACCCCTTATAGTAGACATTGGATAAACACCCTTCGTGTTACGTCCGATGAATCTATTATAGGGGGTGCATTTTTTATGGCTATCAAAGGACAGAAGTTCAAAACATATTCAGAAGAACTAAAGGCTGAAGCTATTCGTCTACATGTCGAGAAAAAGTGGACTTATCGGCAGATCAATGAACATCTCGGAATTCATGATAAACAGAGGATGAAGAAATGGATGCGGAAATATCGTGAAAAGGGCGAATTTGGGCTTCTGGATCAACGGGGAAGACGCCAGCAATATATCGATCAAGACCGTTACCTAAATCAGCTAAAACGGGAGAACGAAATGCTAAAAAAGTGTTTGGAAATCTGGGTGCAGGAGGTACGACTCAAAAG
>NZ_FNAZ01000016.1:0-66002 GCF_900102125.1 Paenibacillus sp. cl6col
TATAAGATCACGGAGAATCGCGATCTCCAACGCTTGTTCTCCAAGCAATTTTTTCAACTGATCATTTTCTTCAGCTATTGCTTTGGAGTCGAACTCCGGGATTTGTTCCATTTGAACATCACCGAATTTGCCATCGCGATATTCATTAATCCAACGATGGAGCATATTCGTTGCTATTTCATAGCGGCGAGCAACTGCCGCTTTATTTCCAGTCTCCAGTGCTTCTTTCACCAATTGTAATTTGAAGTTTGTTGAATGTTTCGTTCGTTTCATTTCATCATCCCCTGTCAACTATTAGTGTAATTCATATACACTCTTAGTGTCCAAGATCATTAAGGGGCTTATGAGCTATCTCAACTAGTATTCCTTCATTTTTATAATTCTCTAGTTTCTCAATGTTAACCCATAAGGGCTCATTATTCCTTAACTTATGAAAGCGGACTATACTATCATCTCCATGAAAAGTCAGGATGATTAGAAAACGATAATTAGGAAAATCTAATTTCAACTTCGCCGCCCACATACTGACAACTTTCTTTGCGAATCTTAAACCCTCTATTGGATTTTCTTCAAAAAATTTAGATACATCCCTCATATGAACATGACTCTCTGCAGCTTCAAAACCTGTTCTATCTCCGAATTGACTAAGTATGAAATCCAAATTTAATTTTCTTTCAGACTCACTATCTTTTTGAATTATGACACAACCATCTACTTCAATAAAAGTAGGCCAAATAAGCTCAATCAGTTCTGTATGTTCCTGAAAACGATTAACTTGTATTCTACTTAGTGCCTCATGCATTTTTTGATTTGTCTTTTTCATTTTTACCCCTTTGATACTATGGATTATCGTATAAAGACGATTGATATAAATGAGACAGAGATAATGTTTTGTATATTGCGCTCTGATACTTTAATGAAAAATCCCACAACCAAATAACTTATCCATCCAATCATATCAACCCATAAAGTATTTGATAAAAATTGATCATGTAAGTAAAGGAACAAAACCCAAAATCCAAATGGGAAAAATAAATGTAATCCCAATGAGATTAGGATATTTTTCTTTGTTTGTTCATCGATCTTAATAATATTCACTACGTCCTTTCACTTAACGTTTTTGCATTCATGTCGCCGATTTCCTTTAGATATCTTTTTTCAATGGGGTGTCGGTGTGTGCAATATGTCTCTGCTTCCTGTTCCCACATCTTGCAGAGCGAGGGAGGCATGTCTCCTGATGTGCGAGAGCAGTGTTGGCTGAAATAGCTAACAACCTTGAGAACAAATCAGATATTAGATAATTCTCTTAATGCTTCTTGGGCAACTCCTCTCACATTTGAATTTTCGTGATCCTCATATTTATTAAATACTGGAACATACTTGATATTGTATGTCATAGCTAGAGCATATAACGCATCAGCCTGGTACTCTAAGTCAACTCCATCTATTTTTTCTGCTAAAAAGTCTAATTGTCCTTTTGAGTAATCAGTAAGTAATTGAAGAATATCCTCTATTATTTCTTTATCACTATCCAAGAACATTCGTTCTTGCAACAAGTGAATAATTTCATCAACGAAAGAGAGATTATAACCATAGTAAGGATCTAGATATCGATCTAAACAAAAAAGAAGACTTCTCTTCTCATCATCACTAGATTCACTGAGGTATTTATTAATTGCTGCTACACCACTCATGACAATATCATTCTGATTCTGAGTATAAGTAACAAATCTAACTTTGTTATCTTCCATATTGACCACCACCAAGTTTATGTGATTATTATTTCCCTAATTCTTATAACGTTCTTGTATTTACGAAACGCCCAAGCCTTAGATAGCTCTTATCTTGGCTTGGGCGTTTGTTGTTTAAGGTTTCTTCCACGATTATACATCTAGCAACCAAGGGGCGGAAGCCCGGCTGAGTGAATATGTTGTTAGACGAAGGGATGTGTCTTCCTTTTCATATTCACTTAATGTGTAAAATATTGTACCAGTAATCATCTTATCTTTATGACTAATGATTGATTGTAAAATTACTTCTTCATATTTTCTATGGTGATTCTAAGTATATCTTTTAAATATCTTTTAACATACTTAACCTCACTGATTGGCATACAATTGGACCCTACACTATCTTATCAATTTCCGTTACTCTGTAACTGGAATACAATTGATTTTAGTTCATTTAAGTCCTCTATAACGATATCAGCCTGAGCAAGTTCATCTTCTTGTGCAAAATCAAAATTACATCCGATTGCAACCAAACCATTATCCTTAGCTGCATTTATATCCGATATTCGATCCCCTACTACTGCACCATGAGTAATGCCATACTTATCTATAATCGTCGTCACCAAATCTGATTTATTCAATGATTCTATCTGCTGGATACTACATGTTTCAGTAACCCAGTTATCCAAATGATAAAAATCTACAATCGCAGCTAAATACGCTATTAAACCATTACTTGCTATGTAAATGGAACAATTATTCTCTGTTAAAAAACGGAATATTTCCATTACATTAGGATATAAATCCCCTTTTCCACTTCTTATATTCTCAATTAATCTCTCTAAAAAATATGCATCAGTTTCTTCTCTAACTTCTTGCGAATGATTGGGTAATAAAGTTTCCCATACTTTTGGTAGTGGAGCACCCATAATTTCACGATATTTATCAATAGGAGTTTCTTTTTCCCATTTATTTAGTGACTTCAGATGATTAAAGGTATCTTCGAGTGAACTTTCTAAAATCTTATCGGTTTGAAAAAGTGTGCCATCCATATCAAAGATGAAGGATCGAATCATTGACTTCTACTCCTTTTCTTGTCCCCTACAAAAAAATTTTCCCACGATGCCATCTGATTTTAGCTGATGTCATGTGCCTTCTTTGAGATACCCATTCAAGATCTTTCAAGTTGCTTTAAATAATAAATGATCCCGGCTCGATCAACATTTGAAAATTGTAATGGGTTGCTATTGATTAGATCTGATAGCTCCTTTATGGTAATCCATTTAATATCTGTCGTTTCATCCCCGCTCTTTACTATCTCTCCTTCGGCTTTACATTTAAAATAATACCCTACTGAATCAATTGGTCCTCTTATTGTTTGATATGCTCCAAAGGGTTTTATACATTCAACTTCAAATTCTGGATCTATTCCGGCCGTATCAATTCTTGTGTCTTCTCCTTCAATTTCTGTTACTTCCAGTCCGGTCTCTTCCCTTACTTCTCTTCTCAATGCTTGTATTAATGATTCATATGGTTCAATTCGTCCTCCCGGTAATTCAATCTTCAATGGTTCGTTGGCTTTGTTTCTTGTCTGAATTACAATTTGTCTTTCATTATTAAAGTCTCTTTCAATTATCGCTCTGGAATTAACAAAGAACATATAATCAGTCCCTTCCAACAATTTGTATTAAAAAAAGAAAGAGAGAATTTCCTCTCTCCTTCCTTACTTAGTAAGATAACTAAGCCTTATTAAATTGGTTCAATTTTACAACAAATTAACGTTTTTTGTAACCATGAATTAGATCTATCAATTCCATTGTCGGTACCATACCAAGACTTCCGAATTGGGAAGTCTTCTTTTATACGATAATTCCACACCCCCACCTTCTAACATCAACCTTCACAACTCCGTAAATTATTTTCTGTATATTCGGATATTTAGAAAATTATTTTCTAAAAGCGTTTACAAAGTATTTTTTATTTGTTAGCCTAAAGGCATCAGAGGAATTCATCCTACGAGTAAAGGAGCGAAGCGTACATGAAGCAATATGATGTAGTTGTAATGGGCGGCGGCATCGCCGGTGCTATGGCGGCCATCGCCTCATCCAAGACCGGGGCAAAGACGCTTATTGTCGAGTCTCATGGTTTTCTTGGCGGCACACTGACCGCTAACGGCGTCGGCCCGATGATGACTTTCCATGCCGGCGAGAAGCAGGTCATTCAGGGCTTCACCGGGGATCTGATCGAGCGGCTAAAGCGGTTGGGCAAATCCTCGGGACATATTTTCGACACGGTCGGATTTACCTATTCTGTTACCCCGTTTGACGCCGAAGCGATGAAGCATGAGCTGGAGCTGATGGTCACGGAAGCATCCGGCAATATTTTGTACCATACGATGCTGGCAGGCGTTTATATGGAAAATAGCCGCATCACGGGCATACAGGTCTGCAATAAATCCGGTCTTAGCGACATCCATGCCTCTGTCTTCATCGACGCTACGGGTGATGGCGACCTCTCTGCCCTTGCCGGGGTCGAATACTCCAAAGGACGCGAATCCGACGGAGCAACGCAGCCGATGACCCTGAAAATGAAAATGTACAACGTCAATATCCCAAGGGTCAAGGAATATATTCACAGTCATCCGGAAGACTTCCCACTGTATAACGGGGATACCTCCATTATTGAGAAGTCCCCACGTCTGTCAGTTGGTGGCTTTGACAACCTGTTCAGAATAGCCAAGGAGCGGGGCGAAATCTCCATTCCTCGTGAAAATATTTTGTTCTTTGAGACCAATAACCCGGGCGAGGTCATCCTCAATACAACGCGGATTATCGGCTATGACGCAACCGATGCGCACAGTCTCAGTCAGGCTGAAATAGAAGGTCGCAAGCAGTGCCGTGAATTGGAGTTGTTCGTCCGCAAATACATACCGGGATTCGAGCATGCGGTTGTCGAGTCCACCGGACCAAGCATCGGTGTTCGCGGCTCGCGTCAAATCAAAGGCATCTATACGCTGACGGCCGAGGATATTTTGCAGCAGCGCCTGTTCGACGATACGATCGCCCATTCTGGTTATCCGATCGACATCCATAGCCCGGACGGCGAGGGCACCAAGCATCAGAAACTGGAATGGGGCGGCGTATATAGCATTCCTTATTCCTGCATGATTACCGCCTCCGTACATAACCTGATCGTCATCGGCCGCTGCATCTCGGCAACTTTTGAAGCGCAAGCGGCGATGAGAACCACTCCGACGACCGGAGCCATCGGTCATGGCGGCGGGATTGCCGCTGCACTCGCGGCGTTAGAGGGCAAGAACGTACAAGACATCGACATCAAGAAAGTGCAGACGATTCTCAAAGAGCAAGGGGCTTATCTGGAAATTTAGTTCAACTTCTTTCACCCATTTGGAGAGGGGAAATTCAGATGACAACTACAATGTGGTTCCAAGCAATCGGTATTCTGCTCATATTTCTGGTGTTTGTAGGGCTGATGATGACGCGCAAGCTCCCAACCATTCTGGCGCTTCCGTGCATGGCGATTCTGTTCGCCATTATCGCAGGCGTACCGCTGTTATCAAGTGATCCAGAGACTGCAACAATCGCCAAGACGATTCTGGCCGGGGGCTCGATGAAACTATCTGGCGCCATTGCTGGACTCATCTTTGGTGCCTGGTTCGGCCAAATTCTGAACAAAGTCGGCATCACCAAATCCATTATTCGCAAGGCGGCCGAGTTGGCCGGAGATAAACCTGTACTTATAGCTATTCTATTTTTCATTACCGCATCCATTATTTTTTCCGCTGCAGGAGGACTGGGCATGGTCATCCTCGTCGGCACGATCGTCATTCCGATTATGCTGACGGCAGGAATTTCCCAATTCGTCGCTTCCATCGTTGTTCTACTTGCCGTTGGCGTCGGATCCCTGTTCAACGTGTCCAACTGGGCTGTATATGTCGATGTACTTGGTCTTTCCGTTGACCAAATCGCCAACTACACATTGGTTGTGGCTTCCCCATTGATCCTCATTGCCCTGGCCATGATCGTGTTCTATATCCGGAAAGATGGCAAAGGCCGCAAAGCTTGGACAATGCCAGCAGCAACACCTGGCGGCGGTGACAAAAAGGTGCCTGCGATTGCCCTGATTAGCCCGCTCGTACCGGTATTGCTCGTCTTTATCTTCAAGATCGATATCGTTCCAGCCGTCATTGCCGGTGCGATCGTCACGATCCTGCTCACCTGGCCGAAGCGTCCGATCCATATCCTCTCCAGTGCGCTGGTAGAAGGAATTCAAGACGTCGCTGGCGCGATGGGACTCATGATCGGTATCGGCATCCTACTCAGTTCCGTTATGTCGCCGCAAGTATCGGCGGTCATCTCGCCGCTGATCGAGTCCGTGCTGCCGAATACCCCACTAATGTTTATCCTGTTCTTCACGATTCTGTCGCCGCTGGCCATCTACCGCGGACCGCTGAACGTATGGGGCCTTGGCAGCGGCATCGCCGCCCTGTTCGTATCCGCAGGTATGACTCCGGTAGCTGCAATGCTTGCCCTGCGCGCTGTCAGCAACGTGCAATCCGTCTCCGACCCTACGAACTCGCATAACGTATGGGTAGCTGACTTCACGAAGAGCGACATTAACGAGATTCTGAAGAAGACACTGCCATGGACAATGGTATCCGTCTTAATCGCCGTCATCATTGGCTCATTTATGGTGTTTTAAGCCCGGTTGAATTCAAGATTCGATGTCGAATAACTACATGATTAACTTCGTCCTCAAAAGTGGGCTTTTTGAATTACCTTTATAGATAAAACCGGGTACAAGGGCCCTGCGAAGAACCCCTTCACAGGGCTTGAGTAGAAGGTCCTTGACCCGCCAACTGGAGGAGAACATGATGGGGAGAACGAAAGTAAGGGTCGGCATTGACGTCGGCGGTACGTTTACCGATGCGGCACTGATCGATAATGAAACATTTGAAGTCATTGGGAAAATGAAAATCCCAACCACCCACCATGACCCGGACGGTGTGGCCAAAGGGATTGTACAAATACTGAAGCGAATTCTGGACAGCAGAGGAATTCAGCCCGAAGACGTTACCTTCATCGCCCACGGAACAACACAGGCTACCAATGCCCTGCTCGAAGGAGACGTAGCGCGTATCGGCATCATCGGTATGGGCTCGGGCCTCGACGGACTCAGCGCCCGCTCCGAGTCCAATCCGGGCGATATCGAGCTGGCTCCGGGCAAATTCCTGCACACATTTCATACGTATCTGGATTCTAAGAATATGACAGATGAGCAGATCAACAATGCCATCGACGAGTTGGCGGCCCAGGGCGCCGAGGTGATCGTCGCCTCCGAAGCGTATAGCGTAGATGATCCAACCAATGAGCTTCGTGTCGTTGATCTTGCCAACCGCAAGGGTCTCTACGCTACGGGCGGACATGAGATCAGCCAGCTTTACGGTTTGAAGACACGGACACGAACGGCCGTCATTAATGCCTCCCTCATTCCGAAAATGATGGAGACCGCCAATATGACCGAGAAGTCCGTCAAGGATGCCAACATCCAGTCCCAACTCATGATTATGCGCTGCGATGGCGGTGTCATGAGCATTGACGAGGTTCGCAAACGCCCGATTCTGACGATGCTCTCCGGTCTTGCAGCAGGTGTTGCCGGGGCGTTGATGTACGAGAAGATTTCCGATGGAATCTTCTTTGAGGTCGGTGGAACCAGTGTCGACATCTCCGTGATCAAGAACGGCAAGGTAATGATCAAGAATGCCGAGGTCGGCGGCCATCGCACCTACCTGCAATCCTTGGATGTGCGTACGCTCGGCATCGCGGGCGGCAGCATGATCAAGGTAGCAGGTGGCAGAATTACCGATGTCGGGCCGCGCAGCGCGCATATCGCCGGTAAAGAGTACGAAGCCTTCACCCCGACAGAGAACATCGTCAATCCGAAGGCGAAATTCATTAGCCCCCGCGAGGGCGACCCTGCCGAATACGTCATCTGCGAATGCGCCGGAGGCAAAGAATTCTCGTATACACTAGCCGGAGCGGCCAACATTCTGAATTATATTCCCGAGGGCGATTATGCCAGAGGAAACAAGGAAGCAGCGCTGAAATCATGGAAGGCGCTGGCCGATCATGTTGGACTAAGCGTAGAGGAAGCCGCTAGACAGGTTATGAATATTGCCATCGATAAGACGATGAAGACCGTCAACGAGATGATCGAGGACTATGAGCTCGACCGCAGCTTCGTCACGTTGGTTGGCGGCGGCGGCAGCGGTGCGGTGCTCGTCCCGGCAATGGCAGAGCGAGAGGGATTCAAGTCGCAAATCGCCAACAACGCACCTTATGTCTCCACGATCGGTGTAGCGCTGGCCATGGTCAAAGAACAACTAGAACGGACGGTCGTCAATCCGACCGAAGAGGATATCAAGCGCATTCGCGCCGACATCATCGAGCGTATCGTACAGTCCGGTGCTTCTGAGGAGACGGTCGAAGTCAGCATCGAGATCGACAGCCTGAAGAATATTCTCCGTGCCATTGCGACTGGCTCCACCGAGCTGCGCTCCAAGGATCTGACACAGGAGGCAATGTCAGTGGAAGATATGAGGGCCGTTGCTGCCAGCTCCATCGACCAGCCGCTAGAGTCGACGACACTCGTAGCACAGACCGGGCGATGGAGCCTATTCGTCAGCGAGAACGTGAAGAAATCTTTTTTTGGCTTGTTCAAAAAGAAATCCAACTCTGTCAGCGTACTCGACCGCGAAGGCGTCGTCCGCTTCAAGAAGAGCAATGTGCACTATACAAAGCTGAGGAAATCCGCGCCGGAAGCACTAAGCTCATTCTTGGACGATAACACCATTTATTCCGATGCCAATGCCACGATACCGAAGGTGTTCGTCTTTTATAAGGAGAAGATGCTGGACTTAACCGGCATGCAGACCAAAGAGCAGCTGCTGTCCATCCTTGAAATTGAAACCGAGATGCTCGCAACAGAGGATGAATTGCTGGTTGTGGCTTATCAGTAATAGGAACCCGTCTTGTATTTCTAATGAAACTGCAGAGCGTTAAGGAGGCGTCCGAATGCCGGTTCAACCCCTTTTGCCGAACTCACTGTCCGGTCTGACCGATGAAATCTTAGGTTGCATGGAGCTGTGCCAGGATCCATTGTTTCATAAAATACCGCTAGAGAAAATTCCGTATTACGTTCATGAGTCGCTTCAAGCCGGACGCTTGGCGGCTACGACATACAAAGGCCTCTGCATTCGCGGCATGTGCAGGGACGCCGGACTTCGTTATGAGATCACAGAGGCTTCTGGCAAATTTCATAACGTCTCCTTCCGCGCACAGATCGATTTCTCCAAGACAACGCCGGAAATTATTCTGTACGCCTCCTCACTCAAGGGAATGCGGACGGTATGCCAAGAGATCCTAGGCGAAAGGTTATGTGGCAGCGCAGCGAATCTCGACCTTCTAGTCGATATTCATCTGGCTCATGAGTTCTATCACTGGCTGGAGTATCGGGAGCAGATTTTTACGAATGAAAAGCTTGAGCGGATTGAAGTTTTTAAGTTAGGGCCATATACGAGGAAATCAAGCGTAGTGCAGTGCTGTGAGATTGCTGCGCATGCCTTCTGCAAAGAGCTGCTGGGACTTCCCTTCCTCCCCAATTTACTGGACTATGCCTATTTGATCGGGGAGCAACAGCTTGCGAAGGGAGATTTTATGGAACAGATCGAAACTTGCAAATTATGGATAGAGCAAACTCTCAATACCTCACTCAGTATGATATAATGGGAAAAGCTATTGCCGACACGCCGGAGTAGTCATTTCCAGCGTTAGATCAGGAGGAGGTATCATGTCTTCACAAGTTCCGGCCGTCATCGCCAAAATCGTATCCCAATCGCAAAAATTAACATATGGTGAGAATCAGATCGCCAATTTCGTCATACACAATCCGGATTTTATTACGCGCAACACGATTACGGCCATTGCCAATGAAATCGGCGTATCGGAGACAAGTATCAACCGCTTCTGTAAAAAGGTCGGATTCAAGGGCTTCAACGATTTCAAAATCGCCTTCGCCCAAGACGCCTTCTATCGAGATATGCAGGCTAAGAAAAAAGAGAGACGAGAAATCAATCCGATCGATGCGCTTGCACTCGATTATAATGAACTGATTGTCAATACATCAGCGCTTGTCACCGAGGAACAGCTCCGCCAAGTGGTAGACATTCTGAAGGGAGCACGGCGCATCTATATTATCGGCATGTTCGATTCTTATCTGGCCGCTATCGCCTTGAAGAATCGCTTGTCCATCATCGGCATCATGGCCGAAGCGATCAATGACAGCCGCGCTATGAAAATCGCCGCCGCACAATGCGGCAAAGAGGACGCTGTTGTGGCATTCTCCCGCTCCGGCTCGACGAAGGAAATCGTGGAGACGGCTGCGATCGCACAGGTGCACCAGGTCAAGACGATTGCGATCACCTGTTACGATTCGTCACCCATTACGGAGAATGCGGACGTGAACATCATCGTGCCGGATAAGATATCGGTCAATAACAGCGCGCTGATGTCCAACCACATCACGTTCCTGTTCGTCGTCGATTTGATCATGAGCATCTTCATTTCATCGGACAAGGCTTACCTGAAGAAGAAGCTTGACAGTGAGGCCGTTCTGGCCAGCGATCAGGCGATGACCAACTATTATTTATGAACATTACAAAGTTCCTAAGGCGTTCTTTCCATCACGGATGGGGCGCTTTTTTCATGACCACACTTGCGGGCAAAAACCTTTTTGGTCAAATCCATATATATGTGAAAGTTCCCCCGTTAACGCTCACTTCCACTCATCCGGCATCAATGCCGCATAATGCGGGTGCAGATAACGGTCATCGATCAGCAGTAATTGTCCCTGATCCGTCTCTGTACGGATCAGCCGCCCGCCGGCCTGTAGTACCTTGTTCATACCCGGATATACGTAGGCATAGTCAAAACCGTTCTTGCCCTGCGAGTTGAAGTAGTCGCGGATGATATCACGCTCCAGGCAGATCTGCGGCAGTCCTACACCAACGATGGCAACACCGGTCAAGCGATCTCCCACTAGATCGATCCCCTCGGAGAAAACTCCGCCCATTACCGCAAAACCGATCAATGTCCCTTCATTTCCAGCATCGAAGGCTGACAGGAAACTTTCCCGCTCCTCCTCCGCCATATCCCCCCGCTGTAGCAACAGCCGCAAGTTTGCATCTTCTGCATGAGCAGCAGCAAAAGCTTCATAGACGAGATTCATATAAGCATAGGAAGGAAAAAAGAATAAATAGTTTCCGGGACGGTCGGTAATCATCTGCCCCAAGCGTCTCACCAGCCCAAGCTTGGTTCCCTCGCGATCGTGATAACGCGTCGACAACGGCTCGATCTGAACCGCGAGCTGCTCGCGGAAGAAAGGAGACGGCAGCGATAATGTATAATCCTCCTCCGGACTTGCCCCCAACATGTCCCGAAAATAGGACATTGGCGTAAGGGTAGCCGAGAAGAAAATATGCGAGCGGAAACCCTTGCCCATTTCCCGTAGCAGATGAGAAGGATCGAGACAGAACAGCTTCATGGATACTTCTCTCGAAGAAATCTCGGCATAGGTTACATATCTTTCGTCGTACAGCTTGCTGATCCTCACAAAATTCTGCGTCGCAAAATAAGCCTGCAGCAACGATTGCGACTGCTCAGTATCCTGACGGGAGCCAAGCTCCTCTTCTGCTGCGAGGATAAATGCCGCGGCCCGCTCAACCAGTTGTACAGGAACTTCCTGCGTAATTTGTGGGTTTGCGTCCGATTCTTTGCGCAGTTGTATAAAGAAGGCGTTCACTGCCTTGGCCGCCTTGTGCACCTCAGCGTTAAGCTCTTTATATTCCCGCTGCAAGCTGAGAAAATCCCCTTTATTCAATGTGGCCGAATACATCTCTCGTGCCCGATCCACCAGATTATGCGCCTCGTCAATCAGAAGCGCCGTCCGGCTCTTCCGCTCGGCGAACATTCTTTTCAAAGAAATTCTAGGGTCGAAAATATAATTATAGTCGCAAATAACCGCATCCGCCGCATAAGCGAGATCAAGCGAAAATTCAAACGGACAAACTCGGTGCTTGCGTGCATATTGCTCAATGATTTGCCGGGTAATAAGCAACTCATTAGTCAATATATCAAGTACCGCCTCATTAATCCGATCATAGTAACCATCCGCGAATGGACAATCTTCCTTGCGGCAGCTCACCTGATCCTGAAAACAAATTTTCTCCTTGGCCGTGATGGTTACGGTATGCATCTGCAATCCTTGCGACTGCATCAGTGCGAACGTCTCCTCCGCTGCTGTACGGGTAGTCGTCTTGGCGGTCAAATAGAACATCTGCTCAAGATGTCCCGTCCCCATTGCCTTAATGGCGGGAAACGTAGTCGAGATCGTCTTTCCGATCCCTGTAGGAGCTTTGGCAAAACATTTTACTCCCTCTTCGATCACTTTATAGACCGCTCCTGCCAATTTACGCTGTCCAGCCCGATAAGAAGTGAAAGGGAATTCCAGCCCGCTGATGCTTCTGTCTCGCGTAATCCGGTGATCGCGAAGCATCCGCGCATAAGGAGCGTAATTCTCCACCACGTCCCGTACAAATAACTCCAATTCCGCAAAAACTGCCTCCTGCTGAAACCGTCTTTGTTCGCCTGTTGCGACTTGTACGTAGGTCAATTGGATTTTCATTCGAGCAGCTCCATGCTCTCTGACGTACATATAGGCATAGCATTTAGCTTGAGCCCAATGAACCGGATAGGTATCCTCCAGTGTCTGTGGGATCTCGCCAGATGTCGACTTAATCTCATCGATGACGACGGATCCGTCTTCTTCTACCAACAACCCATCACAGCGCCCGTCTATGACAAACAACAGATCTCCGCAAGGAATCTCTGCCGATAAATATACTTCTTTCTGATCCGCCTCACCGTAAGTTCGCTGCACCTGCTGATGCGCTTTGGTTCCCTCCGTCAGGGCCGTTCCCGTCCTGAAACCGCTATCCAAATCCCCGCTGCGGTACACGTACTCAACCAAAGGCCTCACAGCGATTTTCACTTGATCCTTCATCGCTTCACCCGCTGACTTTCGCTATAGAACATTTGTTCCATAGTATACCATAAAACGGTTAGTTCTCCTTACTTTTAATGAACCTTTTTCGACAAATCCTTTCTTCACAAAAACAACAGCGCCCTTGCATTCATTATGAACGCAAGGACGCTATCAACTCATAAATCACGGAGTTCGATTTTTAGAGGCTTTTGCATCTGCACCAGCGCCTGTTTCTGCCGCAAATTCCGTATCAACATTTGGAACACCTAATTTCTTTTTTACCTGCTTGGAATTATGCTTCGCATCATTCTTCTTGTTCATCACATTACACCTCCTCATGTCATGAGAACCCGTAATTATCTGAGCGGTTTGAGAAAACCCCAGTTTCCTCAAGTAGTATTATGTAATGAGCAGCTTCTCCCTATGCGTTGTTCATAAAAGACTTGTTCTCTTACACTGGTAAACTCATAGTAATATTTCTCGCAGAAAACCCCATTTCTTCGTAGAGTTGAATAGCATGGTTCTCTGCAAAGACACCCAGACGAATTTCAGGGTATCCTTCTAGTTTTAAATGGTCAATGGCATTTTTCATTAACTGCTTAGAAATCCCTTTTCCCCTGAATTCATGCGTCACATAAAGTTCATAGATAAAGCCAATCACCATATCGGTAAATTGGTCTTTACTCGCCCCAATTAGAATCCAGCCCATTAACTTAGAATCTTCTGTTGCTATTAAGTAATAACAGCCCTTCTCCAAAAGCGGCTCAATAAGTCGTTTAATTTTCTCATCAGTAGGTTTTACTCTACCCATTGTCCCTTCAAACAAGGCTTGAGGTGAAAGCATCATAATTTCTTCAAGTTCCAAAATGTTCGGTTTCCTAATTTCCATGTTGGATAGTTCGTTCCTTTCATGTATTCGTAATGTATTTAAAGCAATATACTTTTATCCAGTTTTAAACATACCAACTGTCATAAAGTTCGCCTTTTTACAGGATTCCAACACCATATTTCGTTTTCGAAGGTTTTTGTTCAATTGTTTATGCAACTCTAAAAAGCGGAACCAGGACAAGTAGTTGTCCATATACTTAGTCGCTACACCATTAAAGCGTTCCATCCACTTTTTTAGACGTTGGTGATAGGAATTGACATGTTTGATATGAAATACACCTTTTTTGACATGAATGCCTTTACTAGCGTTAATCATTTCGTGTGGAATACCTTTTTGCTTCGCAAATGCTTTGTAGTTTGTGGCAGAATCGGTGCAAAGGACAACCTCTTTTTCAAAACACCTTTCCAATTCTTCTGCGATTTTTGGCAACGTAACCCCATCTACCATCATTTGAAAGTATTTTAGCCATTTGTGAGGATAATGGGTTCCTGAAATCGGGCTTTCCGTCATATCATTAAATGATTTTCCACAGCCTTTGCAGATGTATCTCTGACGGGAACGATATTTGCCGTTACGTTTGTTGTTGACACTACCACAATGGACACACGCCAAGCCATTGCTGAAACGCACTTCCCGAATTTCTCCAACCATATTGGCAATGTCCTCTTTGGGTTCAGGGAAAAGCGTATCTTTAATGGCTTGAAACAATGAATGTTGTTCAGACTTAGGTAAATCGCTAAAATTGCCATAAACAGCCTTCCAGTCCATGTGCTATAACTCCCAACAGACAAACCTTTTAACCTAATTATAACAGAAATTTAGCAACAATATATCAGAAGACAGCCTTTGCATAACTGCTTCTTTGTCACCGAGGACAGTAGCCCGATGCGTGAATGTGATGTTACCTTTAACGATTTCTACCTACACTTTCAACTTCTAATGTACTGTTTGGTTGTTTTGATTGTCTAACAAGTTTTCCTCCTACAAAGTATCTACCGTATTCCTTTATTGTTTTTTCGATTTCTATTTCAGTTGGAATCTCTCTTATTCTCCAAGTTAAAAAATATGCTTCTACTTTTCCGCCATAGAAAACCCAAGAAAAAAATCTCTTCGCAAATTTATGCGCTCCCTTAGCTCTAAATCTATTCATTGACTCCCTATCTCTCCAAATTGTAACCGTTTGACCAATTCCCCCCTGCAATTGCCCTGAGAGTTTCGCATATATTAGGTTTTCATTCTTGGTGAGTTGTTTCTTTACAAATTCATTTACAATACCATTTATTATTATTCTGATAAAATCAAATTTCTCTCCACGGGTTACTGAGATAATTGCATTTTCAGGCAAATCTGTGTCGCTTTCACCTAATGTAAATGTGGCTCCGTATTTATTGTTTGGATCTGGATGCTTTCGCCATACCTTCATAAAAAGCCCCTCCAATTATACTTTCAGGACTTTCGCCTAACTTTTTGTATTCAGAAACACCCCAACTTAGATTGCTCTTATCTAAGGCTGGGGCGTTTATCGCCTGAGCCTCTTCCATGGTTATACATCTGACAACCAAGAGGCGGTAGAACTGATACATGAATACTTTGTTAGCAGATGTCCCCGACTTATTCGGTTCATACCACTTCTGTCCTTCTTCCATGATAGATACCCAAAATTGAGTAGTCATTCCAAAAATCATTGTTATCCCACTACAAGTTCACGCTTGAATTATCAAGGATTCGTTACGTTACCGTTAGTTAGTGCGCCTACTCGCTCTGTTCCACCATTTCTGCCAAATAAGGGTTCAAGAATACGCCCGAAGGATCAAGCTCTTGACGAAGGCGAAGAAATGCATCCCACTTCGGATATATCGTACGTAGCTGCTCTACGCGCATCGTGTGCATCTTACCCCAGTGTGGTCTCCCGCCATTCCGTCTACAGATCTCCTCTACTTTGGCAAAATAGTCGGCATACTCCATCCCACGGTACATATGTACAGCGATATAGCCAGAATCACGTCCATTCGCCGGACTGAGCCATATATCGTCTCCCTGAACATAACGGCATTCGATTGGAAAATGAACAGCAAATTGATCCCGATCTACTGCATCGCGTATTTCCTCAAGTACAGTTCGCATGCGGTCTGCAGGGACGCTGTACTCCATTTCATTAAATCGAACCAGCCGCGGCGTCGCGAAAATAAGGTGACTATACCCCACTTCCCGAACATCCGGTACGCTTGTTGCTGATAATCGGCTTATTGGCTTGCAAAGGCGCGGAATGAAACGGCAGCACTCCGACAATAACCAGAATAGCGCATTCTCCAGCAGCATGACTTTCCAGTAACTCCAGCGGCTTGGCGTTCGGGGGATCTCATCCGTCTTATTGGTCAGTTTTACTTGAGCGATATCCGTATAAGGGAACCAAAAAAATTCGAAATGACGGTTTTCCTTTTTGAATAGATCAAGCTGTTCAAGGCATTGGGAGAATGGCATTTTGCTGCTTGTATAGCGGAGAGCGTACGAAGGTACAACACGAAGCTTCACCTTAACGATAATCCCGAACATCCCAAGTGACACCTGCATCGCCCGAAAAAGTTCTTCATCCTGCTGGGCTGAGCATTCGAGGATTTCCCCTGCCGCTGTCACTACCGTCAAACCTACCGCTTGCGTTGCGAGACTCCCGAGCCGCTCCCCTGTCCCATGTGTTCCTGTACTGATCGCTCCTGCAATGGATTGCGCATTAATATCGCCCAGATTCTCTTGCGCGACCCCATAGGCATGCAATTCTTTCCCGAGACGATCCAATTTTGTTCCACCCCACACCTCGGCAATCCCCTGCTCCGAATCAACAGCAATTACACCCTGCAATTGATCCAAGGAGACCAATACATCATCGGTCTGGACGAGTCGGGTAAATGAATGTCCGGATCCGACGACACGCAGCTTCCGTCCTTCGGCGGCACATTCTTTAACAATCCCGACCACCTCTTCTATGCTGGCCGGATATACAATGCTTCTTGGCAATCCGCGCACGAGTCCTGACCAATTGCGCCATACTTTCGTATTGCGCTCCTTCAAATTTACAGAAAGCATAGTCCGTCCCCCCGATATGTCGTTGTCTTACCAACGATACTGCCGTTCGAAATGTAGTAGAGATGTGCGAATCGCTCACATAACTCTCCTGCTTTGCTATGACGCATGAAGATCGGATCGCCGAGTTTCAGCTCTTCTAGCCCGTTGTAGCGGATCGGTGTCTGCACTTCGCCTGCCCCTTCCATCGTAAGAAGTGCCGTACCTTGCGGCAGGTATGGACGCGGCAGTTTGTCGCTGCCTGCAGCACCCGAAGCCGTGTATCCGCCGCCTAAGCAAGTGTAGAGATCGCCGCGCGGCTGACGCACGATCTCGATCGCATACCCTGCGGCGGGCAGCAGGGTGAAGTCCCGGTAGTGGTCGAACAGACCTGGCGAAAAGAATCCCGAGCCGGCTGTAACCTCGGTGACGGCCGGCTCCACGCTGCTTGTATGCAAGCTGCCCGTGCCGCCTGCATTCACGAACCGCAGCGGTGGAATGCCCAGGCGCTCGATCTCCGCGACCAGTTCGGCTCGCCTGGCAACGGCTTCACGAATTGAGCGGCGCTTAAGCAGCCGCACGATCGCATTCTTCAGCGCCTGCCCAGGCACACGGTCGCCTAAGCCTGCGACCTGCGCTTCGTAGCCCATGAGCCCGTCGAGCACGACGTGCTTCGACTGCGCGATGCGCTCAATGAGAATGAGCGCCGCAGCTGTAGTGCGTATAGGCGAGCGCCATACGCCGAAATGCAGCCCCGGGACATCGATCGACATATCGATGTCCACACAGAGCGGCAGCCTCACACCATATTTGGCGGCTGCCGCTTCCGCCTGCGCGACATGCGTCTCGCAGTCGACCATCAGCGTGATGCTGCGCCCTTCATGCTGATGCATGGCGACGGACTCCAGCAGTCGTGCGTCCGCCGCAGGGTATCCTAGCAGCAAGTCTGTGAATCCTTGCTGCGCGAGATAGAGTGCTTCGGGTACCGTGAAGCACATGATCCCTTGAAACTGAGCATTTGCCTGTAGAATGCGCCGAAGCACATCAACAGAGCGGATCGATTTGCTCGCAATGCGGACTTTTTTTCCATTCGCCCTATGAAGAACGCTCTGAATATTCTGCTGCAACAGATCCAGATCAACGAAGGCAAAGGGCATCGGAAGCCCCGTGCAGACTTCTTTATAGTAACGATAATCACACACTCTACTCGACCTCCTTTGTCTGGAAGATGTACGATTTCTTATATTATTATTTAAGGTTCTTTGCATTTATTATTTCTAGATTTTGAGGTCATTTCTTATACGAAAAGACCCAGCCTAAGATAGCTCGTATCTTAGGCTGGGTCTGCATTTTTCTACATCATATAAACTGAACACATAATGGGCTCCCTTTTTATGGATTAAAGAACGAGTTGGATTATACTACCCTTTTGCTTAACCCCATTACTCAGTCTGCATCATTTTTTTAAGGCATAGTTCCCTGTCCACCTAAAGTTATTACCATAAGGTCCAGTTTTGTCTCAAGCGAAAATGTGAAATTGAAAACCGTCTTCATTTACGTAAAACAATATATGTTCTTATCATTGGTTTTTGACAAAAACATATATCGTGAAAATAAAAAAAGCCGCAACTAAGCGACTTTTAAGCATATACGTTATTCTCACCGGACAATAGTTAGTAATGTGGTTTTAAAATAGTTGCCAAGGGCATCTTAATTTTGATAGTAATCAACAATGATGATTACTTAGCCTTACGACCAAGGCAGTGTGTGTAGTCACCACTTCAAAGTGCTCCAATTTTATTACCGAAGGAGATTGGTTTTCGCCAGTTCGATGATTTCGTTGCCTTGCCCGTTTAAAACAGCTTTCAGCATCCACATCGTAAATCCGCGTGCCTGCTCGAAGTTGATCTTCGGCGGCATAGCCAGCTCCTGACGATTGACGACGACGTCCAGCACTACCGGACCGCTGTGTTCGAACGCTCGACGAACGGCGCTTTCCAAGTCGTTCGGATCCTCGACCCGGATTCCTTCGATTCCCATAGCTTGAGCCATTACCGCAAAGTTTGGATTGTCGAGTTCTGTTCCGAATTCTAAAAAGCCGGCTGCTTTCATTTCCAATTCCACGAATCCAAGCGCACCATTATTAAAGACAACAATCTTGATCGGGAGCTTATGCTGACGAAGGGTCAATAGATCTCCGAGCAGCATGGTGAGTCCCCCGTCCCCCGACAGTGATACGACCTGGCGTCCCGGCTGTGCAACCTGCGCCCCAATCGCCTGAGGCATGGCGTTCGCCATTCTCCCATGGTTAAACGAGCCAATAAGCCTTCTTTTTCCATTCATGCTCAAGTATCGGGCTGCCCACACAGTCGGCGTCCCAACATCGCAAGTCAAAATGGCATCCTCATCTGCGAGATCGCTGATTACCTTCATGAGGAATTGCGGATGAATAGGCGCTCGGCCGGGATCTGCGAGCTTGTCCAGTTCCTCGCGGACTTTGGCATAATCTGCCGCAAAGTGCTGCAGATGATCTGGGGAGTGAGGTTCCTCTAACAGGGGTAACAGCATTTCGACCGTCGTCTTTACGTCCCCGCACACCCCGTATGCGAGTGTCGTTCGCCTACCTAGTCGGGAGGAATCCAAATCAACCTGAAGAATGGTCGCTTCTTGCGGATAAAATTGCCGGTATGGAAAATCGGTACCCAGCATGAGTAAGACATCGCATTCCATTATGGCATGGTAGCCGGAAGAATAACCAATGAGGCCTGTTAATCCGACAGAATACGGGTTGTCGTATTCCAGATATTCTTTTCCTCGCAGCGCTATGACCATCGGGGATTGCAGCTTCTCGCACAGCTTCATGAGCGAAGGATGAGCTCCCGCGCAGCCCGCACCGCACAGCAAGGTGATCCTCTCGCCTTTGTTTAAGTAGTCGGCAAGCGTCTTCAATTCGTCTGTAGAAGGGCAGACAATCGGCCGGGTGGAATGGATGACGCGTTCTGGAACGGGGCTTTCGTCGTATTCGAAAGCGGCTACATCTCCTGGAAGAACTAAGACAGACACTCCCGACTTTGCCGTCGCGGTTTGCATCGCCATCGTAACCGCTCGGGGCATTTGCTTCGGTCCGGTTACGACTTCACAAAAGAAGCTGCATTCCTGAAACAACATGTCCGGACGGGTCTCTTGAAAGAAGCCGCTGCCGATTTCACTGCTCGGAATATGAGCGGCAATCGCAAGTACTGGCACCCGGTTTCGATGGCAATCGTACAATCCGTTAATAAGATGCAAATTACCTGGTCCGCTGCTACCCGCACATACGGCGATTCCTCCGCTGAGGGTGGCATCCGCGCCCGCCGCGAACGCTGCGACCTCTTCGTGGCGGACATGGATCCATTCTATTTCTCCGGAACGACGGATCGCATCAAGCAAAGCATTGAGCGAATCACCGATAATACCGTAAATTCGCTTCACGCCGGAGTTCAGAAGGGATTCCACAATGGAATCCGCTATCGTTCTTCTCAAGGGAATCTCTCCTTATTTTGTTTTTATTATATTGCCATAATACGAGCAGCCTATTCTATTTTAATGAACTCAGCCGGATTCCTTAATTCGCCGGATTCCTTGCACGATCCGCTCCTTGAGACTCTCCCGCAGCGAGTAAATGACCGGTGCCGAAGGTATGTCGAATTTCAGATGGGAGTGGGGAATTTCCGTGAGTATGGTGCCTATCGGGTTGCCTTGCTTGTCATGGATTACGTTCCAAAATATTCTCGATCTGTTGTCTTCCGTACCCCATTTTTCAAGGGAGTTTCGGAAAATCATGCGCTTGGCGATAACGAAATCATTCTCTTCGAGCTTCTCCAAAGCGCTGAAACCGGCATCTTCCAGCTGTTCGAATATGAACGGCATAAGCTGATCCAAATAAAGACCATAGGCCGCATCTTCGATTTCAACAAAAGCAGCCGTCAATTGTTCATGCATGGATTCGTACATCGACCTCCACTCGGACTCGATATAACTGTTGGCCGCCTTACTTATTTCTTCGATCACCATGTCTTGCCGGAAAATCGGGAACCCTTTCTTCACAAACAAACGCCTCCTTCTCTTCATTTCAATTCCATTGTACAACTTGAAAGCCAATTCGAAGGATAAGCAAAAAAAGAGAAGGAATATCAACTATTTTTATAGAAAACCTTATAAAAAGGTTTAATCTTGATCTATTGTAATGAGGAGAGAGATGACGAGTTGACGATGCGCCCCAAAAAAATGGCCGCAAAATTCATGATTAGCGCCAGTACTATAAGGAATTACGAAGCTAAAGGCCTAATACCTCCAGCTGAACGATCATCAAATGGCTACCGTAATTATACGGATCAGCACGCAGCCTATCTGTCGTGTATCCAAGCCATGGCCCCGGCATTCGGAATGGAAGTGACGGCCGAGGTTCTTCGTTGTCTCCATCAGGACAAACCGCAAGACTCAATGTGGATCATCAGGGAAAAAGAAGTCGCATTGTACGAGGAAAAAGAGAAAGTAGAGAAGTTAATCCAGGATATTCGGATATACGCTAACGAAAATAAATCTCCGTATGCCGAGGAGCCGTTCACCATCAACGAAGCATCCGAACTGACGCAAGTTCCCAAATCAGCAATCCGCTACTGGGAGCAAGCAGGATATGTAACGGCGGATCGGGATCCTGACAACCGATATCGTCGATACAGTGGATCTCATTTGCTACAAATCAGGTTGATTCAAGTGCTGCAAAGCTCTGTATATTCAGAAGATACCGTGAATTTTAAGCAATCCATCGCCGCGGCCGAACATACGGATCTGCAGGGGGTCATGAATGTGGCTGAGAATGTCAGGACTTATCTAGATAAGATAATCGAATCCCAGATGTGTGGGATATCCTATTTACACCGATTAATTCAGTTTACAAAATCCTTGAATTAAGAAAGTCCTTGACAGTCATACCACTATTAAGAATAATTCTTCCATTCGAAGAGCCCCTCCCCCTCGGGGCGTCTTTCCACCCCCTAAAAATTTCGCCCCACTTGTAGCAGGGTTCCCGCGCTGTCTGTAACGGCATGTTTAAAGGCCATCCTTTGCCGGATGGCCTTTTCTTTTTAGAACATGATCGTACTCTCTAAGTATAAATTACCATATATTAGTAAAACTATTATTATGTATTTGCGAATCAGTCCAGTCAGACTTCACTCCTTCAGTACCTTGATACAGCCAGTAATCAGATCTCTCAGGACGTTTATTTAGTCGCATCGATTCACCTGATAAAAGTATTATGTACACGTTCTGATTTCATAAAATAGGGAATCCAAATTGCACATGTTATTACAGATTTCACTATATCCCTTAATGAGCTTCCATCTTCCAGTTCACTCGCTAAGGGAATTTGAATTACTAATAGATAATCAATTACCCCAATAATTAAACTAACACTATAAAAAATTATCATTAGCCGAGGTAGTGTGGACTTCTTTCTATAAAAATTAATGAGTATAAATATACAGAAGAATAAAAATAGCACATTATATATCGCCTCGAAAATAAGCACAGGCCCCCATAAAGGATGGTAATATTGTGATGTTAATGACGTTAGTACATCCCATGTATCGGATCTGAATGCAGGTAATGAATGCTGGAATAGTTGCACCGTTAATAGAATCATCGTTAAGTAAAGACCGATTTGTACTAGAATCAACCATCCCCCTAGCCCAGATACACCTAATGGCAGATGGTCATATTTCTGTTCTTGAACATTTGTCTCCATTGAGAAAACTCCCTCCTATCTCAGTTGTTCTATCTAAATTCTTTAATCCCATTTTCAAAAGCTTCTTGGTCATTATGATCTATCCCATGTAGAGCTTCCTCCAAAGCAAAGGTACTTCTATAAAAATGAACTCGTTCTGAAATTTGTTTTCCATATGGGTATAAATTCGTGCATACTTCAAAAAACTCTTCTCCATAACTGGAGAGAACTCCCGCAAAATCATATGCTGGATCCCCAAGTCCGGAACCTCCGAAGTCAATAACTCCTGAAATCCTGTTTTCTTTTGGATCCCATAAGATATTACTTGCTCCAAAGTCTCCATGGATAAAGGTTTGCTCCAAATTCTGATTATATGTATTAATCAAAAATCCATTAAAGTTCTCTGCTACTTTTTCTTGTGCATCTACTCGCATAAAAGGAAAGAGTTTCTCTTTAATTCTTACATATAGATTTTCTATAGTTCTATGCACACTTTCATGTTGTTTTTGAGAAACAAAAGCTTTCGGTATATCC
Source organism: Paenibacillus sp. cl6col (assembly GCF_900102125.1). Lineage (NCBI taxonomy): Bacteria > Bacillati > Bacillota > Bacilli > Caryophanales > Paenibacillaceae > Paenibacillus > Paenibacillus sp. cl6col. Next base: position 23,099 of record NZ_FNAZ01000016.1, read on the forward strand.
ATAGAGTGAAGTTCAATTAGAAAAGTAACAAGTTGTAAGGCAATTGCATTCGTAAGGTTTTGACTTTTGATATTAATCAGTTCTTCCTTCCAAAAAGGAGAACCCTCAATAAGCTTATAGCCCATGAAAGCTTTACCTACCTCCATCTCATCAAAAGATTTATAGGCTGGATAGGGAATCGGCATCGCTACAGTTTTACTGATTGACTCCAACAACTCCGTTTCACGCTTTAATTTCTCTAATCCTTGCTTATACTTAGGAAACCTAAAGACGAGAGATTGATTAAGAATAAATACGTCATTGTTCTGTCCAATCTCATTTTGTTTAACATCTTCAATATGTAAATTTGGGTAAACTTCTTGAATGCGTTTAACGTAGGTAGAGATCATATTCAAGCTCCTTCATTATAAATGTTTTGCTTTCTTGAGTTGTTGCTGATTTCCTATAACGTTCTAGTATTCACGAAACTCCTCAACCTCAGATAGCTCAATGTTATATGACTTATTTGCCTTCCTGAATCACCACTAAAGCTTTACATATTCATGCTTCAAAATACTCATTATTATACGATCGACATATTGACCATTTTTATAGACTTCGTCTCTTAGTATACCATCCTTCTTGAAACCTGACTTTTCAAAACTTCGAATCACACCAGGATTATCAGCATCTACCGTCAAATACAACGGGCCAAATCCACTGAAAGGGCGTACTCGGACGTCGTTTGGAAGCGTTGAAGAAGAACGAGATTACCTGAAAGTGCAGGTGGATTACTTAAAAAAGCGGTATCCAAATCTAGTAAAGGAGAAGCCCTCAGTCAGCAAGCGGTGGAAGATTACATTTATCATTATAACTACCACCGCTTTCAAGCCAAATTGAAACAACGCGCACCGATTGAGTATCGGTGCGCGCTAGCAGCTTAGCTTTTTTCATCTGTCTACTTGACAGGGGTATGTCCAGAATAGAGTTCTGTAAAATGGTTTTGTGTGAACTCAAAAGCCAATTTGATACACCTATTCGCTCTAGATGATAGTTGACAATTAAGAGGGGGGCGAAAGCCCCTTTTTACGGAAACATTTCACATGTTAAGATCGTATACTTATAAACGAAGTAAGTACAGAACATCGATTAAGGGCAAAAATAGCTCTGTAAACTAGATATATAGTAAAAAACCACGTTGGATATCGTATAATATTGCTTTGAGCAGACATATGGTATAGATAATTCCAATTAACCGCTTTCTGGTTGAGCTTCTATCCTTCTTGACCACTTTTATGCTGAAACTGCAAAAAGCTTGCTATTGTCGGATACTTATACAAATCCATAGTATTGATAGAATAGCCGGCATGCTGCAACTCTTCAGCTAGTATAATTAATTTTAACGAATGACCGCCCAATTCAAAAAAGTTATGATGCACGCTAATCTGCTGTATGCCTAGTATTTCGGTCCAGATCGCTGCAACTTTTTGTTCCTCTGGGGTTTGTGGAAGGATTATAGTTTGCTGTCCGCGTAATTGTTGCCTATCGGGAACCGGTAGCCGGTCAGTGTCTACTTTTCCGTTAGTTTTTAACGGAATCCTCTCAATAATAATACAATCAGCTGGAATCATATAGTCCGGAAGCGATTTCCGTAAATGCAGTATCAGTTGGCTTTCCAGTTCATCAGTACAGATTTCAGGCACAATATAAGCACACAACGACAACTCGTCAGAAGTATTTTTAATAGGAACGACCACTGCTTCAAGTACTTGATCATGTTTTAATAATATATTCTCAATTTCACCCAATTCGATCCGGTATCCCCGCAGTTTTAACTGCCGATCCTTGCGTCCCATAAATTCGATAGTTCCATCTTCGCGCCAATAGGCTAAATCTCCTGTTCTGTACATGATTTGATCTGTTCGGCCAGGTATCCGCACATAGCGATCCGCCGTCAGTTCCGGCTGATTCAGATAACCTCTGCCTACGCCGACACCACTAATACATAATTCCCCGGGTACACCAATAGGTTGAATCTGATCATCCACACCTAAAATCGACACATTGGTTCCCGAGATCGGCTTTCCGATGGAAATACTGGTGCTTTCAGCCGAGCGAATATCATAATATGTTGTTAATACCGTGCATTCCGTAGGTCCGTAGCCGTTGACTAACCGTAAATCCGGGTATGATTCTAATATACGATTGGTTAAAACGGACGATAACACTTCTCCCCCCGTCAACAGTTGGCCAATACCGGAAAAAATATCAGAGTGATGACTCGCGAGATGGTGAAAAAGCGCTGTTGTAATGAGCATTGAATTAACCTGTTGTTCTCGAATCGTTTCTTTCAACCGTTTTGGCTCTAGCAGGATAGCTTTATCAACAATAACCAGTGTGCCGCCGTTTAACAGGGTGCCCCATATTTCTAATGTCGACAAATCAAATACTATTGATGTTGCCTGCAACATTACCGTCTGGCAATCCATGGATAGATAATGGGGATCTTGTACCAGATTAAGAACATTTTGCTGTTCGATCAATACACCTTTTGGTTGGCCTGTAGTACCAGATGTATACAGCAAATATGCCAGATCTTCCGCTTTTGTCGGCACATCGAGATTGTCCATCGGAAGTTCCCGGCTCAGGCTTTCTGTTACGACAAGCGTTGAAACCATGTGTCCTTGCGGAATATCATCCACATGCTGTACAAGCATAAACCGAGCCTGGCTATCTTCCAGAATAAAATGAATACGTTCATCCGGATATTCCATATCGATCGGCAGATAGGCGCTTCCTGCTTTCAATATTGCTAGGATAGATATGATATATTCGATGCCCTGGCCCATGCGCACTGCTACAAATTCATTATGCTGAATATTCCACTCTGTTCGCAGCATATTTGCAAGCCGGTTTGCTTGTTTATTCAGCTCATTATAAGTCAACTTCCTGCCGTTATGGACCAATGCAATTCGATCAGGCTGCAAGAACACCTGTTGCTCAAACTGTCTGGCAAGCGTTGTTGCCGGTCTGCTGTCGGGGATAACCGGATTGAAATCGCGCATAATCTTTTCCAGTTCAGTTAGCGAACAAATGGACAATTCACAAATCGCCCTATCCATGTTAAAAATGGTTGTTTGCAACAGTTCATTATAATGCACGGACAAGTTGCGAATCGTAGATTCTTTATACCGTTTGGGTGAATAATCAAACTTAATGTGCAGCCGATCATTCTGACGATTGAACAGTATTCGAATATAGGCCGGATCTGAAGCATCCTCTATCTCGCTGTGAAGCCCTTCCATTGCAGCCACCACATGGAGCCGCTTCATCCGATTCGGTGCCAACTGCTGGTGGGAATAGACTGCAGCCAGTTGTTCCCTGAGCTTCAGCACATATTCTTTAAAGCTGCAGGCCGGGTCGATAGCAAGATGAATCGGCAGAAGTCTGCCAGATTGCGCGGAGCTCCCTTGCATCGGCGAGCCGACCAGTCGATCCCTTTCGCCAGTGTATTTATACAGACAAACGTTCAGCGTTGCCAGCAAAAAGCAATACCATAAAAAATCCGACTCTTTGCAATATTGACCCAATTGCTTAAATATAGCGTCCTCTGCGGTATAATCTACAGTTTCCATGGTCATATGCTCTGCCAAATCCATATTCGTATAGTCAGGTATTACCGTAGCAACTGGAAGTTCATCTGAATAATAGCTATGCCAAAATTGATGCTGACTTGTTCTTTCCTTTTCGGATATAAACATAATGCTTCCCCTCTCTGAGCGGCGTTAAAATGAAAATGTGTCGGTCAACAATGAATGCATATCTCCATTTTCGGCATTTTTACATTGGTCGCTGTACCGATTCATACTTGCTAGTGTTTGATCAAGACCATCCGACAGCAATGATTCCAACAAAGCAACGTAATATTTTGCCATTTTCTCTACTGTATCCTGTCTGAACAGACGGGTGGAATACTCAAACGTGAAGCCCAGTGCATCCCCATCCTCCTGAGCGATTAGGAGAATATCAGCTATACTGGATTTTCGTTCATACGCATACGGCGTGATAACCAGCCCATCCACTTGCAGTGAATGGATATCCATATTTTGCAAGGCAAACATCGTCTGGAACAACGGATTGCGGTTGGCCAAAGATCGAACGTCCAGCTTCTCGATCAGCAATTCCAAAGGATAATCCTGATTACTGAATGCTTCAATGGTATGAGTTCGCACTTCCTTCAACAGTTCGCGGACAGTTTTACTGGCAGACGGTTGGCTGCGGAGCACAATCGTATTAACGAACATACCCAGCAACTGCTGGAATTCAACCTGATTGCGCCCAGCAACAGGAGTGCCGACCATAATATCTTCATCTCCTGAATAATGCTGCAGGAGTGTGAAATACACGGTCAGTAACAACATGTACAGTGTCGTATGGGTGTCATCCGCCAGCCGTTTGATTTGGAAGGTCATTTCGATGGACACCTGGAATCGAAACAATGCACCTTCATAGTTCTGTTCATCGGGTCTTGGATAATCCGTTGGCAGATGAAGAACCGGCAGCGATCCCTTCATTATGTCCAGCCAATACCGCTCCTGCTTGTGCCAAGCATCAGACTGCCGGAACGACTGCTGCCAGACCGCATAATCCTTATACTGGAATTCCAACGGCGGCAACGTTTCTCCCCGAAATAAAGCCATAACCTCTTCCGTCAGCAATCCAAGTGAAAAACCGTCCGAAATGCTATGATGAATATCGAATATCAGCACATGCCGCTCGGAAGATATCGTCACAACACCTACACGGAATAGAGGCGCCTGTGTTAAATCAAAAGGACGGACAAATTGTCTTATCCGTTCTGGAAGTTGTTCTTCCGTCCCGCTTATCCATTCTAGCGGGACTTCCACTTGGTCATGAACTTTGAATACGATCTGTTCGCCTGCTCGCTCATGTGAAAGTCTAAGTGACTCATGCCGTTCCATTAGTTGCTGGACTGTCTTTTTCAAACGTTTCTTGTTGAGCGCTCCAGTAATCCAATTCACATCGGTTATATTGTTGCTCGTATCCGCGAACCGCCTCATTTTCTCTAGAACATAAAGACGGGTCTGCTGATATGAAGCTGGGTAGAATTCGCGCTGCTCCACAATTTGCGGTACCGGCAGGTCCTCTTTTTGCCGGAAACGCAATTGATTGGCCAATCCACGGATCGTTGGCTGAGCAAAGATCTCATCCATGCCGACATCGACACCCAGCTCTTTGCGAAGCCTTGCTACGATCAGAACCGCTTTGAGCGAATGTCCACCAATCAGGAAGAAATTGTCTGTCACGCTGATCATCTTCAATTCTAGTATTTCACTCCAGATATCAGAAATGATCCGCTCTAGCTCATCCAGCGGCCATTCATGCGAAATGAAATCTGAATCCGAAGCAGTTGTGACCCTTTCAGGCGGTGGCAGCTCTTTAGTATTAATTTTATTGTTGGCAGACATGGGCATTTGCTTGAGCTGCACATACAGTTGAGGAACCATAAATTCGGGCAACAACTGTTGTAACTGTGTTCGCAAGTCCGATTCATTTAACAATGTAGCTGCAGTATAATAGGCGCAAATCTGCGTCTCCTTACCCTCCTGCTTGATAGGAATAACAACCGCTTCCTGAATTTGAGGCAAGCTTAAAATTTGCCGTTTGATCTCCTCCAACTCAATCCGGTAGCCTCTAATTTTGATCTGGTGATCTCTGCGCCCCAGGTATATAAGATTACCGTCGGCACGCCATTTGACCAAATCGCCGCTACGATACAGTCGCTCCTGGTTAAGCCATGGTACCGTAAGAAATTTTTCATCAGTCAGGTCCTGCCGATTCACATAACCGGCCGTTAATCCGTCTCCGCCTATAAACAGCTCTCCGGCAACTCCGATGGGTACGGGCTGATTAAATGCATCCAGTACATAACAGGTTGTGCCGGTTATCGGTTTACCGATTGGAATACTTTTTTTCTCTTGATTGGTCACATCATAGGTCGTAGTATAAGTCGTACTTTCCGCTGGTCCATACCCGTTTTTGAGTCGGACATGCGGATGATGTTGCAACAGAATCTGCACATGTGAGGGGGACATCACTTCGCCACCCACAATAATGGTCTCCAGGTTATTAAAAATTTCAGGGTCTTCGTTTAACAAATGATTGAACAGGGCAGTAGTTGGAGTCATTATGTTGATGGAATGCTGTAATAGAAACGGCTTCAATCGCGCTGGATCCAGGAACGTGTTTTTATCGGTTAAATACAAACATCCTCCATTAAGGAGGGGTGCCCATGTCTCGAACGTAAAGACATCAAATCCCAAAGCACAGGTTTGCAACAGCCGGGTGTTCTCGCTTAATTCCACATAATCGGTTTGTTTGACCAAACGTGAAATGCCAAGATGCTTGATCATAATTCCCTTAGGTCTACCGGTCGTCCCTGAGGTGAAAATAATGATCGCCGTCTGGTCAGGTCCCCTAACCAATCCTAAATTGGCGGTGTTTGTACTGTACAATGATTCATCCAACAAATCCAGTATCTTCAAGCTGCCCGGAAGCGGCTGCTCCGGTTCTCCCTGTACAAGCAGCCATTCCATACTGCTATCCTCCAGCATATTTAATATTCGCTGTGTCGGATAATCCGGCTCGATAGGCACATAAGCGGCTCCTGCTTTGATCACAGCAAGCATACCCACGATCATCTCGAGAGAACGCTCTGCCATTATGCCAACATTCGTTCCTTGCACCAAGCCACGGCTCCGCAAGCTGTGTGCAAGCCTATTGGCTTTATCATTTAGTTCCCGATATGTATACATCCTTCCATCATGAAATAACGCGGTTCGTTCCGCATGCAACTCTGTCTGTTCTTCAAAAATCCGATCAATTGTTAAAAGAGGATAATTGATGATAGTGTCGTTGAACTGATGTAATATAAGCTGTTTCTCCACTTCATCCAACAGATCAAACTGATGCAGTTCCATACATGGCATCGTAGTTACCAGTCTGGACAATCTGACAAAATGAGCAGCCATTCTGTTCATTGTATCCGGTGTGAACAAATCGGTGCTGTATTCCAGCTTGCCGGTAATCACATCATTATCTTCTGTCAATTCCAGCGTCAGGTCGAATTTGGAGCTGTCACTCTCCCATTCATAGCGTTGGAAGACAAGGTCGCTCATCTCCAATTCGTACTTGTCCATATTTTGCACAACAAGCATAGTATCAAAAATGGGATGTCTGCTTGATGAACGCGCAATATTCAGCCGCTCCACCAGCATATCAAGCGGATAGTCCTGATGATCGTAAGCAGATAACGTAGTTTGCTTGATTTGGGCCAACAATTCCAGGAAAGTCATGTTCCCTTGAGGACGTGTACGAAGTGCCAGCGTATTCACAAACATACCGATCACCGACTCCAATTCGGCGCTTCGGCGACCTGCAATCGGTGTGCCGATTACAATATCCGTCTGGGAAGTATAACGATGCAGCAGCAGCGAATAAATACTGAACAACACCATATACAGTGTTGCTCCTTCCTGTTGAGCTATATGCCGCGCCGATTGGACAACATCCGCATTTAACTGAAAATGCACATAGTTACCGCGACCACTGCTGTATGACGGTCTGGCATAGTCAGTCTGCAAATCCAGCACCGGCAATTCGTCTGCAAACTGCTGCATCCAGTACTGCTCTTGTGCGCTCATTTTTTCACCGGAAAACAAATCGTTTTGCCACATTACATAATCCACATACTGCACTTCTACCGGAGAAAGCGGAATGCCGTTATAAAGACAGCCGATCTCTTTTATCATAATTTGAATGGATATGCCATCCGCAATGATATGGTGAATATCAAAAAATAAATAATAGACTGTGGGAGAAGTGCGGATCAACTTAAGCCTGAATAATGGAGCCTGATTCAGGGCAAATGGCTGTGCCAGCGATTTCAATACTTCCTCGAGCTGCTCTTCCTCCACCTCAAGCGTTTCCAGCGAAAACGGAACCGTAGCCAGTACGGTTTGCGAAATATCGTTATTGTCTAGATCTGTCTCAAATATCGTCCGCATAGATTCATGCCGCTGGATAAGCTGCTGTACTGCCTGCTCAAATTTTTGGAGATCCAGTGTCCCCAGTATTTTGAAAACAGAAGATAGGTTATAGGCTACACTGTGCGGATTGAACTGCTGAACGACAAACAATCTCCTTTGTGCTGATGATGTTTCATAACAACCTATCGTTTCCATTGAATGAAACCCTCCTGATCATGAATTGCGGCAGGGATGGTCTGATTGATAACGCTTACCACTTCCTCCATATGGCTGTGTAGAAAAAAGTGATCCCCTTTAATCCATACGATTTCGCAGTTGTGAACGGTGTGCCGGTTCCATAACTGGATTTCTTCCCTGTTGATCTTATCGTTCAACCCGGCGAATACGGTTACCGGGCAATTTATCAAGGGCCGTGCCGGATCAAGGCGATATGTCTCCAGTACACGGACATCGGCATTTAATATTTTTTTGAACTTTGCGGCCAACTCCGGACGGCGTTTAATCTCCGCTGGGATACGGCCATCCGGAAAAGACAATGGGGCCAGGAGCTTTTGCTTGAGACTGGACCAAGAAAATGTACGCTTCCGATCAGACAAAGGTGCAGGCCGACCGGATAGCAACAAATGGACAGGCGGCGGATACCCTTCCCGGAGCAGCAAATAATATAATTCATACGCTAACACTGCCCCCATGCTGTGCCCGTAAATGGCATAGGGTACTTCCTGTACTTGTGGTCCTATCTGTGTCACCGCATCCTTTAACATATCGGCAATGCTGGCCGCATAAGGCTCGTCATAACGAGCGCCTCTGCCGGCAAGTTCAACCGGTCGGAGCTCGATATGCGGACTTAGCTGACCTTTCCACTGCCAGTATATTGTAGCCGAGGCGCCTGCATATGGGAGGCAAAATAATATGGTTTTAACGGTCATCACCCCTTCTCGAATAACGGAATGCTTGGCTTGATTAAGGGAACTACCGTTTGTGTAGTCTGCTGCATAGCCACAATGCGCCCCCCATCCATTTTGATAATACGATCCGCTAGATGGAAATAATGATCATCATGCGTAATTGCTATAATACATTTGCCCCGGACCTTCATGTCCGGCAGCAGGGTATAATAAAAGAAACGGCGGTATTCCGGATCTTGATCCGCAGCCCATTCATCAAATAGACAGATTGGACGATCCTCCAAATACGCAATCAGCAAGGCCAGTCTTTTTTTCTGTCCGGTTGACAGTTTGGTTGTACTGAATGTGCCGTTATGAATAACGATCTTGTCCTGCAAATCCAGCAAGCGGAGATAGTGTTGCATTTCTGCTTCTTTAGCCTGCCAGTCGATGCCATACAAACGGTCGAACAGATGGAAATCGCCGAAGATCGCCGAGTAGTACTCACCTAGCCCACATGAGGAAATCACACCATCATTCAGTGTCACCTTGCCTGTATCTGGTGTGTACAATCCAGTAAGTAACTTAGCCAAGGTTGACTTCCCACTGCCGTTACCTCCAGTAATAAAGGTGATGCTGCCACTGTCAAATGCGCAATTGATGGGTCCGACCGCAAACCCGGTTGGCCCCGATGTGTTATTGCCCGTATAACTATAGGTCACATCTTCCAGTTGCAATCGAATCGGAACCGTCTGGACGGCAACGTCAGCAGAAGGATGTTGAATTCTCTGTTCCACCTCCCGGATCATTTGTTTAATTCGATCCCAACTGACCTTGCTCTGCGCATACTGGGGAACGCTGTCCAGCAGTTGATTGACAGGACCGGTCATATACAAGAACACAAACACATAATTTCGTAGCATCGACGTATCCATCTGCTTAAAAAGCTCTGGAAATACAAATACTACACACCCGATCACCAGTATGAACAGCAGTTCTCCCAACACAAAAATGTCCGAATAACGCAGTTGATACACATTGCGCTTCTCTTTGTACGTTTCGCAACTGATTTGCATCTCTTCTCTGAATTCCCGGCGTTTGTCAGAATGAAGCGAAAGCTCCTTGAAGCCTTTCAGCAGATCATTGATAAACTTAAAAAAAACATTCTGGAGATCACGCGTTTCCTCCATTAAATGGTTCGCCCGGCTTCCTACATACATATACAATACCGCTAGCACAGCAATGATCACTATGGATAGCAGCAAGGCATACATGTTCATAATCCCAAGATAAAGAAAACAGCATAACAAGGTAATCAGATTGGTCGCGCCCGATATCAGGATTCCCATGGAGCGACTGATGGCTTCGGTATCATTATTAAGCGTCGCTTCTACACGTCCTCGTTCAAAGCTGTCCATTTTGGAGAAGCTCGTTTGCAAAAACTTATCAACCAACTCCATCCGCTTGGCATAAATAATTTGATTGGTCAGCTTAATCAACATAGCTCGGATGATTCGCTGTCCGAACACATACATCGCAATCGCCATCGCAAAATAAAACAGGAGCCCATTCATCAGATTATCCGTTCGGTTGAACGATTCATTGATAATAAAAATGACAAACGCATTCCCTAAACCACTGACCAAACCCAGAACAATTGGCGTCAGAAATGACTTCTCCGTGTTTTTTGGAAAAAACAGAGTCAGCAGCGAGTAAGCCATATACAAGGCTCCAGTAATCAGTAGCAGCCACACAGCGGTCATTACCGTCGATGGTAGCCATATTTCGATAAATCGCCAGGTCAGTTTGTACATAAGAATATCAGGAGCCCTGTATATCATCCATGCGAACAGGCAGGCAGCAATTAGATGATATCCTAGCAACCTGTAGGGCTTGGCCCGTTTAAAGGATGGTTTGCGTTTGCCGTTGCCAATGTCACGGAAGACCAGCACCAGATACACAAGTACCGCAGCTCCAATAATAGACAAGGCGATAATTAGGCCGACCGCCACAGAATCCGCTTTTTTGTAGGTATCGGAATGAATTAACGGAGGCTCTTCACCATGCAACTGGCTCAGGATGCCTTGTCCGATCCCTTGCGTATAATCGCTGTTCATATTAGCCATAATGACAACGCCAATGCCTTCTGCCGGACGCATGCCCACAAAGGAAGAAAATGTAGGGTTGTTACCCGAATGCGAAATCTCACCTTCTCCGCTTTGGAAGATATCCCAGCCTACCGCATAAGATGCACCGTTGCTCTCAGGCGGAACCGTGCGATTCGGCAGATGAGATTGATCAATCAGTGAATATTCAAAAGATCCTGAATCTTCGATTCCCATCTGAATTTTAAGCCACAGAGCCATATCCTCGGCATTGCTGACTATATATCCGGCAGGAGCATTGCCCACGAATGGCGGCGGGCTGTATAATTGCGGCCTTGTATAGGCCATTTTATAACCGGAAGCCAATTCCGCGGAGGCTATCGGTTCCTGCACCGCAAAAGTATGCTTCATCCCCAGCGGCTCAAAGATATTATCTTTCATATACTCGGCATAGCTTTGCTCACTAACCTGTTCAATGATTAATCCAAGCACATCGTAATTAATGGTCGCATACTCATACGTTTTGCCAGGCGCACGATTCAAGGGCTGGTTCTGCAATATGCGAACCGTCCTCTCCAATTCACCCGCTCCATAACCCTCCGGCAGATGGCCAATCGTATCAAACGGTATGCCGCTCGTATGATGCAGCAGTTGCTCTATCGTGATTACGGCCGGTTGATTATGATACACAGGTTGAAACCAGGGCAGATACTTGCTCACCGGATCATCCAGATGCAAGCGATTTTCCTTCGCCAGTTTTAACACTGCCAGACCAGTAAACGCCTTGCTGTTTGAACCAATTTCAAACAGGGTGGACGGACTGATAGCAGTGCCGGCAGACACGTCCTTGAACCCGTAACCCCGCTGCAATATAATCTGATCTCCACTGACTATCGTGACGGACATGCCCGGAATTTCCGCTTGTTCCATTTGCTCCTGTACCCATGATTCAATTTGCTCCAGATAGCGGGGCGTCATGTCCTCTGCTGCATTCGCATAGGACATGACCGGTGCAGACAGCGCCAGCCAGCACACCAATATACATATCCACAGTACTCTCCAGCATTTATACGGGGAATTCAAGCTTAATCCCGCCCCCTCTAATCCATTAGTAGAGCATTTCTCTGTTTACGAGCGCTCAGTACGTAGCACTTCGGAAGCTTCACTTCCTGATCTTTTAAATGATCATACAGCGCTGAAATATCGTGATCGTACTCGTCAAAAGACTGAATCATCAGTCCATTGCTCAGTGTACAGCTCATAATGTGCGACAGGGTAGGATCGAATACATAATATGGCGCGCCTTCATAGGTCTCTTTGTTGATATAATCCAAGCCTTCGTTATATACGCGCGGTTCATCAATGAAATACGAGAACTTCATTTCCAGAGGATGTTCCTTATCATTCTCATCTAACATGAACAGCACCGGATGAATATCGTAGATCAGTACATTCCCACCGTCTTTTAAAAGCCGCTGCACCATCTGGAAAAACAGCGATAAATCAGGAAACCAAATCAATGAGCCGGCTGAAATATATATAAGATCAAATGTTCCGCTATACTGTTCCGGGATTTCGTACACATCGGTCTGCATAAATTCACATTCAATCCCAGCATCTATTGCCAGCTTACGAGCTTCATCGATCGCTAGATCACTAATATCAAATCCTATACAGGAGGCCGCCCCCAGATTTTTAAGGGATAACGTTTCCGTACCGTCATTGCAGCAGAGATGAGCAACAGACTTGCCTTCAAGACCGTACGCCTTCAACTTGGCGGTTATCGTCTCATCCAGCACCGAATATCCTTTCTGGCTGAATAGCTTCTTTCGCTCCTCCTTTCCCTTATGATGGCGGGCAGCCACCTGATTCCATGAGCGCCGGTTGGCTTCGGTATAATCCTTGATTTCCACAGTGTCTAACTCCTTATTATTTGAATTTTTAGCGTTTGGTTCGTTCACGCCGCTCCATCTTTTTGAAGCTTACAGATGCCGGATTTTCAAGGGTGGGCATGGTCTGCTTTTTCTGCAGAATCCATTGTGCCAGACTGCGGACAGTAGCCATTTCAAACAACTCGCGCAGGGTTGGAACATAACCGCAAGCAGCGCCTATTCTAGCGACAACTGCGGTCGCCTTGAGAGAATGACCGCCCAATTCAAAGAAATTATCATTGACGCTGATTTCATCCAGTTGCAGAACATCTTGCCAGATGGCCAGAACAAGTGCTTCTTCTTCATTTTGAGGCGGTATGATTTCCCGGATGCGTTCATCTGTATTTTGAATTTCAGATAAGCGTACCTTGTCTATTTTGCCGGTAGAGGTCAACGGCATGTTGGCCACAAAAATAATCTCCTGCGGAACCATATAACCAGGGAGTCTGCTCCGAAGCCAAGCGGACAACGCCTGCCGGTTCGTCAAGGAAATTCCCGTCTGGAACTTCTCCTCACCGGATTCCGGATGTGGAAAATGCTGCACCCATACACTCGGATCATAATAGATTCCATTTTTCTGTTCCAAGTCAATCATGACAGGCTGTAACGTGATTGGCGTGATATAGCTGCCGCTTTTTGGAAACTCGATGCCGGTCCATAGCTGCCAATCTCTAATACTGCCTGTGATCGTCTGTGATTGTTCTGCAATGCTTAAAACTTGTCCACCTGCCCGGATATGGGTTCGCAGCCAAGGATCTAACGGCAGGCCATCTGATCTGGTCAACGCACAGTACTCTGTAAATGACTGTTCGGGATAGTTCGTTTTGCCTGTTGGTCGAACAGGTACGATAATATGCTCCAACTGGTGAGCGTCAGCCACATATTTGAAAGCTTCCAACAGCAGCCCGGCTAGTCCATTGCCCTGTTGCTGTTCATTTACCACCCCGGCCAATATCAGTAGCGTATTGGGAGAGGGATACGAACCGGCGGTTTCCACACTTTTCAGCAGACCCTCATCCCAGCCTTGCGGAAGATGCTCCGGTGAGCCGTCCCAATACATTGGGACGGTATTACCGACGGCGGCAATCTCTCCATCTTCTTGTAGCAAGGCAAATTGATAATCGGTGAAGTTGGCAAACAGCTTAGGCCAGTGTTCCAGCATTACACTATCCCCGATAAAATAATCTGGCCATGACTGCCGATGCAGTGCATTCATTCCCGCGGCCAACTGCGGCATTTGCGCCAAATTAAACCATTTTAAACGTCGTGTATGGCTAAAGGGCTGATACTTGTTTGTAATTTCCACATAGGCGACCAAACCATCCATTCCTTTGTCATGGCGGTGGATAACGGCTGCACTGGCGATATCACGGTGCTGCATAAGTACCGCTTCAACTTCCTCTAGCTCCACCCGGTTTCCTCTCACCTTCACCTGCTGGTCCAGCCGGCCGATGTAGCGAATGATGCCTTCTTCTGTATATTTGACGAGGTCGCCTGACTTGTATAGCTTCGAGTCAGACGTATCAGAGAACGGATCGTTCACAAAACTGTCTGCCGTACGTTCAGGATCATGTAAATAACCACGTGCCAGTCCTGGTGAGCTGATGTATAGTTCACCAGGCACGCCTGCTGGCACAATATTCATCATTCGATCAAGCACATATACCATTACATTGCCCAGCGGCGAGCCAATCGGCACAATCTCTCCTTCAAATTCCAGCCTGCAATCAAATGTTGTTGCATCTACCGTGACTTCTGTCGGTCCATAATGGTTGTACAATCCGCAGTCGAATTCCTCCCGGAACAAATCGCGCAGCTTGCGTGTAAGCGGCGCTCCGCCACTAATCACAAACCGGAGTTCAGGCCATTGTGTAAATACCCCGTTTCTGCGGGCATTGATGAATTCCTCCAGCATCAGCGGTACAAACTGCAAGAATGCAACTCCCTGCTCCTCCGCAAGCTTCCCTAGCGCAGCCGGATCTTTGGCTTCATCAGGATGTGGGATGAAAATGCGCGCTCCGCAGGTGAGCGGCCAAAATATTTCCAGCAACGAAGCATCAAATGAATACGAGGTGTGGAACAGCGCCGTATCATTAACCTGCAAAGAATAATGCTGCGCCAGCCCGGCAAACAAATGCACGATGCCCTGATGCTCGATCTCAATTCCTTTGGGCTTCCCGGTTGTACCCGAGGTAAATAATACATAGGCCAGTGTGGAACGGTCCGCCTCTACTCCCGGATTAATGGTCGACTGTTCATGCAACTGCGCCTCCAACTTGTTGAGATCAAGCAAGGTTACCGGGTGTACAGATTGCACCAACCATGAACCGGTTCCCGTGATCAGTACAGAAATATCTGCGGCCTGTATGATTTCTAATTGCCGTGCTTCCGGGAGCTCCGGATGGATAGGCACATAAGCGGCGCCTGCTTTCCAAACGGCAAGCAGCGAAACAATCAAATCAGCCGAACGTTCAAACCTAACTCCGATTTTTTGCTCCCGCCGCACACCGGCAGTCAGCAGCAAATGCGCCAACTGATTCGCTTTTTCATTCATTTGTTTATACGTCATTGTCTGATTATGATCGAAGATGGCGATCTCGTTCGGTGTCAATTCCACCTGCCGTTCAATCACTTGATGCACACAGGATTGGGATTCATAGCTGTGTGGCTTGCGATTACGTAGGTTGGCGATAATCGTTTCGGACTGTTTGTCCAGCCACTCATAGGCATAAAGCGATCCGTCAGGCGAATCAATCACCTGTTGCGTTAGCAAGATAAACTGCTCGGCAATCCGCTCTGCCGTCGTTCTTTTAAACAGATCCGTATTATAGTTCAAATTAAGTTCAATCCCGTGACCCAGTTCATCAAAAGCAAAGGTCAGATCAAAACGAGAACTGGTTTCCATGAAATCATACACTCGCGGATTGTAGTCGAGCCCAACAAATTTCAGGTTTTTCAGTAAATTTTGTTTATTGTTTTGCAAGCCGTACATAACCGAAAACAGCTTAGAACGCGAAAGATCATTTTCCGTCCGGATTTGCTCAATGACGAAGTTACTTGGATATAGATGATTATCATAGGCCTCGATTGCCGTCTGCCTGCTCTGGGAAACCAATTCAGCAAACGTCATATTCGGTTCTATTCGGCATTCCAACAGAATCGCCGTGGCAAACAGCCCTAGCATTCGTTCTAGCTTCACATCGTCACGGTTCACAATAGGAGAACCGACTGCGAAATGATCCTGATTGCTCAAACGGTGCATTTGTAAATTCAATACCGACAATAGGAACATATATAATGTAATCCCTTGCTGCTGACAGTAAGTGGCGATCCGCTTTTGCAAGTCCGGTTGAATCGTCTTCAGCACAGTGCCACCGTTGAACGTCACTATCGAAGGGCGCGGATAATCAGTCGGCAGGTCTAGTGCTGGCGGCACGACAGCGAATTTATCCAGCCAATACTGCCGTTTGGCTTCCAGGTATCCAGATTGAATTGAAGTGTTCATCCATTCGGCATAATCCGTATATTCAATCTCCAGCTCAGGCAACTGCGCAGTACGATGTTCTAATTGCGAATTATACAGTTCACTGAATTCGTCAATCAGATTCATGGACGATGTCTCATCCCAGATAATATGATGCGCTACGAACATCATCAGAAACTCTTTGTCCGCATATTCGATCAACTTGACCGAAAACAGCGGCCCTTGGGTAAAATCAAAACTTTGATTGTTATGCTGTTCCGCCATCCGGTAGACATCTTGCATAATTTCATCCGGCTCTATATGTGTTCGATTCTCATATACGCTGTCCAGTTGGAAGTCCTGCTCCGATTTCACAACTTGAACCGTTTCGCCTTCATGATTGGCAAAATGAGTACGAAGCACGGAATGCCGTTCAATCAGTCGCTGCCATGCCCACTCAAAAGCTGGAAGATTCATATCACCATAAAACATCAAATCAAAGCTTACATTATAAAACGGGTTGTCCGGCTCCAGTTCATGCAAATACCACTCCGGCAGTTGAACAGGAGCAAGCGCGTATGCGCTTTTGGCCTCAAAACGGCGCAACGGATTATTGTCCGCAGCCTCTCTCGTTGGAGAGTGGCCAGTTGTTTTGGCCGCTTTTTCCTGATCAATGACTGCCGCCAGTTCATGCAATACCGGGGTCGTGAAAATTTGCTGGAGTGCCATACTGATACCAAACTGCTTCCGAATCCGGTTTACCAGTTTGACTGCACTGATGGAATGCCCCCCCAGATGAAAGAAATGATCCTGTGCATCCACTTGCTTTAATTCCAGGATCTCTGCCCATAAGAAGGAGAGTTCCCGCTCTGTCGGGGTAGACCATGTTGCCGGTTTGGATGGTGCGGATGCGATATACTCGTTCGCCCATGACTGCAATGTTTTGCGGTCAATTTTCTCGCTGGTCAGTAGCGGCATTTGCTCAATGCTGATTAACTGCGCTGGAACCATATAATAGGGCAGCTTCTCCTGCAAATAAGTCCGCAATTGTTCCGGCTCCAAACGCTCCTTGCTTGTATAAAAGGTAACCAGCATCGAGTCGCCATTTCCTTGCTTTCTCGCAATCACCGCCGCTTCGTCTATCCCTGGATGACGGTTGATTACCGCCTCTACCTCACCAAGCTCAATACGGAAACCGCGTACCTTGACCTGATGATCGATCCGGCTGGAAAATTCCAGATTGCCATTCGGCAACCAACATCCCAAATCACCTGTCCGATAAACAATGCGCTCATGTTCGTGGTTGGCAAACGGATTGGCAATGAACTTGCTGCGGGTCAGCTCGTCATTATGCCAGTAACCGGCTCCAACGCCAATTCCGGAAATCCATATTTCACCCTTTACCCCTACCGGGACTGGCTTATGAAATTGGTCCACCACATACAGACGCATGTTTGGAAGTGGTTTGCCTACAGGAATGCGCTTATGTGTCAAGTCAGATTCATCCTGAACATCACTGCGCATCGTATACTGGGTTACATCATCCGAACATTCCGTAGGTCCATAGGCATTAATCAACGGTATATCCGGGAGCATGGTAAACCAGCTTTTGACCAGTTTGCCAGGCAGCTCTTCCCCGTTGGCAATCATCCAGCGCAAGGAGGGCAAGGAACGTTCGGAAGCAGGCATATTTTCCATCGTATCCAAGAAAGCAAACAGCAATGAAGGAACGGTCTCGATAACTGTAATCTGATGATTCTTTATATGCTGCAACAATAATGCTTGATCCCGACCCGCCTCAAAGGAAACAATGGATGTCTGTCCGCCGACCAGCAGCGCAACAAGCGATTGCCAGATAGAGACATCGAAACTGATCGAAGCATTTTGTGCTACAATATCGCGTTCACTCAGTTGCAGGCTATAAATTTTGGCGTACAGATGATTGATCATGCCATTATGGCGTACGAGTGCACCTTTGGGCGTACCAGTTGAACCGGAAGTGTAGATCATATAAGCAAGCCGTTCGGCTGAAGGATCGTCCTCCCCGTCAGTTACCGGGAAATCAGCCAGACACTCGCTGGTGATCAATTCATGTTGCTGCGGCCATAATGGCCCTTCCCCTATCGGCATATCCACACACAGCACAGAAAGGCTTGCAACCGTATCCAGTCTGCTCACGCGTTCCAGCAGATGATTCTGAGTAATCAGAAGCTGTGCAGCGCAGTCCTGTAAGATATAAGTTGCGCGTTCATCCGGCACATTCGGATCAATCGGCACATAGGCTGCACCACTCTTGAGAATTGCCAGCAGCGAGGTCAGCCAGTCAAGATTGCGCTCACACATAACAGCAACAAATTGCCCTGACTTTATACCGCGGCTGCGTAAAAAATGCGCCAAACGGTTCGCACGCTCATTTAATTCTCTATACGATAATTGCTCTCCGTCGCAAGAGGCCGCAATATGATTCGGCGTACGTACAACCTGCTGTTCAAACAGTATAGGAAATGGCGTATGTACCGGGAAATCAACAGACACCTGATTGAAATCTTCCATCACCTGTGTGCGCTCAGG
Organism: Paenibacillus sp. cl6col; assembly: GCF_900102125.1. Classification (NCBI taxonomy): domain Bacteria; kingdom Bacillati; phylum Bacillota; class Bacilli; order Caryophanales; family Paenibacillaceae; genus Paenibacillus; species Paenibacillus sp. cl6col. The sequence continues at coordinate 42,104 of NZ_FNAZ01000016.1, forward strand.
CTCCGACAGCATATCCATTTCGCTAACAAGTATCGTTGGATTCTGGATGGCCTGCTGGACCAGTTGTAAAAAATTACAGCTTAACCGTTCCATTGAAGACGATTCAAACAGGTGGGTGGCATATTGAATATAGCCTTCAATCTGCCCTTCCTTTTGATAAAGCTCAAATATAAAATCAAATACGGAATAACGGATAGGTTGAAGCGAATGTTCAAATGACAAAAACAATCCTGGCGATATTTCGCGTACAGCTTTGCTGTCTGCATGCAGTGTATGCATTTCAAACACAACATCATATACGGGATGATGGCTATTATTGCGATCTGCCCCCAGATCATGGACGATCATATCGAACGGATATGCCTGATTTTCCTGAATATTTAGCACATTTTCTTTGATTCGTTTGACAAATACGCTGAAAGGCTCTTCTCCGTTTATCTGATTACGCACCGGTAGTGTATTGATGAAGCTGCCAATCATTCCGTTCAAATCGGGATGAAATCGGCCTGATAAAGAAGTCCCGACAATGATGTCCTGATTCCGTGTATATTTGGCGAGCAACACATTCATAATTCCTAATAAAAACATGTACAGACTCACATCCAACTGCTCACATGTTTTTTTGAGCGACACAAACAATTCCTCGCCAATAACCAGCGGTACGGCCGCTCCGGTATAGGTTCGTTCCGCTGGACGTTGATAGTCCAGCGGGAAGTTCAGATCGAGCAGTTCCCCAGCCAAATAGTCAGCCCAGAATTGACGCTGGTCCGCCAATTCACCGCCCGTCAGCATACCGTTATGCCAATGAGCATAGTCGCTGTACTGAATATCAAGCTCTGGTAGTACAGGCGGAACCTGGGTAACATGCGCCTTGTAAATCACCATCAGTTCGGACAGTATAATGTCGATCGATAGCCCATCGACGATGCTGTGATGAGCAACGATCATGCAGATATGTTTGTCCGCGAATAACTTATACAAGGTGAACCGAATCAACGGGGCCTGCTGCAAATCGAACGGTGTATTCAATTCCTCCTGTATTCTATGCTCCAGCCGCTCACGCGAATCATCAGCCGAAATATCATAGATCGCAACCGGAATTTGAATATCGTGAAAAACGAGCTGCAGCGGCGAGCCGTCCTGGTCACGATAACTGGTGCGAAGGGCAGCATGTCGTTTCGCCAGATCCTGTACTGTCTGTTTAAACAGCCCCACCTCCAGTGGGCCGACCAGTGTAAATACAGTAGACACATGGGACATTGCGCGAGCTGATGGATCATCGGAAAAATCAAGCTTGTCCAGGAACCAAAATCGTTTTTGCGTATGTGATAATTCATATAGATTAGTTGTCGATTGAGTAGAAATATTCATCGCAAAACTTCCTTTCATGCAGTTTCTTATTCCTGATTCATCGGAACAGCTTTCGGAATGGAAGACCGAATTTTGGATGTCGGCTTAGCATCTTGGAGTTGTTCATGGATAAATCTACTTAATGACCGAATCGTATCATAGCGAAATAGCGTGTTCGCATCTAGCTGCAACTGATAGATTTGCGACAACTGCACAGTGATATCAATTCCAAGAATCGAATCGCCACCGATGGAGAAATAATTCTCGTTCACATCTGGAGCCTGCTCCATCTCCAACATTTCGGTCCAGACACGCGCAACCGTAGACTCAATACTCTCTAGGCTGATATCCGCTATGGATGGTTTGGCAGATGAGGCATTCATCCTTTTCCTAAGATCGGGCTCCAGTTTGAAATACGCCTGCTTGTCCAGCGCCTGCAAATCCTGCTCATCCAATCCAGTCACCATTAAATGACTGGACCGCGCACCGGTAATCGTCCAAAATGCCCCAATCCCCTGCTTGCGGTCATAACCCAGAATAAGTGGAGATAATCGGGCAATTTCATGAATATGGGAGGACTGCAGCTCTTCGTTCTTGCTTCCCATCCCGGTAAATTGCCATCCTCCCCACTGAATAGATATAAACTGCCGGCCAAGCTGTCTTTGTTGCAACGCATATTGATCCATAAAATGATTAGCACTAGTATAGGGTCCCAGATTTTTCTCTGACAATATAGCGTCTACAGAGGAGAAGGTCATAAAAAAATCAACCATATGTTCACGCAGCAGCATATCCAGTAGTACCGTCCCATAGACTTTAGCTTCATATACATCCTGATAATCTTCCATACTTGCCTCTTGCAGCGAAACCCGGTTCCCTAGTATACCTGCAGCATGAATAACCCCGTCAACGTTGCCGTATTGGGTGGAGATTCGCTCAACGGTTGACTCCAACTCATTGCGTTCTGCAATATTAACCGCAAAATACTGTACATCAGCGCCTATCTCCGCCAGGGCACGAATATTGGCAAGCTGACGCTGGCTCATATTCTCTTCGCGGGTACGTCCCAGCAGCACGAAAGTGGCACGATATTTGCTTGCGATCGCACGGCATATTTCTGTCGCTATGCCTCCGGTTCCGCCTGTAACCAAGTAGACACCATCATTGCGAAACAACTCCCGCTTTGTCTTGGAAGGAACAGATTCGTTCAAATACCGAACATAACGAGTGGCATGCCGGTAGGCCACTTCTTTCGTTTCATCATGCCAGCATACTTCGTTATAAATATGCTGTAATGAGACATCCTTCGCCCACTCCGACGCTTCCAGGTCAATGCAACGCGACTCCAGCAACGGATATTCATGATTGGCGCTGCGATTTAGAGATACGATAAAACTTTGCAGCGGGTCAACAATGGCGTCTTCAGATGCAACCTTGTCCGCATTTCTAGTAATATGGAACAACCGCGCCGGTGTGGCAGCCGTATGCAGCGCAAGCTGCCTCGTCAAATACCAGGCAGGTGCGAGTATCCCGTCAACCACCGCAGACAACTGCTTCCTGTCGGTAACCATCCGATCCTGCAACGGTTGACTGGATGAGATATGAATGCATGTATTGACAATTTGGCCGTTGTCCCTTAATTGCTTCAATACGTCGGCGATTTGATCTTCTTCATTTATATTCACTTCATAGACCTGCCGCTCTAACTGACGATATTGAGGGCCGTAATACATTTGTACGACATCCATGCCCTCACCGCGGAATTTATTCGCCAGTTGTTCCTGCCAGTCAGAGTGTTCGCCAACTATCAGCAAGACGCCCTGTAATAAATGCTTGCGCTCACGCTGAAGCTGAGTCGGTTTCCAATACAGCCGATGCAGCAGTTCACTGGTTACGGCACCTGTTTCCTGTTGTTCTTGATGACGAACTTCAAGCGCTTTGCGCTTTGTCGTGTTCATATCGAACCAGTATGATTTGCGTTCGAATGGATAGACAGGCAAGGAAACAACATTGCCCTTCTGAATTGGTGTCAAATCAAGGTTCCAGCCTGCTTTGTACAGATGTGACAGTACCGTCAGCAACTGGTGATCCCCCTGTGTGAAACCGAATACATCTGCTTCCCATTGCTGGGGAGGGATGGACGAACCCTCGGCGGATTGGGATGCTGTGTCAAGAAGCTGATGAATGGGTATTGCGCCTGCAGTCAGCAGGATGCCTCTATGTGCAAACCATTGCTGTTCATTCATATTCGTATTGTATTGTGCTAAGCTCGTATGCAACGCGGCATCTGTAACATTTTCCAGTGTTCCTTTATTCTGCATAACATTAGAGACCGCTGCTCCAATGCCGATTCCACTCAGCTCATAGTTCAGTCCTGTGGCCTGCAATAGACTGACGATAGCGTACAGAAACGAAGCATAGATCGCTCTGGCCCGAAGCTGCGGGTCATCACTTGAAGCAGCAATATACTCATCGTATTGCGCTCGTTGCTCAAGGTTTATCCAGCCTGTCAGGACTAATTGATCGTAAAGCCGCTCCGCACCCGGAATATAATCTTGTAGCCACAGACTGGCCCTTACCTCTGTTTGTCCATGGCGGGCGTGAATTTCAGCAGCCTGTTCCAGCCGTTCGATGAGTTCATTTCGAGTATGAGCGACCACAGCGAACCGATAATTATCCTGACTGCGCCGGCAGTTCAACGTATAGCTTATATCCGCAAGGGCAGCTTGATGATTATGCATAAGATGCTGCCGCAGTCCGTCTATCTTTCGTTGTACAATTGCAGGAGTTGAACCTGATAAGGTGAACAGATACGGGATCTGCTGCACTTGATCCGGATCAGGTCCATTCTGTGAACCGTCCAACACCGATTGAGGTTCGAATTTCTCCAGAATTATATGCACATTCGTACCACTCAGCCCAAATGAACTCACACCGGCACGAAGCGTCTCTCCAGCGACTGGCTGCCAAGAACTTAATGTACCGTTTACAAGGACAGGTGTCTGTTCAAATGGAATTAACGAATTTAGAGGCGTGGCATGGAGTGAAGCTGGCAACTCATTATGCTGCAAACTCAGCGCCGTCTTGACTAGTCCAGCCAATCCCGCCGCGCTGTCAAGGTGGCCTACATTGGACTTGAGCGAACCGAGTCGGATGAACTGCTTACGATCCGTATACTGCATAAATGCTTTTTGAATTCCTTTGATTTCAATCGGATCGCCCAAACGGGTTCCTGTTCCGTGCGCTTCGATATAAGAGATCGTTGTCGGATCAATATTAGCGTTGCTCCAAGCTTTTAATAAGGTTTCAGCCTGGGCATCAGGACTTGGGGCAGTGATGCCGTTCGATCTTGCACCATCTTGAGTAATAGCGCTGCCTTTAATGACTGCATATACACGATCGTTATGACGTACCGCTTGCTCCAATGGCTTCAGAAGAATACATACGCTGCCCTCTCCACCGATTGTTCCGTCCGCCTGTTCGCTGAATGCCCGACAGCACTCGCTAGGTGAAACAATATTAGATTCCATAGCAAGTTCACGCTCAATCGGCTCAATATCCAGATGGATGCCGCCGGCAAGTGCCAGCTCACACTCTCCGTTTCGTAAAGCCTGTACTGCTGTATGCACTGCTGTCAACGAAGACGAACAAGCCGTTTCAATCACCATGGAAGGGCCATTGAAACCGAAATGGTACGATACTCTTCCCGCCAGATTAGCAGGCAAATTGCTTGACATTAACTCATCTATTTTTAGATCTAGGTGTTGATAATACGTCGGAATTATTCCTGCCATAAAAACACCAACCGGACGATTATGCAGTTCTTCGCGTGTATAACCGGCATCTTCTAGCGTATGGTAGGCCGTTTCCAACATGATACGTTGGTTAGGGTCCATTGATTTGGCCAGTTTTGGTGAAATACCGAAAAACTGCGGGTCAAATTCATCGATCCCTTCAAGATAACCGTAGCGCAAATAATTTTTATCCCTATAACCGGTAGGGTCCAGCAATTTTCTGGATGAGGGAATTTCCCTGATGGTCGTTTGACCGTTCACTAGCATATCCCAGAATTGGTCCGGACCATCTATTTCAGGCAGGTGGATTCCGATACCAATGATGGCAATATCCTGCCCGGCCTTCGAAGTTTCCTTACCCTCGCCCGGTTGCACAGATTGTTCCAATCGATCTTTATTCTCGGGTGCCGAAAGAATGTCATCAGCTGGCTGCATAATATAATCTGCCAGTTGAGCAATAGTGTTGTAGGAAAACAGATCACTGATTTCTAGTTTTATTTCAGGCAGTTCTTTTTTTAGCAGGTTGTACAGCCGCATAATCTGAATTGAATTTCCGCCAAGTTCAAAAAAGTTGGACTGAATCCCAACATGGGAGAGGTTCAGCACATTCTTCCAGATATCAACCAGCTTCTGATCCAATTCATGACGCGGTTCGCTGTAGTCTTCACCCGTGCGAACAATTTCAGTGTTTTCCAATGCTTTGCGATTAATTTTACCGTTCGGCGATAATGGATAGGCTTCACTGTATTGGTAAAAGGAGGGGATCATATAACTCGGCAGCTTATCCGCTAAGAACTGCCGCAATTCCGCTGTTGATGGCTCTGTTCGAGATTTAAGAAAAGCGCATAATACAGGGTTATTCAGAGCTTTTCCCTGCAGCACGACTACTGCATCCTGAATTTGCGGGTGCTGTAGCAATGCTTCTTCAATTTCTCCGATCTCTACCCGATAACCACGGATTTTAACCTGATTATCCACACGACCGAGGTACTGTAAATTGCCGTCTTTTTGCCACTGGCCCACATCACCGGTTTTGTACATTTTATCTCCAGGAATATCGCTGAACGGATTCGGAATGAAGCGCTCGGCTGTGAGTTCCGGCTGGCCCAAATATCCGCGCGACAGCCCTGTGCCGCTAACACAAATTTCACCGGGAATGCCGATCGGGCACAGGCGGTTGTTCCGGTCCACTATATATATTTTTAGATTAGAACGCGGTTTGCCTATCAATGAAATCTCATGCTCAGAATTACCGTCAAAATGATAGGTGCTTGTTTCTACCGTTGTCTCCGCAGGGCCGTAACCGTTAATAATTTTCCCGGTAGGATTCAATATCTCGCGACATTTGCGCACCAGACTGATCGGCACATATTCGCTGCCCAGAGACAATGAGGTCAGATCAGGCAATACAGGGCGCTCGCTCCGTTCTTCTGCTTGCTCCACCAGCATATTCATCAGCACTGGTATTTCATCAATACTGTTAATCCGGTGTTTCTGCAAATAGTCCAAATACTGGTCGGCATTCTTGCGTACGTCCGGATGAAGCAAGTGCAGTGTTCCACCTGAAACAAGCGGCGAGAAAATCTGCTGAATGGAACTGTCAAATGCGTAGGAATTGGACAACAGCACCTGATAGCCTGGGGTATGATCATATTCTTCTAGCGTCCATAATATAAATTCAGTGAAAGAACGCTGATCAATCATTACACCTTTGGGCGTACCAGTTGAACCAGATGTATAAATGACATACGCCAGTGGAAAATCAACGCCTTCATGATCTGCTCCAACTGATTGACCAGCGGCAGTATTCTCAACTAGCCGGCAGTCGCCCTGCTCCAGCACTACTGTAGTCCTAACCATCGCAGCAGCAACCTCCTGGTACTGCTCCATGGTTACAATAATGCTAACCTTGCTACTTTCGACAATATAACGAATACGTTCCTCCGGATAACTTGGATCAATCGGCAAATAAGCACTCCCCGAACCAAGCACTCCCATAATGGCGGTAATCAAATCCGTCGACCAGTCCATCAGCAAAGCGATAATCCTGCCCTCGCCTGCTCCCCGATCACGCAAAAAACCAGCCAGCCGCTCTGCCTGTTGGGCCAGCTCACAATAAGTCAGCCTGCTTTCTTGAAAGACCACAGCCGTATATTCGGGCGTGGCTTGGGACTGCTCAACAAAAAATTGATATACGGTTTTGTCCTGCTTCAGGTCCATTCGATCCGTCTGGTTGAACTCCACCAGCAGTTGTTGTTTCTCAACTTCCGTCAATAGCTCCACTCCAGCAACCGGCAGTTCAGCCTGATTCATGAATTGTTGCAATATCGAAATAAAATGCTCTCCCATCTTGTGAACGATCCATTGTTCGAACAGATCAGAATGATATTCCAGCTTCATCATCGGCCTTCCAGCCAACAGGAAGGATACGGTCAAATCGTAATGATTAACCTCGTATTCTTCATATCCGATAATGTTGAAGCTGCTAAAAGAGCCCTGCAGCAATTGCATATCCAGAGGGTAGTTTTCAAATACCAGAATATGGTTGAAAAGCGTCTCCGTGCCTTTCATCCGGGAAATACTTTGAATATCGCTTAGTGGTAGATTTTCGGACTTTTTATAGTGAATTAGCTTATTATGTATGTGTCGAATATAATCAATTATCGACAAATCACCAGCTTCACTTACAATGACAGGAATGGTATTGATGAACAACCCTATCATCCGCTCCACCTGAGGCAGTACATCCGGGCGGCCTGAAACGGTCAGGCCATACACGACCTCATTACTGTCGTTGTACCGTTGCAAGAGAAGTGCCCAAGCAGCATTCATTATAGAACTGGCCGATACGCTATACGCTCTCGAGAATTCCTCTACTTGAGGAAAAATGCTATGAAGATCGATTTCTACCTTATGAATATCGCCACCCTGTGTTCTCGTCTGCTGCGCATACGGCAGTTTCGTATACGAGCTTAAAGATTCCAATTCGGTCTGCCAAAATTGGCGAGCCTGCTCATGATCATATTGTTGCAGCCATTTGATGTACGCCTTATAGGCAGGCTTACTGCTGCGGGTTACATGTTGATCATGTAGTAGCAATTCATAGGTTTGCAGCCATTCACTCAAAAACAGTCCCAATGACCAGCCATCCAGTATAATGTGATGAAATTGCACTAGTATGGTGTAGCTATTCGCATCTTTCTTGCACAATACAGTCCTCAGCAGCGGACCTTTTGTGAGATCGAAGCCGTTATTCTGCTCACGACGTCCAATTTCACTCAACCTGGTTTCTGTATCGGCCGGAGACAAGGTGGACAGATCCTCTTGGCTCAGGATCAACTTTTGCTGCTTTAATACGATTTGAACAGGCTGACTTAGATTCTCCCAGCGAATGACAGAGCGAAGACAGTCATTATCCACTGCCATCCAATTCAGCGCCTTCTGCAATATTTCTGCATCCAGTTCACCGGTAATATGCAATGCCACTTGACTCAAATAGAGCGGCACCTCTGGTTCTTTTAAACAATGAAACAAAATGCCTTCCTGTGTAGGCGACAGCGCAATAATATCTTCAATGTTCTGATTGTTTACCTTTTGGGCCATACTAACCTCCCGTATGTTTGCGTGATTAAATAATTGCTGAATGGGCAAAAACGTCTTCGATCTTGCTTAGATAGCGAATAATATTGTCCACACGGTCATGAATCAGTGTAATACGGAACCAAATTTCATCAGGCCGTTGCAAAATACCAAATACATTGCCGGGAAGAATGCCACAGTTCACTTCATAAAACAGCTTCTTGAAGAATTCATCATCATTGTCAAACCGGTACTCGGGATTCACTTTAATGAAGAATACATTGCCAATCTGTTGATTGGTATAATCTACAAAGACTTTCGATCCTTTCACATACTCGGTCACACGTCGAAGCGCATCGGCCTGTATGTTATCCGAAAGCTGAATGCGGGATTGATATTTCGCAAACAGCTTAAGCTCCTGCATTTTTTTAAACAATAGATGTTCATCCACATTCTGACTCCAGCCGAATAATCCCTGGTCAAATAATTTCATATCCTCCAGCGCCGGTTCTTCTCCGGTAATCAGCTTATATTTGAAATACAGATTGAGCGCAAAATAGACCAACGAGTGGGTATTCATGCTATTTTCCATCGATGAAATAAAATATTTGTATTTCTCGTCAATCCGCGGATCACCAAACCAGTATCCCGTACGGAAACCGGAATAAAACGGTGTATCTTTGGAACAACCATATACTTTAATCACGTAATCAAGCTTATCCGTCAGATTAAAAATTTCTGTAAAGCCGCGGCTTTTAGGGAAGATCAAGTCCTGGTAGATATTATCTACCACCAAGAAAATCTCATTGGCCTGGCATAATTCTACGATCTGCTGCAACTCCCTTACATTCTCGCCCTCATAGGTAGATTGGGCAGGATTGTTAGGGTAGGTGATGATTACCGCGACTGTAGAGGGTGTAATCGCATTACGAATCTCGCAACTGGTGGGCAGATAATTATTCTCTCGTTGTGTATATACGTATTTAGAGGTTGCCTTGTCGTTCAGATTCGACAGTTGGGCTGCATAGACCGTATAGTTGGGCAAAATCAGAATCACTTCCGGATGCTCCAGCCCTTTTTCAACTTGTTTTAATTTCAAAATTGAATTAATAACACCGTTCATCACATTGGTGCAGCCGTTCCCGCAGCCTATACCGGCTTGCTCTACCAGCCTGTGGCTAATATCCGCCCGCTGGGGGGCATTCTGTAACAGTCTTGCCAGCTCCAGTCTACGGATCAACGCATTCATCTCGGTATAACCGTCGGGAGATGTGTAACCCGGCTCTATCTGATGCAAAGCAGAAATTTCGTCCATGGTGAAGATTTCTGGAAAGAGATGAACATTAAAGTTCATATTATCCAATATGTTCATTGATTCACGTCTATCAAACAAAATACTCCAATACTGAATCAAGCGTTGGTACATTTCCAGATTCTCAAATTTTTCCTTGTAGTACGAGTTGTTTGACATGGAAGTATTCCTTTCTATATACAAATTTAATCAGTCTATTAACAAAGAATCCAGCTCTGCTTGATCCAGCCCGATCGTCTCAAAATCAGAGGGCGTATATGTTGCCGACTGCCGGGCTGTGCAGTGTGTGATAATGGCAATCAACTGGTCATGCCAGGCATGAATTAGCTGATCCATCGCTTCCGTAGTAAAGTGTTCTTTTACGTAAGTCACCGAAAGGCGAAGCTGGCCTCCAATCGTCATCGCATTAACATCCAGTCGGACCGAAAAGGCATTGAACAGCCCATTATTATGACCGGTCTGTTCTTCCGCCAGTGCAAACAGACCAGGAGCGGACAAGGCAACAAAATCACCAAGATAATTAAATCGGATCATCTGCCCGATTGGTGATTCTAACATTGAAAGAATGGATGAAGGCTGTAAATGCCGACTTATCAAATAATCGAAACCTTTATTCGGCACACTGCGTAGCTGTTCCTTGACTAGTTTGATCTGCTGCTCTAGATCAGCGGCAGGCAGTTCAATACGAACTGGGAAAATGCTTGTGAACCAGCCTACCGTTCGAGATACATCCACAGCCTCGCTAAACCTCTCTCTTCCATGTCCCTCCAGCTCCAGCAGAATGCAAGAACCAGTATCCAGTTGTTGCACTACCTGTGCTAGTGCGATAATTAGCAGTTCAACTGGTTCCGTGTGATACGCGGAATTGGCGCGAAGCAGCCATTGACTCGTCCAATCTGCGCTTAACTGTTTGGTCACGGTAGCTGTGTGGCGATTTTCCACCGCTCGGACGTTCGGTGCGTTTCCTCCACTCCAGTCATCAAATATTTCGGTCCAGTAAGATATGCTTGTGGAAGTCAACGAAGCAGCATAGTGTTCCAATTCCTCTGTCCATTGCTGGTAGGATGATGTTTTAGCTGGCAGTACAGCTTCACGACCGTCTTTCTTTGCCGTTAAGATGGTAATCAAGTCCTCCAGTAAGATACGCCAAGAAACACCATCAACTACTAAGTGATGTGCTGTTAGCAGCAACCTTGCGCCTTGACTCCCGAGTTCAAAAAAAATCGCCTTGAACAGCAGATCAGACTGCAAGTCAAATGACGATTTTAATGTACTGCCCGCCGCTTCGATCCTCTCCAGCTGCTGATCATACGACAAGGACGACAAATCCAGTTGTTGCACTTGAAGAGGAAGATCCAGATGAACAGGATTATAAAAAAGAACACGATCATCATTCAGATTTAATCTCAAACTGTCATGATGAACAATTAGCGCTTGCAGGCCCGATTCTATCATTTCCAATGTAACCGAGGCATCCAGCGACAATAGTACCGATTGATGATAATAATCCTGCTGAGTCAATTGCTGATCAAAAAACCATTCGTGTATGGGAGAACGCTTCAAGACCCCCTCCGCTATTCGATGACGATCTTCCTGGTCTGCGCCTTTATCTTTGACAAGGTAAGCCACCATATCGCCGATTCGCGAATATGTCAGAATATCATTGACCTTTAGGACATATCCTGCTGTTTTCATTCTGGAAGATAGCTGAATCGCCTTAATGGAATCGCCACCTAATTGAAAAAACTCGTGCTCCAATCGTACAACCGGAATATTCAAAAGCTGTTGCAGCGTGTCGGTTAACAACTGTTGTTCCACTGAATACAGATACTGAAGCTCGTCCTTGTTTGACTCCACAGATACTTCTAGCTCCATTATCGGCACTGGTAATTTGGAAAAATCGATTTTCCCATTAATCGTTAACGGGATTTCGTTCACTTCAATTAGCTGTGGAATCATATACAACGGCAACTTGGCGGCAAGTTTTGTTTTGATCATTGCCAGTTCTACAGGCGTTTTCATTATCAGATAGGCGCAAAGCTTACTTCGTTGGTCACTCTTCACTGCATTTACAGTCTGTTGATCGGTATGCTCCGCATCGTTCATCCGGTATCCCAGCACGGCTGCATTGGAAATTTCATCAATTTCCAATAATGCCGTTTCGATTTCACCTATTTCAATACGGTACCCATTCAATTTGACCTGACGGTCTTTGCGGCCCATGTATTCCAGATGATTGCGCTCCGTAAAACGGACCAAATCGCCTGTCCGATACATCTTTTGCTGCGAAAGAAACGGATTTGGTACAAAGGCTGCTTCCGACAATTGCTCCCGGTTCCAGTAACCTCTTGCCACTCCTTCACCTGATATGAACAATTCTCCAATGCAGCCTGTCGGTACAGGCTGCAAATGCTCATCCAGCACATACAACTGCACATTAGCCGCCGGCTTGCCGATCGGTACAGAAACGTCAGTATCCTCTAGGGGGTCATATTTATGAATCATACAGCCTACCGTAGCTTCCGTCGGACCGTATTCATTATAAATATGAATATTTGCACCGAAGCAATCATTTATTTCCTTGGCGATTGAGGTGTTCAGATTCTCACCGCCTACGATCAGAGTGCGTATAGAGCTCTGTGTATACGATTGCTCACGTAGTAAAGACAAATGCGCAGGCGTCAGTTTCAGTACAGTAACCTTGTTATCTCGCAAGATATCATACAATACAAAACCATGGTCTGATTCACTATAAATTCTCAGCTCATGCCCACCTATTAACGGTGTAAAGATAGACGTAACCGTCAAATCAAATGACAATGAAGAATATAAAGCGAAGACTTCCGGTGTTTGCCGCACGTAAACCTTATGAGCCCACCAGATGTAATTCGTCAGATTGCTGTGTTCGATCATAACGCCCTTCGGCTTGCCGGTTGAACCGGAAGTATAAATCATGTAAGCAAGTTCACTCGGACCTGCCGACGGTCCGGTAATGTTCCAAACTGCTGCGTCATCTTCATCCTGTTGCTCCGGCCAAAGAATAGTCCCGCTGTAATCCACATCCGTTGGCAGTTCCCGATTCAGTACCATACAGTTTAGGGTGCTATCTTGCAAAATATCATTAATACGTCGGCTTGGATATGCATGATCGATAGGCACATAGGCAGCTCCGACTTTCAAAATAGCCAGCACTCCGGCCACCAGCTCCATCGAATGCGTTCCGTACACACCCACCTTGTGCCCGGAACCTATGCCAAGCTGCCGCAAGCGTACACTTAGTCGCAGAACCTGCCGATGCAGTTCCTGATAGTTCCATGTCTTGGTATACATACTGATAGCTATGCGTTCCGGCGTTAATTGCACTTGTTGTTCAAACAGCTCCACAACATTGTGGTTTGCGGGATACGATTGCGTTGTATCGTTAAATTCAACCAACAACCTATACCGCTCGTCTTCCGATAAAAGTGAAATTTGCTGAATCATCAGTTGCGGATGATTCATGATTTGCGTAGCGATCCTCATTATTCTATCAAACATTAGATCTATATCCTGTTTGCTGAATATGGCGCATCGATAATCAAATTCCAGCATCAACTCTCCTTCTGCCCATTCCTTTATCACCAACTGCAATGGAAGCTGTTGATAGCCCGAATGCAATTGTATGACCTCGAATGGCTGATTAAGTAATTGATTGCTCGGTACAAATGGATAATAATTGACCGACAGTTGGAACAAGGATTCGTAGCCTCTTTTCTTCAACTGTAAATCCTGCATCAACAAGTCGAACGGATACTTCTGGTGAACATAACCGGTGCGAATTTCGCGCTTGACAGCGGATAACAGCTCCAACACCGCAGCCTCCGGTTGAATATGGAACGGTACGGGCATTGTGCTTGTATACATGCCAATAGTTTGTTTATCTGCTGGACCGGAACGGTTGTATACAGGCAAACCTATCGTTACATCTGTCTGACCATACATTTTGAATATGTAGAGGTTCATTAATAGAACAAAATAATCGTTCAGTGAACAGTTATATTTTTGTGTCCAATCATGTATGGACGAAGTGATTTCCCTGTCCAGCGCATAGGATGCCCGCTGCGCTTCAAGTCGGTCGGAGCCCATATGAAAAACAGGCTCAGGAATCGTCTGAAACTTTTCGTACCAATAAGCACGGTCCTTCGCAAAACGAGGAGATTGTGCATATTTCTGTTCTTGATTTATCAACTGTAAATACGTTTGATCTTCCTGTATCGCATCATCCTCGCCGCGAAATAACCGCTCATAATGGTTGCAAATCTCTGCCGTCAGGAGTGGAAGCGACCAGCCGTCAAAAATCAAATGATGTATCTTGGCAAAAATACCGTAATGTTTCTCATCTAGCCGGTACACTTCAAATCGATAAAGGGGTTGTTGTCCATCTAGCGAAAGCGGCAGACGAAGTTGATTTTGCAACCATTGATCCCACACTTGTTGTGGGTTGGCTTTTGTGCTAAAATCCGTAAACTGCAGCCCGTGCTTACCATCCTTGGATACGGTCTGCATGGGGTCGTCATCTTCCTCTGAGATGACTAACCGAAATACCTGATTGCCAGCGATGACCGACCGAATCGACTGCATCAACATATCCGCGTCTATCTGTCCATAGATATTTGCGATACCACAAATATGATGAATATTAGTATTGGGATATAGTTTTTCGGTATACCAGATTCTCTTCTGAGGATGACTTAGCGGATAATGATAATCAGCATAATGAGGTATGATCACGAATTTTCAAACCTTTCCTTATCAGAATAGGCGCGAGTTCCTGCCGGTTAACTTCTAGAATATAACGTCTGGAATGACAGATGACCTAAGACATTATTAAGCAGAATTAATACCGAGTTCATGGTACAGCATTAGGCGGCAAAATAACTGCCTGCTTTAAAAGGCGGAAATATGAGCAGTTATTTTTTGGTCAGTATCTCTCATCAAGATTTTCTCTTCTCCCCTTCGCACCTCGTACCCCCAAAAATTTCTTGTCGGTTGTTTGAAAGATATGATCCCACAAGGTAATGAAAAAAGAGTAGTTGCACTTATATAGATCATGATGCTTTAAATGGTAGGCGCCGATCGACAGCCATCGGGTGATGATACCCCTTATCCTTGGATTGTGATCGACTACCTTGCCAGCCAAAAACACTTCATAAACATAATGAAATCCTAACAATATGCCCCCTGGAACCGGGTCGATGAAGACGAGGACAATTAAGGGTAACGTCAGAGTAAGCCAAATATCCAGCGAAGCCTTAAAACTTCCGAACCAGAAGAAATAATTTGAAAACTCGGGCCAATTCGAATCCCCATATTTGACACGGTGATGTACGATATGAATTTTATATAAGAAATTTTTCTTATGGGGAATATGTGCTAGCCGATGTACGCTGTACGAGTACAGCGTCCAAAGGAAGAAGTATGCAATAACTTTTGCAATAACTAACACCATTGTCATCATCCTCCATTTTTTATGGATAGCTTCAAAGACAAAATCATCGAGAAGCCCTGGGAATAATACACAAATCTCGCTTGAGAATTTCGATGCTTGATGGAAAAACTGGAAGCTGCAGATAGGGGACTCGGTTCAGAACAGAACCCTTTTCCTGGTTAACAATACTTATCTTCTTTGACAATGCTACTTGTGCATGATGATGGGCGAAGTATATGCTCCTGTATTGATAGTCCTACGCATTGACTCTTTCAACTGCAGATCGTTCTTTTACAATCTAATCTCCCGGCATAAGCCATTTTTTTGTGATAGAGGAAGTATGCAGTCTGCTGCTAAACTTTTGCCATCGTGCCTGTCCCAATAGTTCCGATTGATTGAGAAGTTATATGGCTCACCCTCCATTCCTATGCTTATAAGTTCCTTCTCATTTAGATATAACGTGTTCAATCTCCTTCTCACTAGTCAATTTCCAATCCGGGTTGTAGATAGTGCTTGTATATCGATCTCCACGATCCGGGAAAACTGTAACTACATTGATTTCGCGATCGGGTAAATTTTGTGTGAAGTACTTTAAGATAGCTGACATTACAGACCCCGAAGACCCCCCTGCCAAAATAAAATATTCCTTTAGCAAACGCTGGCACATATTAACCGTCTCCAACTCACTAACCATTACATGATCATCAATTTTGGCCTTATTAAGTATCAATGGGTACTTGCTAGATCCAATTCCCGGAATACTCCTTTTTCTAGGTTGTGACCCGAAAATTACCGAACCATAAATATCAACAGCTATAATTCGCGATTCAGGGAAATACTCCTTAATACGGTTAGAAACCCCAGTTATCGTACCCCCTGAACTCACCCCCATGAATACATAATCAATCTTTTTTACAGACTCTATTAGTTCACTAGCCAGTGTATGATAATAAGCCTCGGCATTTAACGGGTTCTCATACTGGTTGATCCAATAAGAGTTGGGAATATTCTCTACCAACTCTTTTACTTTTTTGATCCGATTTAGAAGATATCCCCCATACTCATCTGGTTCCGTGATTTTGAATACTTTATCGCTTAATGCAGAGATCAACATCTCATTGTCAGGCATTGTATTTTTATCAATCACACAATAAAACTTTAATCCTAACCAACGACAAGCCGCCGAAAGAGCAAGTCCAAAATTACCAGAAGAAGACTCAATGATAACTGTGTCTTTGTTTATAGTTCCACATTCTATCAATTTTTCAAGGATATAGGAAGCTGCTCGATCTTTCACACTTCCCGTTGGATTAAACATCTCCAGCTTTGCGAATATATTGAGCTGCTTAAGTTCTGACATCGTAAGTTTTAGTAAGGGTGTATTTCCTACAAGATTTAAAATATTATTTTGAATCAAGGCTAGTTCCCCTTTCTAGAGATACTTGAACTGATCACAAATAAACTTGGATATGTTAACAGTTTGAGTCATAAACATACCCAACATTTTGTATGGATAATTCCAACGAATTATCCAAAACACGGTTATTCCCCACCTTTCATTAGCCTGAAGCTGCTTTATTTCAGCAGAAAGCACCTTTATACAGTTCCATAAAATGCGACACCGCAACAATGTCGGATATGCGTTCAAAATCCCATTGACCGGCCCCGTCATGTACAGAAATACAAAGACATATGTTTAAATCGTGGAAGAAAGTAAGTTTGGAAACATAACCGGAAATAAAAAGGCTACAGCCCCTATGACGACGGTGAATAGCAACTCGCCTACCACATTAATATTTCCCCTATCAGATCCGCTCTTTTTTCATAGACCGTATTGCTAGTTAATGTAACAAGTTTGGTAGTTGTATAACGTTGACCATAAGCATGCATCAAAATTCCGAGCCCAAAATAAAAAAAGAAGACCGTTCGTCAGATTGTCTTCTCTACCAAATGCCTCCCTCGTAATATCTGAAGATCTGTGGAAATAGTCCATTAACGCAAAAAAACTAGGATTAAACTGTTAGTTCATGACCAACAATCGATGCCTAGTTCTACTTCTAAATGAATTATTAAGTTTAAACTCTTTTCTCTTATACATGAAGCATCAAAGCTCAAAAATCGCCAACGAGCATAGCTTCGCCCGTTCGCGCGAATTCACTCGCACTACATATTACATAGTTTGCAATTAAACACTTAACGTGCCTTAACAACGATTAAGTATTTTACTTCAAAAGTTAAGTCCTATCTCTGACATGGTCTATCTAATCTAATTAAAAATACATAACAAAAAATAACATAATACCCCTCATAAGTCAACTACCAATAAAAATGGGATATTTAATAATATTATGAACGAATAGTGTCTCTGTCTTTCACGATCACTATTAGAAAATCTCAGAAGTACCCCACAAA
Source organism: Paenibacillus sp. cl6col (assembly GCF_900102125.1). Lineage (NCBI taxonomy): Bacteria > Bacillati > Bacillota > Bacilli > Caryophanales > Paenibacillaceae > Paenibacillus > Paenibacillus sp. cl6col. Next base: position 60,018 of record NZ_FNAZ01000016.1, read on the forward strand.
GGATTCATCTTTAGCGTTAATAGATGAGAAACATGATGCCAGCCACTTCTCAGAGTTAGCTCAATAAATCTTTGCCATGTAGTACTCGTCTACAAATCTATCATCAATTATTATCGAATTTTTCTTTATCCCTTCTACTTCAAATCCCATCTCCTTATATAATTTCTACTTCAAATCCCATCTCCTTATATAATTTTATTCCATTATCATTATGCGTCATAACTGTTAGTTCCACTCGCGTAATATTGGTTGCTAATCTCCACTTCTCTTTCGTTAGGCTCAAATAACATATATTTCGTTTCTTTATCTAATTTTTTATGCAAAACAACTAATTGACTTGCATCTTTTTGCGTTACTTCCCTTATGATCATCTTTGTATTACCCCTTTCTTAAAAGTCTTTCGATTGGTTTCATATAACGTTCTTGTATTCACGACGTCGAGAGGATTAAGGTATGAAAAGATAGGCGAGGCCATCCGATCGAACCGGCTGCGCGAAGCGCAGTTGCCTCGCAGATGTGTCCACCTGATCCCGAGTGCCGAGTGGCCCGAAGCGTGAATATATGTTGTTATACGTAGTTCCTAACTTTCCTGATAAGCTTTCAACTGTTCTTTGCCTTTATCGTCTTTAGTTAATATGTTATATATTTTTTCTTGTTCCCATGTTGATATTGTATAGTCCTCATCGCTCTTCAAATAAATCTTTAGTTTGTTTCGCATTATGTACATCGTTTTTTTCTTCTCAACTTTTTTGATATCTGTTCTTCTTATTTCAAAGGATTCTTGGATCATAGTCACTTTGTATGAATTAAATTTGATACTTTCTTCCGTTATCTGTAACTTCCCTACGGCTTGTTCCATATTGCTAATAATGTAGTTGGCCTGCCCTTCGTATACTGTAAATTGATCGTTATGCTTCAAGATGATCATCCCTTACTAAGTTTTGTCGTTTTTTATAGTCTTTCATCAGGAATTGCGTTTAACGTTGCCCTTATTCAAGTCCTTATTTGGAATTGTAACCCATTACCTTTCTTATTTCATTACTTCTTTAAATAGGCTTTGTTAAACTGTGTTGTTAATTTTTTTATTGAAGTAGCGGGCAGCATAGTTGCATGGATACCGCATGCAAAAAGATAGTAAAAAACGATTGACATTGGAGTTGAATATTCAAATCATGCAGTATGCGGACTTTTCTCTAGAAGAAATCAAGGGGAAGTTTCAGTTCTATAGAATGCAGAGTGTAGATCCTGCTTATTGCCATGAGGTCGCTGAATTTCTTGATGCCAAGAAAGCTGAAACACGCAAGAAAATCGCACATCTTGAAAAGGTCAGTCAATTGCTCGACATAGCAGTTAACACGCTAAGAGACTTTAATCATGAAAGTGACCAGCAGCTGGCAGTGTCCGTTCGGGAGATTTACCGGGATCTTCACAAGAAGGAACCAGAAATAACTAAGGAGGATTGTGATGGACGTAAGAATTAAGAATTATTATTGTTTGATTGCCGGCGTTCTTGCAATACTTTTTGCTGTTACGCACGCATGGAACGGGCAATCCGCTGTACTGCCGACGCTCTTAGTGAATAATATAGCCTTGGATACACGGATAACATTTACGTATGTCTGGCACATTATCACCGCTGAGAATCTGGTTTTCGGCATCGTATTCATTATCCTGTCATTTCAAAGCGAGAAATCTAAGATCCGGTTTGCTGCGTGGATGATCGTGTCACTTCTGCTCATCCGTCTAATGGTCATTAAAGGAGGTCAATCATCACAAACCAGTAAAAGTTTGAAGCATCGAGGAGATGAGCGTGAGGTATACCTGGGTTGACTCTTACAATTGGCTGAAGTATCACGTGCAGATTATTATAAGTGGCGTAATAAGATTTCAGAACCGCGCAGGTTGCAAGAGCAGTCACCAGAAGAACATATAATGGCCTTATAACGACTACATCCGTACTTTGGCTATCTGCGTATGACTGTTGCTTTGAAACGCGAAGGGATTCATGTCAACCATAAGCGTGTTTATCGGATTATGAAGAAGCCCCTTTGCGTAAATTGGTAACCGACATCACCTAATTTTCGGGCAGGTGATCGCTTTGTTTATCTATCCGCGATTCAGGATCTCCTCAATCACGAGCAACAAGCTCACAAGGATTGGAATACTAGGCAGTCATTCTAGACGTGGAAACTGCTTGACAATGCATGCATTGAATCGTTCTTTTCACATCTTAAAACTGAAAAAATTTGAACGCTTCCAAAAGAACTTGTCCTAGAATCAGCTAAAAAAAGAGTAGCGTAATTAACGCTACACCTTTTGCAAGAAAATTTATCCTAACAGATTTAGATTTGAAAATATACAAACAGAGGATCAATGAACTGCTAATCCGTACTATGGCTCAATTATTTGTCTGCCCACGTTCACATCATCTACCTTCCATTGGTTATCAACAAACTTATAAAATACATAACGATCAACGAGCTCAAGATTGATAGGATCACTTTCAAAATAAGCTGATTGGTGCATTCTCGCCGCTGTGGTGCTGTCGTAGGTAATATCGGCCTTTTTTGTTAGTATAGCGTTATTTTTAATTCCTTTAATGTGAATAATCTTGTTTATAAATGAGTCCGTGAAAAAAGGTCTGAAATATGTTCGAATTTGCGAATAGCTTGAGAGATCGGTAGCTTCAATTAACTTTGTATTAAGCACGTTTGTTCTCTCCTGACTCATTCTCAAAGGCTTGAGCGACTCTGTAAGGATAAAGACCTGTTGCAGTCCGATCGTAATGGTTGCTTTTCGTTCTTGCTCGGACCACAGCGCTGTTCCGCCAAAGGCCTCAGCAAAAACACGAGCTGGTACATAAGTTGTTCCCTTATCAATTTTTGCTGGCACATCAAGCTTGAAAGCAGCGTTATTTAATAAAGCAGTGCGAGAATTAACATGCAGCAATAGCTCTCGATTGCCATGAATAATCGTAATGCTTTTTTTTGCCTGGTTCCAGATCACTTCTGAATTGAATCTCTCTGAAACAGCACGTAATGGAATCAGCACTCGTCCATTCTCAACTTTTCCATTGTCGACCGTATTCGAAAAATTATTGGCAAAGCTTATTGTTGGATTACCGATTAGTAAAGTAAACACTAAAGAAAGTGTTAGTGCGATATTGTTTTTTTCATAGATGTTTCCTTCCACGGTTCTATTATATTAACCCTAGCTCAATTCTTGTCGTCGAAAATAGCTTGCGATACACTCTTCTTCAGTTAGATAGACGCTATCTTATAGATAATGCAGAATAAAAATATGAAAAAAGTATTTTGTTGATTTTCCATTAAATCGAAATTGTTACTCGGCGGCACTTGACGGCAGATTCCTGTGGTGGATTTTTCACTTTCATTTGGAAGAAAACACCCGGCAGGATGCATACCGAGAGAAATACGGCATACACCCAAGCCGGGTAAGGGATTAGAAAATAATATCAATGGCCTCTAGCACATCTTGCTCCTGTTCGGATTGCCCGTTCAGGGAAATATCCTTCAACAGCACCGAAGGCTGTTCGCAAATTTGAGAGATGATTACGAGCAGGTCCTGAGCGAAAATGTCGATCAGATTGCGTGTGAACAACTTGGTGGCATATTCAAACTGCCCGTTCATTCCCTCATCCAGCAACGAAATGACCAAGGTTAGATCAAATTGGGAAACCGTATGTGTTTCCGGATAAGATTCGATCTTGATATCCCCGAAGTTTTGAACGTTATCTTCCTTGGTTTCCAGAGCAAACACGACATCGAATACAGGATTGCGGCTTTGATCTCGCGGAACCTGCAGCTTTTTCACAAGCTCCTCGAACGGATAATCCTGGTGATCGTAGGCCCCCAGCATCGTTTCTTTGACTTCGTTCAAGTAAGCGAGGAACGTCTTCTCCCCGGACGGATAATGGCGAATCGCCAAAGTGTTGACAAACATTCCGATGAGCGGCTCCAGGTCGGCATGTGTGCGACCTGAAACCGGCGTACCTACAATGAAGTCTTCTTGTCCCGAGTACTTGCTGAGCAGGATTGAATAGACCGCCGATAACACCATATAAAGGGTGCCACCGTTCTCATCGGCGATGCGCTGCAAGCTGTCGGTCATCTGCTTGTCGATGCTGAAAGGCAGCACATCTCCCTCAAAGCTGCGAACGGCAGGTCTGACAAAGTCCGTAGGCAGTTCAAGCGTCGGCAGTTTTCCTTCCAACACGTCCAGCCAGTAGGCTTCCTGACGTTTCAGCCGCTCTTTTACAGGTTCGGACTGCTGCCAAGCAGCGAATTCCTTGTATTGGATCCGAAGCGGTTCCAGATTCTCGCCGTTATACAGTCGCAGCAGCTCTTCGACGAAGATGCCCATCGACATGCCATCCGTGACGATATGATGAATGTCCAGCATGAGCAGATGCCGTTCCGCTTCCCATTCCACTAAGCCCACACGCAGTAGCGGCGGCCGCTCCAAATCAAAGACGCGCACAAAGCCGGCTGCGATGCTCTTCGTTTCACTTTCCGTCGCTTTCGTATACTCGACGGCGAACTTCATGTCCGGATAAATCCGTTGTACCGGTATGCCATCGACCATTTCGAAGCCGGTTCGCAAAATTTCGTGACGAGCGATCAATCCTTTGAGCGCCGCCTCGAATTGATTCCGCTCTAAGCGCCCGACGAGAACCGTCATGCCGGACATGTTGTAGCTAAGCTCGGCGCCTTCCATCTTCTGTTGGATGTACAGCCGTTTTTGCACGGAGGAAAGCGGATAGTGATCCCTCTTATCTAGAACCGGAATGGAGAGGTATTCCTGCCGCTCCAATTGGCTGATCGCTTCGGCCATCGCTTCGATAGTCGAGTGCCGGAAGACATCGCGCAATGGCAGGTTCACGCTCAGCTCCTTGTGCACCTTGCTGACCAGCGTCGTCGCCCGCAGGGAGTGCCCGCCGAGGTCGAAGAAGTTATCCGTTACGCCAATCGTGACCGGCCCGAGCACGTCCTGCCAGATGGCGACCAGTTTCGCCTCCAGTTCGGTGCGCGGCGCCACGTATTCGCGGCCTGCGTTTGCTCCCCCTTCCGGCGTCGGCAGCGCCTTCCGGTCGATTTTCCCGTTCGGCGTCAGAGGCAGGCGCTCAATCTCCACGAAATACGACGGGATCATGTACCCCGGCAGCTCGCTGGCAATCGCCCGTTTCAGGTCTGCCGCCGTCAGTTCGCCATCCGTTGTGTAGTACGCACACAGCGCTTTCTGCCCGTTCGCATCACTTCGAACCAGCACCACCGCTTCACGCACGCCTTCCACACTCAGCAGTTTCGCTTCGACTTCGCCCGTCTCAATCCGGTACCCCCGGATTTTCGCCTGGTTGTCGATCCGGCCGATGAAGTCCACATTCCCGTCCTCCATCCACCGCGCCAAGTCTCCTGTGCGGTACAGCCGCTCGCCTGCGGAGAACGGACTGTCTACGAACTTCTCTTCCGTCAGCTCCGGACGGTTCAAGTACCCGCGTGCTACCCCGACTCCGCCAATGACCAGCTCGCCCAGCACCCCGGCCGGCACCGGGTTCATATGCACGTCCACAATGTAGAATTTTGCATTCAGCCACGCTTTGCCGATCGGCACATGGCCTGTCTGCGGCAGCTTCGTCAGTTCCTCGTCGTAGAAGCTGGAATCGATCGCCGCTTCCGTCACGCCATAAGCATTGATGATCCGGAACAACGAGCCGAAGCGTTCCTGCAAGGTCCGGTAATCCGCCACGCTGCAGCTGTCCGAACTCGTGATCAACAGCTCCATCCAGCTCATATCCAGCCCATGCTCGTGCACGTACTCTAAGAACGGCACGATCAGCGCCGGCGTTGATTCGAAAATGGTGACCCGCTCTCGCTCCATCCAGTGGTGCAGACGAGACGGATCGATCCGGTCGTCCTTCGGCACAATCACCATCGTGCCTCCGTTGTACAGCGTCCGCGCGATATC
>NZ_FNAZ01000020.1:0-57343 GCF_900102125.1 Paenibacillus sp. cl6col
AACGCTCGACAATATCTACGTCAGACAGTTCAAAGATAGCTTTCAGCAGTAAGTATTTAAACATGCGAATGGGGTCGATGGCGTTGCGTCCATTATCCAAACAATATTTTGCTTCCAATTCCTCGTATATGAAGGTGAAGTCCACCAGTTCATTAATTTGACGGAGCATGTTGTCCTTCGGCACGACGATGTCATACAATGCCGCATAAGGACTCAGAACCAAGGTTTGTTGTTGACGAATCATCTCGCTCACCCGCTCTCCATGATGCTTTCATTATAAGCGAAAAAAGGTACAGCTTCCTCAATTTTCTTGAGGGGCTGTACCTTTAACATGAGATGGACTTTTTCAGTGGCCTCAAAACGTTAGGCCTCTTTTTTTGTGTCAGTCGATGTGGATGGAACTAATATTCGGCTATGATTGCAATCTGGAATCAAACATCAATTGGATGTGAATACCGAACGGATCTTCGATTATACCGTAGGCTTTGCTGAATATATTGCTCGATAATGGGACAATAATGCGTACCCGTTTATCCGTAATCAAGCTGGCATAAAATCGTTCCACTTCCTCTAAATCAGGGCTCTGAATGCACAGTGACGTGTTATTGCCAACAGTATAGGCTTCCCCAGGGTTCATTGTATCTTCTGCAATCATTATTTTCGTTCTGCCAATCGATAAGACAGAGTGAGTAATCTGATTCTTGTTGTCCTCCGTAAGCGTTATGGAGCTGTCACGCTTCGCCATGTCTTGATAGGTCACAACCAGCAATTCCTTCGCGTTCAAATGTTGTTTGTAAAAATGAATGGCTTCCCGTGCTTGTCCGTTCATGGACAGGAAAATAGCGACTTCTAGTGTTGCGCTCATCGTATCAGTCTCCTTGTGGATCATCGTGGTTGGCAGATATCTTTTAGCATTTGATATTTGACCTTGGTTTTATCATAATTGCTAAAGGTATCAAATCATGACACCTTTAATAAGGAGATTCGCATGAATAAATTAGAACGATTACAAGACATGCTCAGATACTTAAATAGTCGAGAGTTTTTTAATTTAAAAGACCTCATGGATAAGTACCAGATTTCAAAAAGTACAGCTTTGCGTGATATTCGCTCGTTAGAACAATTAGGCATGCCTATCTATTCGGAATATGGATGTCATGGGCGATATGGTATTTTGCAGAATCGATTGCTATCGCCGATTATCTTTACGCTTGATGAAGTTTACGCTCTGTATTTCGCCATGCTGACGCTGCAATCTTATCAATCTACTCCATTTCATATGCATGTCAATCAGCTGCAAGAGAAGTTTGAAAAGTGCCTTTCGCAAGAACAAATCAAGAAGATTCGTAGCATGAAAAAGGTTCTGCAATTGGAAAGCAATCAGCATCATCATGTAAGTCTTTATTTGGAACAAATCTTGAAGAGCATTCTTCATGAAAACATCTGCACCATTCAATATACACGGAATAAGGGCAGCAAGAGTTATCGGGTTCAATTTTTCAAAATTTCTGCTAAGTTCGGTCAATGGTACGCAACAGGGATAGAGGTAAATACAAATCAACAACGAGTGTTCCGATGCGATAAAGTTACCTCCATGCAGGTGGAAGCAGAAGAATCCCGCTTTTCACTTGATGAACTAGTTAGCCGCTCTTTAGAACTATACCAGTCGGTGTGCCATATTCGTTTTGAGGTAGAAATTGAAGAGCAGGCCAAGGACATCTTCTATAAAGAATCTTATCCTTCTATGAAACTAGATATCGGTGAACAGACCGTCATTACAGGATTCTACAATCCAGGAGAAGAATCATTTATCGCCGAATATTTCATGAGGTATGGCAGTCATGTGGTAGCAGTAAAGCCTGGATCATTACGAACAATGATTCAATCGAAGGTAGAGCAGCTCTTACAGCATTATCAAACCTCAATTACTTGAGTTGGAGAAGGCTATGAATCTATCAGCGGAGCAAGCAGGACTAACTGGGGAAAATTGGGGCAGCTAGATTACAGTGGCGTAAATCTTTCCCTCTCTATCCTATGTTACGATTTAAGAGACATCATGAATGGCTTAGAGAGAAGGAAATATAGAATGAACATAGATTGCTGGTACAAACCGATATGGAAGGTCTCATGTGCTTTGATTGTTGCTGCTGGGGTATTGGCTGCTCCTCTTGGAGTGGGGACGGCTTCTGCTCAAGCGCCGCTACTGCCTGTAGGTGGGCCAATGATCGTTCCATCTCATACAGCAGCGAAGACAGATGATCCATACACAGGAAAAGGGATTAAAGTCGCCGTCATCGATTCTGGTGTAGATATGGAGCATCCCTTATTGAAGGATCGAATTGTGAAGGCATATGACTTTGTGGAAGGTGATGAGTTTCCACAAGATGAGAAGGGACACGGCACGCATGTTGCTGGTATTGTGGCACAGCAAGCGCCTGGCGCCTCGCTGCTCATTTACCGTGCGGTCGCCTCTGAAGGTCATGAATTCACGTCTACGATTGCAGAGGCAATGCAGCGTGCGATTGAAGATGGAGCGAGAGTCATTAATTTATCCCTGCATTCAGATATCGATGCTCCAGATGAACCACTGTCCCAGGCAATTGCGGATGCAGCAAGCAAAGGGGTGGTTGTGGTCAACTCCAGCGGCAACGCAGGGGAGAAGCTATGGAGTATTACAGCGCCAGGACTGGTGGAGGATGTCATCACCGTTGGGGCATCTACCTTACCTACTTATGAACCAATGCTCTCGAAGAACGATCGCAGCATACGCCTAATTTCAGATAGAAATACACCTGCTTTTCCGAAGCAGGGCTCCGCTGATGTTGTCTTCGTTAGTGGGTACAGTCCTAGAGTAATTACACAGAAGCAGCAGCAAGGGAAATGGATCGTAGTGAGGACTCCCAGTTCCTCGGTAACATCTTATTATGAAGCGGCATGCCGAGCGAAGGCAAGCGGTATTCTGTTCTATCAAGATGGGAAGGTAGAGTGGGAACCGGAGATTAATATTAATATTCATAATGAGCAAGATCATCGACTTATTCCCGCGGCTACGATTTCTCCACAAGGAGCGACGATGTTGAAGCAAGGCAAGTCGGCAGTCTGGCAGTGGGGAGAAGAGCAGAGAAGCCGAATGTCAGCGATGAGTTCTCGCGGTCCCGCTGTAGGCACTTGGCTTATGAAGCCGGATCTTGTAGCTCCGGGGATTGATGTACGCAGCTCGATGCCGCGTGATCTATATGAGCAGGGTTATGGGAATATGAGCGGATCGAGCATGGCCGTCCCTTATGTGTCGGCCGCAGCCGCGATCATTCTAGAGGCACATCCGGAGTGGACGCCTGCAATGGTGAAGTCGGCGCTGATGACTTCAGCGGATAAGCTTACGGATATCAATGGATCGGAATATCCGTATCACGCACAGGGATCAGGACTCGTAAATATAGATAAAGCGCTGGATGCACATACCTTCCTACAGCCCACGGCGTTAACGTATGGAGTAGTTGGATCAGAGTCTTGCGGTGCAAAGAAGGAGCAGACGTTCCAAGTGACGAATCGCACCGCGCAGGAAATAACCTATCAGGTTACATTGTCATCCGAAGCAAGGAAATGGGACATCTCCTATCCTGCTTCCATTACGTTGCAGCCTGGCGAGACAGTCCGTGTTCCTGTTGTATGGGATCTAGCCACTCTTATGGAGACGGGAATCCTTACTGGGAGCCTCCAGCTTACGAACGGAACAGAATTGCTACGAATCCCTTTCCAATTGATACATGGTTCCGGTCATTATCCGCTGCTGACGGGATGGTTTGCAGACGATCAACTGCTCACGCCGAACGGGGACAAACATAAGTCAATCCGATTCCATTATTATTTGCCAGGCGACGTCGATCGAATGATTATTACAGCGAGTCGTATTGACTTAGGGAAGAAGGCTGAAGGTGAATATTTATTGTTCAATAAGCCGAATCCTATCAATGGATTGCATACGTACGAATGGAATGGTACAGATGTGACGGGCCGCAAACTGCCAGATGGGTTGTATAACTTGAAGAGTAAAGTGTTCGCGGATGGACGTTCGGAGATGAAGGACGATCAAATTATCTATATCGATCGTGAAGCCCCTAGGGCAACCTTTATGAAGGCAAAGGCGGAACGTGGAGTTGTGCAAGGGACGGTTCAAGACATGATGCTAACCCTTGATTATGCGGTACGACCTATGTTTCGTATTGCCTCGGGAAATAAGCAGCCGGCCCTGATTGATGTGAAGTGGAGTACTTCGAACACAGGAGATTGGAAGAGTGTGAGATTCAATGAAGACAAGAGGATGTTCCACGTGTCTCTTGTAGGGTCAGGGCTTAAAAAGGGCAAGCACAATATATTTATCCGGATGGAAGATGCCGCTGGCAACGTACAAATTCAAAAAACACAAGTAAACATATAGCAGCTTGGAGCGGGGGGCATCCTCCGCTTTATTCTATTTACATGGAATAATTTTCATATTTATAGAGGTGGTAAGAGTTCATAGAATGTTAAGGAGGCAACCTAATCTTTTGCAATTATTTATGATAGGATAAAGAAGCTAACGTGATAGAATGTGGGGAAATGTTTCACGTGAAACATGTTCATGATAGATAAGGTGTTATCAAGAAAGTGATTAGAATAGAAGTGTAACGACGGCAAAAGATATCATTCGAAGTTTTTCTTTTATCGTGTACAAGAAAAGGCAGGAAAAAGGCACAAGCTTGGAGAATACATAAAGGCAGAGCGTATAATTTTGTCGAAGGAAAGAAATGGTTCAAGTCAGATGTCCTACTCTATCATTGTCGCGAAGGACGTAAAGGGAATGGAAAATTGCGAGGAGTAGCGGGAATCGCAGCCCAATTGCCTCCTTGAGCGACGTAGGGCAGAAGATCAAGGATGGAGCAGAGCACTGCCGCTTCTTCATGTGCCTGGCATTATTTTGAAGTTAGGTGGTATTATACGGAAATGAAAGAACAACTGTCTCGGTTATTCGGTTTTGCGGAGCGTCAATCGCTGGATGAAGTGAAACAGCTTCCGGTGAATGAGATTGTCAGCAGTCCCTATCAGCCTCGAACTATATTCGATGATGAGCGTATTGATGAACTGTGTCAGACGATCAAAACGCACGGCGTTATTCAGCCGATCGTTGTCCGCCAGCGAAACGGGCAATTTGAAATCATTGCCGGAGAGCGCCGTTGGCGTGCTGTCAAGAAGTTGGGCTTGGATACGATCCCGGGCATCGTAAGAGAAATTAATGACGCTCAGGCGGCATCCGTTGCCTTGATCGAGAATTTGCAGCGTGAAGGGCTTACAGCGATTGAAGAAGCATATGCTTATCAGAAACTCATTGATTTGCACAATTTGACGCAAGAAAGCTTGGCGCAACGGCTTGGCAAGAGCCAGTCTACAATAGCCAATAAAATTCGCTTGCTGAATCTACCGGATGTAGTGAAGCAGGCCTTAATGGAACGCAAGATTACAGAGCGACATGCAAGAGCATTGCTTGGTCTCGATTCAGAGAGTTTGCAACTCAAACTGCTTGAGGAGATTATCGCGAAAGAATTGAATGTTAAGCAGACAGAGGCACGAGTCGCGTTTTATAAAGAGGTTCACAAGGCGAAGAAATCGAAGCGTATCTCATATACAAAGGATGTACGTCTTGCGCTGAATACGATTCGACAGTCAATCGATCTTGTGACTGGATCAGGCTTAAAAATTAAAACGGATGAACATGATCATGATGATCATTATGAGATTGTCATCAAAATACCGAAAAGGTAGATTATTATAAACGTGTGTTGTTTAAAGAGGTCGACAGATATTTCTTACAAGGGTGCAGCAGCCTTAATCAATAAGAAGAGGGATTTATGGCTATAGCTAGGGAATTGATGAAAGTAAAAATCCTACTGGCAGAGGGGACGTAAAGCTAGCTGCTCCGCATATACATTTGCACTCACATCCTGACCTTTTTAGTAACCTATATATCAGATTCACCTAATTATCGGTTGATACCAGCCTAATCGTTGTATGTTTCCTATCGTACGACGATATTGTTGTCATGCGTAGTGCTCAAATATGTGCAGCGGCAGGCAAGAGGCCGCTCTTTTCTGTTTTTGTGGTCGTTAGCGGTTATCGTTACAGCTAGAAACGCAAAAGAAACAACATTGAGGTGAAGAGGAATGGCTAAGGTTATTGCCATTACCAACCAGAAGGGCGGCGTCGGCAAGACAACGACGACGGTAAATTTGGGTGCAGGTTTGGCGTTATTAGGGAAGCGGGTGCTGCTTGTCGATATTGATCCACAAGGCAACACCACGAGTGGTATCGGGATTAACAAAGCAGATGTAACGAATTGCATTTATGACGTGATAATTAATGATGTTCATCCGAAGGACGCAACGATTCCGACTATGGTCGAAGGTCTGCACATTATTCCGGCAACGATACAATTGGCGGGTGCTGAGATTGAATTGGTTCCGACGATATCACGTGAAGTACGATTAAAGAAATCGCTTCAGCTTGTAGCACATTTGTACGATTACATATTAATTGATTGCCCACCTTCACTTGGGATATTGACGATCAATTCCTTAACAGCATCCCATTCGGTCATTATACCGATTCAATGTGAGTACTATGCGTTAGAGGGACTCAGCCAATTGTTGAATACGGTCAGACTTGTTCAGAAGCATTTGAATACCTCTCTGCAAATTGAGGGTGTTCTTCTTACGATGCTTGATGCACGTACGAACTTGGGTATACAAGTCATTGATGAAGTTAAGAAGTATTTTCAACAGAAGGTGTATACAACGATTATTCCCCGTAACATACGCCTTAGTGAGGCACCGTCACATGGTCAGTCGATCATGACCTACGATCCGAAATCTAAGGGTGCGGAAGTATATTTGGAACTTGCGAAGGAAGTGATTTCGTATGAGTAAGCGATTAGGACGTGGATTAGACGCGCTCATTCCGTCACTATCCGTCAATGATGACGATAAGGTAGTAGAGGTATCTCTACAACAGCTGCGTCCCAATCCATATCAGCCGCGAAAACATTTTGATGAGCAGTCTATTCAGGAGCTTGCAGAATCAATTAAGCAGCATGGTGTCATTCAGCCCATTATTGTGCGGAGTGTTTTAAAGGGATATGAGATTATTGCTGGAGAACGCCGCTATCGAGCCTCTCAGCAGCTTGGTTTGCAGCATATTCCAGCAGTTGTTCGCAACTTCTCCGATCAACAAGTCATGGAAATTGCCCTGATTGAAAATTTACAACGTGAAAATTTAAACGCCATTGAATTGGCCGTTGCTTATCAAGCTTTAATGGATCAGTTCACGTTAACGCAAGAAGAACTATCTGTTAAAGTAGGTAAGTCGCGCTCACATATCGCTAATTTTCTGCGTCTGTTGCAGCTCCCAGAAGAAGTAAAGGAATGTGTTTCACGTGGAACACTATCAATGGGACATGCGCGTGCCATTGTAGGGGTAAAGGACGAGGCAAAGGTGAAGCAGTTGGCTAAAGCTTCCATCGAACAAGGGTGGAGCGTTCGTCAGTTGGAGGAAGCAATCCAGCAGATGAACAAAAAAGGGAAGTCAATTGATAAAACGAAGCTTATCCGCAAAGATCCTTACTTAGACGAATTGGAAGAAAGTTTGCGTGAACGATTCCGTACGACAGTTAAAATTAAACAGAGCAAAGATAAAGGGAAAATTGAGATATCGTACTTTAACAAGCAGGATCTGGAGCGATTATTAGAATTGCTTCAATCGTTGTCGGCTCAATAAAGCCTTAGTTGGGATTCTTGTACATGAACTGGCATTCTTGGTTGTTATCCGAAGCAAGAGGGGATTACACTAAGCATGCCAGTTTTGTGTTGGGACAGAACAATCAGCCAGAAGGACAAGGCAACGATAAACAGTTTATTATTTACAAAATATTGAAGCAAAAGGTTACAACTTTGTTGTCTCTTCATTTGGTTAGATCGTGTTATAACTAAATGTAGAGATCCGTTAAAAGGGCATATTTCCGAATATCATCAATGACCATAAACAGGTTCAGCTTCATCGCAGCCTTTGGAAGTTGATATAGGGCAGAAAAACGCAGATTTTTCAAGTTAATGGTGGGGAAAAAGTATTGTATGAGTCCGATGAAAAAATTTATACTAAGAATGGACGAAATACATACAGAAAATATGACTCATCATTCGGCCAGCTCGCATCATAGCTGCCCATTATAGATAATAAATATTGATAGACAGCAAGCGAACTAATGGGGAAACGCAAGGATGAGGAAGTCCGTGCATTTGAGGTACGGGACACGTTATAGGCAGGAGAGAACAAAGACTTATGATGAATGAATTGCAGAATGATTGGTTGCCGCTCATTGCCGCTGGCATCGGCATATTGTTATTGTTGTTACTTATTATTGTTCTTCTCCAAGGGTCACAGCTCCGTAAGCTTCGCCGCAAATATGAGGCGATTATGGGGGAAAGTGGTATTGAAAATTTGGATGTTGTATTGTCCAGCATGCATGAGGATATTGCACATCTGCAAGGGAAGACGGAACAGCATCATGCTGACATGGAGCAAACGAAAAAAGCTCTGAAAAAGATGAAATCCCACGTCGGCATACAGCGTTACAATGCATTTGCAGAGCGCGGGAGTGATTTAAGCTTCTCGATTGCATGGTTAAATGAGGAGCAGGATGGGGTTGTCATTACAGGCATCCACGGACGGGATCACTCATATGTATATGCGAAGCCCATAGAGAATGGACAGTCTTCCTATTCCTTGTCCCCGGAAGAGAAGCAAGCAATGGAGCTTGCAGAGGCAAAGAAGGGCTCCTAATCCGTGTACTTATCGATGGGCTAAGGAAGTGAGTGACTGTTCGATTGTATCCGCGATCACCTCGGCCATACCCATGACCAAATGAAGCCTAGTATTTTGCAATACGAAATATTCCATGAAGCCTCCGACGTTGACAATGCCTGTAATGTGCATATCTCCGATCGGGGGCAATTGTTTATTTACCCCAGCCCCAGGACGGACCGGCCCTTCAACGACTTGAACGGAACCCACACTGCTGCTCTGGCCAAGACAAGCGTCAACTGCAATAATGAAGGTATGAGGATCGCTCGCTTGCAGTGAATCTATCGTCTCTTGCAAATTCATGGCATGAACAGGCTGCTGTAGTGTCCCGAGAACTTGAAAGTGACGGGAAGTGGACTTCGACAGCCGTGTCCCGACGAGAGGGCCGAGACAGTCGCCCGTTGAACGATCGGTTCCAATGCAGATAACCGTTGTCGACTGGTGAGAAGCTCGCATTTGCAAATGGTGTTGGCAGGAATGAATTAGGGAAGATAGTGCGTTAGGTGCATCATAAACCACTTTACATGGATGGCATTCATGGGTTGACGGGCGTTTGAACAAAGAAAATGTCATCACAAGCAGCCTCCGTTTTCTACTAAAGGTACTATCTAGTATATGGAAGCAAGAAAACTTTTATACTTCGACGAGAATAAGTTCCTATTTTATAATAAAGTGTCCTAACATTGATAACGCTAGATAGTAATAGAGGGGGAATGAAGATGTTATGGGCCGCAGCGGCAGATAAGCCAGAAGAAGTAACCGACAATATTGAACAGACGCTGTCGGTATTCGAGAAATGGCAGCAAGGGATATGGAACTGGGTAACCGATATGGCAACTTGGGAAATGCTCTTAGTAAAAACCATTAAAATTGTACTGATTATATTAGTAACCAGAATCGTGATTCGCATTGTTCATCGAATGATTAATCATACGATTGCCAAGCAGGAGAAATCCCGCCTGAACGGACAACCGAGGCGGCTTGTTACGGTAGGAAAGCTGCTTAAAAATATGACCTCGCTTGCAATGAATTTTATTATGATCCTTGTAGTTTTATCGGAGTTCAATGTGAATTTGGCACCGCTGTTAGCGGGGGCAGGGGTAGTCGGCTTGGCCATTGGTTTTGGTGCTCAAAGCTTGGTGAAGGATGTTATGACCGGATTTTTCATAATATTGGAGGATCATTTCGCGGTAGGCGATGTCATTAAGGTTGGATCCTTCCAAGGTACGGTAGAGATGATTGGTTTGCGGTCGACTCGGATCCATAGCTGGACTGGAGAGGTTCACGTCATTCCAAACGGTAGCATTACCGAGGTAACCAACTATTCACTAAACAACTCGATTGCTGTTGTGGATGTATCAATTGCTTATGAGGAGAATGTAGAGAAGGCTATTCAAGTCATGAATAAAGCGCTTGAAGCATTGCCAGAGCACAATGAGAATGTAGTCAAGACGCCGCAAGTTTTGGGCGTTCAAACGCTTGGGCCTTCAGAAGTGACGATTCGGGTTATTGCCGAATGCCGTCCATTCACCCAAGCAGGTGTTGTTCGTATGATTAATGCAGATATGAAGCGGGCTCTAGAGCGAGAGGGAATTGAGATTCCATACCCGCGCCTCGTTACGTATCAACGAGCAGAACAAGGAGGGAATATGTAATGGATCGTAAAGTCTTCGCACTGGGTGATATCGTTCAAATGAAAAAGCCTCATCCTTGTGGTACAAATGAGATGGAGATCATTCGAATGGGCATGGATATCCGCATTAAGTGCGTTGGATGCAAGCATAGTGTGCTTGTCCCGCGCGCGAAGTTCGAGAAGAGCATGAAGAAGGTGCTTCGTTCTGCTCATCCTGATTCTGAGTAAGATAATTTTGTAAAAAATATGTTGCAATATAGTGTGGACTATGGTAAGATAACTCTTGCTATGGAAAGGTACCCAAGAGGTCCAAGGGGGCTGACTCGAAATCAGCTAGGCGTCGCAAGGCGTGCGTGGGTTCGAATCCCACCCTTTCCGCCACTTATTGGATATGATAACTCCGGAGCTTAGGCTTCGGAGTTTTTTGCATGTTATAGGCAAGTTTTTGCTGCCTCTGGAGCTGTCGATGACGATGTATGTGTTGTTGTAACAAATGCTGAAATAAATAGAGAAGGGACTTCGCATGCGCGAAATCCCTTCCTGGTTGACGGTGCTTATTCGACTTCTATCTTCACAATTCAGATGGCTTAGGTTTTCTTCATCATATGGAACCATATAAAAATTCCATTACGATAAGTGTGTTACAGATAAATGCTCTACAGCACAACCCCTCGCTTCCCTTTATTTCGTAAAGTTAAATGTCTCCACTAGGCTTCTTTGCTCCATTGTTCAACGGAACCCACCTCGCTTCGCACCGTCAGTTGTTATTATGGATCGTTATTGCGGAATTATACATACATCCGAGAAAAAAATAAAAAGGGTGCAGCAAATGAGAGAAGGGATCTCGCATGCGCGAAATCCCTTCCTGGTTGACGGTGCTTATTCGACTTCTATCTTCACAATGTTCAGATGGCTTAGGCTTCCTACATCACATGGAACCTTTACGGTATCCATATTACGATAAGTGTGTTGCAGACAAATGGTCTTTAGCACAACCCCTCGCTTCTCTTATGTCGTAAAGTTAAATGTCTCCACTAGGCTTCTTCGCTCCATTGTTCAACGGAACCACACCTCGCTTCGCACCGTCAGTTGTTATTATGGCTCATTATCACGTTTCTATACACGGATAATAAAAAAAGTGAAACGATCGAATCAGTGCGTCAAAGCATGGCGCTTTTTCTTCCACTTTCGGTCTTTGTTCGTTGTTTCAGGGAATGTATCACCCTTCTTCAACTTAATTTGTTTTGGATCTTGAATTTCGGTATGGAAGCTTCTTTCACCGACTTCCATATAAATGGCATCATTGGGTGCTTTGTCTCCCGGTTCGAATTCTGTTTTCTCGCCCATTGTGTAACCTCCTGAAAGGATGTTGTATAGATGCAGAAGCGTAACGAGATCGCTTGCCTATGTAGTGTGTGCGCAGGGGTATCCCTTAATGAATGGAGAAAAGTGCTTGTATGCGGACACGAAGATGCACTTGCATGTCATCCTTCATTTTGGTACACTAGTTTAGTGCGAGTTTTCTCGCTCCTTGCTTCTGACAAGATCAGAAGCCTGAAGTCCATAAGGAGGTGAACGTGAAATGCGCAAATACGAATTGATGTACATCATTCGTCCTGACGTAGAGCAAGAAGCTGTTCAAACAACAGTCGACAAATTCCAAGGCGTTATCTCTAACGGCGGTGGAGAAATTACGAAGCACGATGTGATGGGTAAGCGTCGTCTTGCTTACGAAATCAAGAAGTTCCGCGATGGCGTGTACGTTCTCGTGAACTTTACTGCAGAACCTGCAGTAGTAGCGGAGTTGGATCGTCAACTTAAGATTTCTGACGAAATCATCCGTCATCTTGTTGTTAGCGACGTGGCTTAATAGCCAAAACTATCGTAAGTTCGTAAAGGATACGTCGAAGGAGGGGATAGCATGTTGAATCGCGTGATATTGATAGGACGTCTTACACGGGACCCTGAATTGCGCTACACTTCATCTGGAGTGGCAGTAACGCAGTTCACGTTAGCGGTTGATCGACCGTTCTCGAGTCAAGGTGGGGAGCGTGAAGCGGACTTTATTCCAGTCGTTACTTGGCGGCAGCTAGCTGAGACATGTGCAAATTATTTGCGCAAGGGTCGGCTTACAGCAGTAGAAGGACGCATTCAAGTGCGCAACTATGACAATAACGAAGGTAAACGTGTATACGTGACTGAAATTATTGCTGATAATGTGCGTTTCTTGGAATCGAACCGTGATAACGGGGGAACACGTGATGATATGGGCGGCGGCAATTACGGTGCACCAGCACCGCAATACAACAATGCTCCAGCACGTGGTGGGAATTCCAATTCTCGCGGACAAGCAGCAGCAGATCCTTTCTCTGATGACGGTAGACCTATCGACATTTCCGATGATGATTTGCCATTCTAGAACGGAAAGGACTGACATGAATGAGCTTTAAGCAAAATGAAGGCGGCGAACGCGAAGGCCGTAAATTCGGTGGCCGTAGAGGTCGTAACAAGCGCCGTAAAGTGTGCTTCTTCACAGTGAACAAAATCACTCACATTGATTATAAAGACATCGACCTGTTGAAGAAATTCATCAGCGAGCGCGGCAAAATCTTGCCACGCCGTGTAACAGGTACAAGCGCGAAGTACCAACGTGCTTTGACGATCGCTGTAAAACGCGCTCGCCAAGTAGCATTGCTTCCGTACACTACGGAGTAATGATGGTGCAGAAGACAGCTGATATGATATCAGCTGTCTTTTTTATTGTCTTTTTTAATTTATCGACAGAGGGCTTTTCGTTATCTCACATCGTGTTCGATTTTTGAATTGCTGATCTTATGGATTTCTGATCAAATATGTAATCATAACTGGAATAATTCCTTCTGCCACATGACCAATACAGTGGAATGATACCCGTGCGGTTGACATGGCCTAGAGAGGGATGAAGCTCCTCTACGGATTGAAGGGAAGCAGGGGCTACAATCGAGCCTGGTAACGCTGTTCCATTCGCAGGAGGAGCGAATTCTCCGCGACAATGGAAGCGGAGTCTGAGCTTGACCTCCTCCTGTTGCATAGGATTCATCATGTACAAGTATAGAACATACCATATCTTTACTTGTGCGGCTAATACAGTAACCCATCCTTTTTTCTAATTTACCATGCCTGTATCCCATTCAATCTTGATTTCGCAAATGAATAAATGCTGCTCCAGTTGGATGGGGGGTTCCGTCTCGAGGCGGATTCCTTCATATGGCTGCAGTGATACAATGGATAGCAGGAGAAGGATGAAAATGGTTTCGGTACGGAGGTTTAGATCATGAGATGGCACGAACGATTCAGTAAACGTTGGCAGGGACAAGAAATCGACTATCAATGGCCATCCCCACAGCTTCCGATTATTAGCATCCGGAGCAGTGGCGCTAGCCGAGTAGGCCGACACAGTAAGGTCGCAATTGGCCTTATCGCGATTGGGGATATCGCAATCGGTCTCATCGCTGGAGGAATGATAAGTGTTGGTCTGTTTGCATTTGGTGCCATATCCTTAGGACTGCTGGCAGCAGTGGGTGCCATTGCATTCAGTGATTTATTTTCGGTAGGGGCGATTGCGGTTAGTGATTGGCTGTCCATTGGCGCTGTGGCCGTGAGTAGTGTCTTATCCATCGGTGCTGTTGTAATTAGCAACGTGGCATTAGGAGTCGTTGCTATCGGTCAATATGCGTATGGTGTCGTCGCTATAGGCAATCATGGGTTTGGACTCATTCCATTAACGTTAGATGTTGTACGCTGGGTAAAGAGCTGGTTCGGATGATCATTATTCCATATCCTGTGTGAAAACCGCCCAAAAATGGGCGGTTTTTTGGTACTTCTGTCAAAATAGTGATCCGGATCATGAAATCTGTATTTTCCTTTTTGATCGTTTGCATGTAAAATAAAAATATTGTTTCATGCATAATCATCAAAGAAATTTGTCAAAGAGGGTTCTGATTACCGGTCGTTACAAACAGATAAAATCGACCGAGCATGCTCATCCTATATCTGATACAGCTTAACCATAAGGGAACGTGGATATTCCAATATTGGGTTATGAAGCTGTCAGTGTAGAATGTGAGCATGTCTTTTACATTCATCGTCACATACTGTTCTAGGCAGGTACTAAGCGGTATGAAGCTCATGTTCAACGAATAGAGTAAGTGCACGATCGCATGATCAAAGCCGCAATTATTACGATTCGAATAAATGAGAAGTAAAACGATGAGCAGCTAGCGTGGCTGGTCTTTTTTGAAAAATCACCATGCGACACTTTCTAGGGGAATAGGTACTGCTAGTATAGGAAATTCGTGTCGTTCGCACTGGGGCGGGTATCTTTGAGAAGTGAAGCAGGTGTGATGTGCTGCCAATTTCGAATTAGAGCGAACCGAAGCTTACACACATGAGGAAAAATGAAACACCGTACGCGGATAGGGAAATCAGATTGACGCGGATAGCTATGCGCAGCATAATGTTTTTCATCTGGTCAATGCGGAAAATGCCTAAGAGCTATACTGAAACAGGTATGGAAGGCAACAAAAATGCTTCTTATATGTATGAAATAAGAACTATCGGTTAGTAAATGGATTTTGGATATGATCGCATCACATAAAGGAAGAAGAGGATTACGAATGAAAAAAAATAAATATAAAAAATGGGGAATCGCCCTGGCAATCATCGCGATTGTTGGTCTTAGCGGATTTATATTCCGCAAGCAGCTAGCGGTTCTGGCCTTCGATATGTTCTTATCCGGGCATGTAGAAGAGACGCTTGATAAGTCTTATAAGCCAATTGAAGGCAAAGAAGAAGTAATTCGCAAAGTGACGGAGCCATTCTCAGTACTACTGCTGGGGGTTGACCAGCGAGGTAAGGAAATTGGACGTTCTGATACCATTATATATTCGGTTGTAAGACCACAAGATAACAAAGTATTGCTGTTATCGATTCCACGTGATACGTATACGGAAATCATCGGCAAGGGATTTGAAACGAAGCTCAATCACGCTTATGCCTATGGCGGTGCGAAGATGAGCATGGAGTCGGTAGATAATCTGCTCAAGCACAAGGTTGACCATTATGCGACAATTAACTTCGAGGGATTGAAGGATGTCGTCAATGCATTAGATGGCGTTAAACTCCCAATTACGAAGGCGATCGTCAATAAAGATCCCGATCATGAGAAGTTCCGCATAGAGCCGAACAAGCCGATCTATGATGGTCAAGAAGCATTGTACTTCGTACGTTACCGTGAGGATTCGGATATGAACCGTACGATGCGTCACCGCATATTCTTGAACGCGGTTATGCAGCGTACCATCGAAATGGATAAAATCGGACGCATTCCAGAGCTTATTGAAATTATGGGTGAGAATTTTACAACGGATATGCGACCGAAGTATATGATTGATTTGGCCAAGACGATGTTCACGAATGACGGAGTACCGAGCATTAGCAGCTATATGCTGCATGGTGACGGCAAGATGATTGGCAACGGCTGGTATTATATGGTGAAGGATGAGGATCTGGATTATATTAAGACTCTGCTGGACAACTGGCTGGATCCGAAGACGAGCAAAGAGAATCTAATGGAACCACGCCAAGTGAAAGAAGATTAATGATATAGAAACCGGAAAGTCAGTCGTATTTATTACGGCTGACTTTTTGTTTTTGTATGCCTAAATGTGTTAATTTATTGTTAGGGAGTTACAGCGATCATCTCGCTGGAGTCGTTTGAGGAGGAGACCTAACGGATGAACATTGCTTTTTTCTTAACACCGAAACATGAGGTTGTTAGTCTTACATTGAATACAACATTGAGACAAACACTCGAACGAATGGAATATCATCGGTACACGGCTGTTCCGATTTTGAATGATGAAGGGGAATATGTAGGAACGGTTACCGAAGGAGACCTGTTATGGCACATGAAAAATTCCAATGGCGCGATTACGTTTGAGAACGCTTCAAAATCCTTGCTGAAAGAAGTTTCGCTGAATATGCATAATAAATCAGTACGAATTGACTCCAATATGGAGGATCTTATTAATTTGGCTAAGGTGCAGAACTTTGTCCCGGTGGTTGATGATATGAACCGTTTTATTGGCATCGTGAGGCGCAGTCAAATTATCGAATATTGCGAGCAGTTCGTCACCAAAGCTATGGACGTGAAGTAATTATGGTATAATGAAAATGACGCCCTTTTCAGAAATATGGAAGATATAGGGATATACCCGCGGAATAAGCGGTCTCGGGGTTTCTTTCCGGGGGAAAAAGATTGAATGCGCAAGAGGTGAACGTATTGAAAAACCGCTGGTCATCGTCTTTATTATGGGCGATTGTAGCGCTCGTATTGTTATTATCCATATTGCAGCCGATACAGGTGTTGACGATGAGTTTTATGGCGGTTCCATTTGTGATGCTGTATGCAACGCAATCAAAGCAGAGATTCGCTCTTATCACTGCTGCCGTGCTTGCCGTCGTCTACTTGTTAATGGGGAAGGCAGGCATGATTGTTGCTGTAACCGCCTTGTACTTTATTATTCCGGGCATTGTCATTGGCCACATGTTTAAAAGCAGAAAGCCTGCACTCAACGTGTTCGTTGCTGGAACCGTGACCTTTCTCGTTGAGTCCCTTGTCCTCTTCGTCATAGCGAAGTGGGTACTAGACTTCAATGTGTATGAATTTGTGATTGAGATGCTGAACTACGGGATGGTCGGTGTTGAGCAGTCTGCACTATTCCCGACGCAAGTGACAGCAGAAATGAAACAACAATTTGCGCTTCTCATGAGCAAGATGGTTCCATTTATGATGATTGTGAGTGCGCTGTATATGGGTACGATTACGTACGCTATCAGCCGTCGTCTATTAACCGCGCAAGGACATGATGTGCAGAAGATGAAACCTGTACACCAATGGATGCTTCCGAAGTCTCTTGTCGTGTACTATTTCATCGTTGTGATTCTTGACCTTGTTGGCCCGAAGTCAACGGACAGCTTCTTAACGATGATTGTATTGAACTTGGCGCCGCTCTTGCAGTTGGCATTCGTAATGCAGGGGATTGCCTTTCTCTTCTTCTTTGCGCACATGAAGAAATGGGGCAAGGTGCTGCCGATTGTCATTACAGTAGCTGCATTGTTCATTCCACTGCTCTATTCACTACTTCGAATTGTAGGATTGGTGGATCTCGTCCTTCCGATGCGGAAGTACCTGTCCAAACCAAAAGTATAGGGTGAGAAGGCATGCCTAAACTATTGTTCCAACGTTGGTATACGAAGCATACAAGCTGGACATTCGTTGTATTGATCGCCATGAGCTTAGTGCTGACCTGGTATAACTGGGGAGTCGGGGTATTGGCATGGATCAGTATTGCAGCGCTCGCTATGGCATCGTTCACGGCAGAACGTAAATTCCGGGAAGAGACGGAGTCGTATTTATCAACGCTTGGATTACGAGTAAAGCGGGCTGGGGAAGAGGCCATAATCGACTTGCCGTATGGCATCCTTTTGTATCGTGAGGATCGTGTCATAGAATGGCATAATCCTTATGTATCTCAGCTAACCGGACAGGATGGGTTAGTTGGAGAGGAATTGACGGATATCTTCCCACAGCTTCATATGGGAAAAGAAAAGGATCGCTCCGCTGAATTGTTCATCGGTGGGCGTATCGTACATGCGGATATTGTGCCAGAGGAGCGGGTTGTCTACTTTACGGACATTACTGACCTGTGGAGCTTACGTAAACGTTATGACGAAGAACGGATAGCAGTCGGAGTCGTCATTATGGATAACTTGGAGGAATCGACCCAAGGGCTGGACGACCAGCAGCGGGCTGCCCTGCTCGCGCGTGTAAATGGACAGATTACGTCCTGGGCAGGCGAGCATGGTGTATTGATGAAGCGGCTGTCCTCTGATCGACACTTCATGATTATGGATGTGCAGACACTGAAGGCACTGGAGCAGACGAGATTCGTTATTCTTGACGAGGTTCGGGAGACGACGCTTGATAATAAGCTTCCAGTAACACTCAGCATGGGCATTGCAGCTGGCGCAGACAGTATCCCAGAACTGGGTCAGCTGGCACAGTCAAGCTTGGATATTGCACTTGGCCGTGGTGGAGATCAGGTAGCGGTTCGCATGGGACAACGATTATCGTTCTATGGCGGTAAATCGAATGCGGTAGAGAAACGGACTCGGGTTCGCGCACGGGTTATCGCGCACGCGCTTCGAGATTTCATTAAGCAGAGCGACGCTGTGTTCATTATGGGGCACAAAAATCCGGATACGGATTCGATTGGATCGTCGATTGGCGTGCTGAACGCATGCCGAATGCTTGGAATTGAAGCCTATATCGTGCTGGAAGAGAGCAATCCTTCGATCGATCGTCTAGTGGACTATTTGAAGAAGGATGAAATTCTATGGTCAAGGTTTATCTCTCGAGCGGAAGCTATCGAAATGATTACGGAAGCAAGCCTTCTGGTTGTATGTGATACACACAAAGCCTCTATGGTAGAAGAGCCGCGTTTGCTTCAATCGGATCGGATTGTCATTATCGATCATCATCGCCGAGGCGAAGAGTTCATTAATGATGCGGTTCTCGTTTATTTGGAGCCCTATGCATCTTCTACGGCTGAGCTTGTTACGGAACTGCTGCAATATATCCATAATCGGATAAATCTCAGCATGCTGGAGGCAACGGCATTGCTGGCAGGAATCACGGTAGACACGAAGTATTTCACGCTGCGAACAGGCTCGCGTACATTCGATGCGGCAAGCTTCCTTCGCAGACAAGGTGCAGATCCATTGCTTATCCAGCGCATCTTGAAGGAAGATCTGGATGAGTATATTCAGAAGGCGGAAGTCATCCGCCATGCACAGATGCTGTATGGACATATTGCGATTGCGGTTACAGAGCCAGGACGAAAATTTTCTCAGTTGCTCATTGCACAGGTAGCTGATACGCTATTAAATATGACCGATGTTCTCGCTTCGTTCGTTATTAGCGAGCGAAATGACGGACTCATCGGGATTAGCGCGCGTTCGCTGGGCCAGATGAATGTACAGGTCGTTATGGAACGGCTGGGCGGCGGCGGACATCTAACGAATGCCGCAGCTCAATTGCAAGGTACGCTTGTTGAGGCAGAAGCGAAGCTGAAGCGCGTGCTGGAAGAAATCGACGCAGAAGAGGGGTTGTTCGAATGAAAGTCATCTTGTTGCAGGATGTAAAAGGACAAGGCAAGAAAGGACAAGTCAAAGAGGTTTCCGAAGGGTACGCTCAAAATTTCCTCATCAAGCAGGGACTGGCTCGTCCGGCGACGGACGGCAATCTTAAGACCCTGGATCAACAGAAGAAGTCGGAAGATAAGCGCAAGGAACAAGAAAAGATAGATGCGGAAATGCTTGCAGCGAAGCTGGGAGAAACAACAGTTGAGTTGAAGGCAAAGGCTGGTGAAGGCGGCCGTCTGTTCGGTGCCATCACATCGAAGCAAATTGCAGAAGCTCTTGCAGGCATGAAGATCAAAATAGATAAGCGTAAAATCGAACTGCATGACCCGATTCGTACGCTGGGATTTACGAATGTAGCCGTGAAGCTGCATCCTGAAGTCAAGGCGACGATGAAGGTGCACGTAACGGAGGAATAGAATGAACGAGATGTATGTCGATCGTGTTCCGCCGCAGAACCTGGAGGCTGAGCAAGCCGTTCTCGGCGCTATATTGCTCCACTCCGAAGCGATGATCACGGCTATGGAGCGGATTCAGTCCGAGGACTTCTACAATCCGGCCCATCAGATGATCTATGAGGCGATGATCGAGCTGGGCGAAGACAACCAGCCGATTGACCTTGTAACGCTTACAGCGAAGCTGAAGGATAAGCAGCAGTTGGAAGACGTCGGCAGCGTGTCTTATTTGACGAAACTGGCCAATGCGGTACCAACCGCAGCCAACGTCGATTATTACGCGCAAATTATTGAAGAAAAGTCAATGATGCGACGTCTCATTCGGACTGCCACGCAAATCGCAAGTGAAGGCTATACAGGCGGCGAGGATGTCTCTGGATTGCTTAGCGATGCGGAACGACGTATCTTAGAAATTTCGAATCGCCGCTCTTCGAGCGGCTTTATCGCGATTAAAGATGTGTTGATGGAAGTCTATGATAAGGTTGAGACATTAAGCCAGCAGACTGGCGGAGGGACGACCGGAATTCCATCAGGCTTCCCTGATTTGGATAAGATGACATCGGGTTTCCAGCGCAGTGACCTTGTTATTGTGGCTGCTCGTCCGTCTGTCGGCAAGACAGCCTTCGCCTTGAACGTAGCCCAGAATGTTGGCGTTCGTGCGAAGGAGACGGTAGCGATATTCAGTCTCGAGATGTCCGCGGCACAGCTTGTACAGCGGATGGTCTGTGCTGAGTCTAATGTCGATGCAGGACGGCTTCGTACAGGTGCGCTTGAGGATGATGACTGGGAGAAGCTGACGATGTCCATCGCAGCCTTGTCCGAGGCAGAGGTCTACATTGATGATACACCAGGGATAACGGTGGCGGATATCCGTGCCAAGTGCAGACGCCTGAAGAAGGAACATGGTCTTGGCATGATCTTGATCGATTACTTGCAGCTGATTCAAGGACGCGGCAAGCCAGGCGAGAACCGTCAGCAGGAGGTCTCCGAGATATCACGTACGCTGAAGCAGATAGCCCGTGAGCTTGAGGTTCCCGTTATTGCCTTGTCCCAGTTAAGCCGGGGCGTAGAGCAGCGGCAGGATAAGCGTCCGATGATGTCCGATCTTCGGGAATCGGGTTCCATTGAGCAGGATGCTGATATCGTTGCATTTTTGTACCGTGATGATTACTACAATCAGGATACGGAGAAAAAGAATATTATCGAAATTATTATCGCTAAGCAGCGTAATGGTCCAGTAGGTACGGTGGAGTTGGTGTTCTTGAAGAACTTCAACAAATTCGTCAGCTACGAAAGGAATCATCAGGACGCTTCTGCGGGATAATAAGCGTAAAAGAAAGCGAACGTTGTTTTCCGAACATTTGGTTAAGGTCGGATATCAACGTTCGCTTTTCGTTGACTTTGCACTATTTGACTGATAAACTAGGTATGCTGCTTGGAGCAAAAGCTTAAAAAAGCAGTGAATAACGGTGTGTAAACACCCGCCGGGGGTATGAATATGTCTACAGTAGTCGTCGTAGGAACCCAATGGGGAGACGAGGGGAAAGGGAAAATCACTGACTTCCTCGCCGAAAGCGCCGACGTGGTTGCGCGTTATCAGGGTGGTAACAATGCGGGACACACGATCTTGATTGATAATAAGAAATATAAGCTGAGCCTGATTCCATCCGGTATTTTCTACACAAACAAAATTTGTGTAATCGGTAATGGTATGGTCATCAATCCAAAGGCACTAATCCAAGAGATTGAATATATTCACGAAAATGGTTTCTCTACCGATAATCTTCGCATTAGTGATCGTGCGCATGTCATCATGCCGTATCACATGGTGCTGGACGGTCTGGAGGAAGAGCGCAAAGGCCCGAACAAGATTGGAACGACCCGCAAAGGGATCGGACCTTGTTATATGGATAAAGCAGCTCGCAACGGCATTCGTATTGTCGACTTGCTCGACAAGGATGTATTCGAGAAGAAATTCCGCCACTTGGCAAATGAGAAGAACGAGTTAATCAGAATGTATGGCGGCGAAGAGCTGGATATCGAAGCTACGTTGCAGGAATACTTCGAATATGCAGAATTCATTCGCAAGTATGTGGTTGATACCTCGGTTGTACTTAATGATGCAATCGATGACGGCAAGAAGGTATTGTTCGAAGGTGCGCAGGGCGTTATGCTTGATATCGACCAAGGTACGTATCCGTTCGTTACTTCTTCGAACCCAACAGCTGGCGGTGTCTGCATCGGTTCTGGTGTTGGCCCATCCAAGATTGAAGAGGTTATCGGCGTAGCGAAGGCTTATACGACTCGCGTTGGTGATGGTCCGTTCCCAACAGAGCTGAACAATGAGACAGGCGACTTCATCCGCGAAGCTGGCCATGAGTATGGTACAGTAACAGGTCGCGCACGTCGCGTAGGCTGGTTCGACAGTGTCGTCGTACGCCATGCCCGCCGTGTGAGCGGGATTACAGGCTTGTCCCTGAACTCGCTTGATGTATTGACTGGACTGGAGACAGTTAAAATCTGTACGGCTTACAAGTGCGGCGATGAGATTATCGAGCACTATCCAGCAAGCTTGGATATGCTTGCGAAGTGCGAAGCAATCTATGAAGAAATGCCAGGCTGGTCGGAAGACATCACAGGCTGCAAGACGCTTGATGAACTGCCTGAATCAACACGCAACTATGTGAAGCGCGTATCGGAGCTGACAGGCATTCCGATCTCGATCTTCTCCGTTGGCCGCAACCGCGAGCAGACGAACCAAGTGCGTTCTATCTACCGCTAATTGCAGCATAATATAGAAACGAAACGGCTTTTCCTTCGGGAAGAGTCGTTTTTTTTGTATATAATTGGGCATACTAAACAGTAAATGACTGTGGGCCGGCACGGATCCCGAATACAAGATAGAGGAAGAAGAGTCATATTAGAGGCTGCTAGAGGCTGCTAGTACTCTATTATACACACTCGGGCACGAGGGAGGGCTATTGCCCTCGCGTGACAGCAAGAGCTGGCTAGGAGGTAGTATAGATGCGCTTAGTGTGGCGTGTGATGCGGTTAGCAATGACGATTTTGGTCGTAGGTATATTATCTAGCTTATTAACGGTTGGAACGACAGCGATCGTAGTCGATCGATATATTCAGACTGCCTTGGATAGTTTCCATATCCCAATAGAACGGAAGCCGCTGACACTTACCTCTATGTGGGGTGTTCTGCTTGGCTCCGATGTACAAACGGCTAGTCAATCAAATAATAAGTCTACAGGTACGAGTCAGGATGGGATAACGGGAAATAGCGGAAACCATACAGAACGAACCACTACTAATAGTCAGGAATCGGGATCGAATCGGAATGGGCAGGGAGCGACTGAGACGAATGGCGGCGGAACGACAGGATCCCCATCTGCTGGAGGAAATGAAGGCAAGAGCGGATCAACTCCAACGCCTGATGGCGCTTTTCCGGTAATGGGGGGCATAACATCCGGTCAGGAATCGAAGGGGCGGGAGGCAATAATAGTGCCGCCTGACGCGATAGCGAAGAGCAAGGAAGAGTTGTCGAAGGAGAAGAAGGATCAAATCTTTGCAACCTTGATGAAGAAGCTCCCGCAAGAGGATTGGCAGCGCATCTCTACCTTAATGGAGGGAGGATTGACTTCCAGTGAGGTTATGGAAGTCGAACAGATTCTCGCGAAGCATCTGAATGACGAGGAATATAAGGAGATGCGGGAGTGGATGGTGGGAGAATCGAAGACGAAGGATACTACAAGCACTACAGATGGTTCAAATGCGAAGGAAAGCAAGACAGAAAGCTCGGGAACACCGTAGTCTGATTCATAGGCTTCACGATGAACATCTTTGTGAGAACATATGCTGAATAAACCGATTAAAAGGATTGCATAATAAACGCGAAAGTGGCCATCTCCTACGGAGAGCACATTTTCGCGTTTTTGTTTTGGAAAAGTAAGGGGTGTAAGGATGAACAACGTCCAAAAAATGACGAATTCGGTCAAGTTGCAATGTACTTTCGACCTATGGTACATTAAAAAAAGATGACAAAACGTTAACTTTTGTAAATTTTCATAGAAAAAGATCACATTACGTATGAGAATATAGGCATTGTATTCGCAAAGGAGACCATCATGGAACGTTTCAACGGAAATCGTCGGGAGGAAAAGGAACAAATGAATGATCGCAACCGATGGCAACAATGGACGGCTGCATGGCGGGAACGGTTGACGAGGAATCCTGCAACCCGATGGATGACAAAGAGGAAAAGAACGATTGTATTCGCAATGAGTGGCATGGCATTGGCTGCATCTGCAGTATGGGGAGGCATTACCTATGTACAAGCCAATACGATACCTTTTTATCATGTATACCATAAGAATGAACTGGTGGGCACGGTGTCTGCTCTAGAAGAAGTAGAGCAATATTATGCAGCTCGGCTCCAGAAGGAACAGGCTAAGTATCCGAACGCCCATATGAAGATAAATCGAGAGGGAATTCGAACGATTGAGGATTCCGGATTCAAGGCGAAGCCGACAACGGAAGCAACGTTAGCGAAGCTCGATCAATTGACGCCTGCATATGCAGAGGGTGTAGAGCTGAAGATCAACGGCGCGACAGTCGGATATGTGAATGACGAGGCTACGGCCGAGAAAATATTGAAGCAGGTAAAGGCGAAGTACACTCCATCTGCATCGAACAAAGGGAATGCGAAGGAAGTGCGCGTATTAGCTGCGCCTATGCGCTCTGCGAAGGCCACGAAAGCCGTATCACGCTTGGAATCTGTCAGTTTCCGCGAGCGTGTCAGCACGGAAAATGCCAATATTAGCCCAGACCAACTGATGACGCAGGATGAGGCGATTAGCAAGCTGACGACAGGCCTCACGAATAAGCTCCAATATATTGTGAGGGCAGGAGATACCGTTTCTTCAATTGCAAATAAGATGAATGTCTCTATGGATGCGATCTACCATAACAACCCGACTGTCGGGGAGGAACGTCTGCAGGATGGACAAATTCTTAATTTGACGGATACGAAGCCGCTTATTACCGTGAAGACGGTTGAAGCTTATAGCGAGTATTTGGTGACTGAGCCGCAGAAGATGATTAAGGAAGATCCGAATATGCGCTCGGGGGAGTCCAAGGTCGTGCGCAAGGGCAAACAGGGATTAAAGCGCATGTCTTATCGCCTGGTGAAGGACAACGGCAAGCTGTCCCACGAGGAATGGATTGAGCAAGAGGTTGTCGAGCCTGCCATTCCGGAGATTGTCATTCGCGGTACGAAGGTCGTGCGCGGCGAAGGGACAGGCTCCTTCGATTGGCCTGTGAACAGTGCAACCTTGACAAGCGGATTCGGCAAGCGCTGGGGCCGCATGCACAAGGGGATCGACATGGTATCCTCGGATCGTTCGATTATGGCTGCTGATGAAGGCGTCGTACTGTTTGCGGGTGTGAAGAACGGGTATGGCAATTGCATCATCGTCAACCATCGCAATGGGTACAAAACCTTGTACGGCCACCTAAGCAAAATTAATATCAATGCCGGCGATATTGTGGAGAAGGGTCAAGATATTGGCGTAATGGGCAATACGGGCGATTCCACAGGTACACATTTGCATTTCGAAATTATTAAAAATGACGAAGTGCAGAATCCTCTTAAATACTTATAAACGCAAGCTAGACGGGACGAATCGGATGTCCCGTCTTTTTTATATTTAGATTGCCGCGTTATGCCGTCTTCTCCAACGTTTGGGTTCGGGATGTAGAGACAATTATGGTAAAATAGAGTGACATAAGGACTGGCTGCATGCAGAACGGAATTTGTGACTGTATTAGTACGTGGCAGGAAATGTGAAGGTAGAGGGAGAGGTGCGGATTCGTGTACGGCAAAATTCTCGTTGTAGATGATGAACAACCGATTGCAGATATTTTAAAGTTTAATTTGGAGAAGGAAGGCTACGAGGTCATCTGCGCCTTCGATGGGGGAGCTGCCGTTGATTTGGCAATATCGGAGAAGCCGGATCTTATGCTTCTTGACTTGATGCTACCCGTGAAGGACGGGATGGATGTGTGCCGTGAGGTACGTCAGCATTTGCATATGCCTATTATTATGCTGACGGCGAAGGACACAGAGCTTGATAAGGTATTAGGCTTGGAATTGGGGGCCGATGACTATGTGACGAAGCCGTTCAGCACGAGAGAGCTGCTGGCTCGGGTTAAGGCTCACTTGCGGCGCCAAAACAAAATCTCTACTCCAGATCCAGAAGAGGATGCTGAGACATCTGCCGCAGAGAAGCAGGGTATGAAGCTGCATGAGCTGCTCATTGATACGGATATGTATGTAGTCTATAAGAACGGAGCTATGCTGGATTTGACGCATCGGGAGTATGAACTGCTGTTCTACTTGGTGCGCAATGCTGGCAAGGTCATGACACGCGAGCACCTGCTGCAGGCAGTGTGGGGATATGAGTATTTCGGAGATGTGCGCACGGTGGATGTAACGATACGCCGCCTGCGCGAGAAGATTGAGGATGATCCGAGCAAGCCGGAATATATCATTACACGGCGCGGATTGGGATATATGATGCGCAATCCGCGGAGTGGAGGATTCTAGTGAAGCGGGGGCTAGGTCGATTTTTTCGCACCATTCAGGCGAAGCTGATTATTATTTATGTTCTGCTTATCTTAATTGCGATGCAGCTCATCGGTGTCTACTTCGTCAGTTCGATGAAGCATACGCAGACGACCAACTTTACGAAGGAGCTGCAGAACACAGCAGAGCTCATGTCTATTTACGCGGGTCAGACGCTGAAGGGTGATGAGACGCTGGACGATGAGCAGACGCTGGAGGCGCTCAATAAGTTCGTGCGCAGCTTCATCAATATGAATGGTGTGGAAATACAGGTATTGGACGTAACCGGGAAGGTATTGACGACATCTGTGCCTACCCATATGGAATATGTAGGACGCAAAAATACAGAGACAGTAGTGAATCGGGCCCTGCAGGGCATGCGTGACAACCAGGAAGTTATCATTGATGAGGACAATGTGCGCAAGCAGGTGCTGGCGAAGCCCGTCTACTCCAATGGGAAGCTCGTCGGGGCCCTATACATTGTCGCATCAATGAAGGAGCTGTACGCGACAATTGAGGGGATCAATCGGATTTTCCTCTCGGGGATGGCGATTGCACTTGGGTTAACGGCCGTACTGGGTGTCATTCTGGCCCATACCATTACACAACCGATCAAGGAGATAACGAAGCAAGCAACGAAGGTGGCGGAAGGGAACTTCGCAGGACAAGTTCCTGTGATGGGCACCGATGAGATCGGCCAGTTGAGTGAGGCATTCAATTATATGACGAGGCGCTTGCAGGAAGCGCTGAATGCGAATGAGGAAGAGAAGGAGAAGCTGGCATCCATCTTGACAAATATGAGTGACGGCGTTGTCGCGACCGATGAACAAGGTCAGGTTATTCTCGTCAACAGACGAGCGTGCAAGCTGCTAAGCATCAAGCAAGGCGAGGTAGAGGGCAGTCCCATGTCCGAGGTGCTTCGTGTGCCGCAGGAACAGATCGATGAGATGGTGAACGGCAAGCTGAACTGGATGCTGCTTCCTCGAACAGAAGAACATGAGGGTGATGAAGATAGCGAGACAATCCTGCGCATATCCTTCACCCCGGTTCATCGCCGTGGGGAAGGTATGACAGGATCAATTGTCGTGCTGCAGGATGTGACGGAGCAGGAGAAGCTGGAGCAGTCTCGCCGCGAGTTCGTAGCCAACGTGTCGCATGAGCTGCGGACGCCACTGACGACGATTAAGAGTTATGTTGAGGCATTAGGCGACGGCGCGCTGGAAGAGCCGCAGCTTGCAGGGCGCTTCGTTGGCGTTATACAGAACGAGACGGAGCGCATGATTCGTCTCGTTACGGATTTGCTGCATCTGTCGCGCCTTGATTCGAAGCAGGCGAAGCTGCGCAAGCAGGTGACGGATATGACGGAGATGCTGGAGGATGTCATCGACCGATTCTCCTTCCAGTTCCGCAATAAGGGAATTGCTGCATCAGTTGTCATTGATCCGGACATTGGCAAGGGAGGCTTAGTGATGATCGATCGGGATCAGATCGATCAATTGCTGGATAACCTTGTGTCCAATGCGGTGAAGTATACGCCAGACGGCGGCGAGGTGAAGCTGGTTGCGGTTCTGGATTCTTCTCGCAGCATGCTTCATGTATCAGTGCAGGATAATGGGCTGGGCATTCCACAGAAGGATTTGGAACGAATATTTGAACGATTCTATCGGGTAGATAAGGCTCGTTCGCGCAATATGGGCGGTACAGGACTAGGCTTGTCCATTGCCCGGGAAATTGTGAGAACGCATGGTGGGGATATATGGATTGAGTCGGAATGGGGCGAAGGTACACAAATTACCTTCTCGCTTCCGTTGACATCGATGAAGGCGGAAGGGAGTGAGGCAAGCGAATGGTAGAGCGATTTAAGACGATGCTGCTAACATTTCTTGTGCTGTTAAGCTTGCTGCAGAGCTTCTTCCTTGCTTATAGCATGCCGAACTTCGATGTACGCAAAAAGTCGACCAGCGACTACATTACGACCGATCCGCTCGGGCCTGAGGAGAAGGTAGAGAATCTAATCTTCCCGGAACAGCTGGTTCTTCATCTCGGAGGAAATAAGCATACCATTCTATATCCAGGCATGACGTTCTATAACATTATTGTGAAGCGGCTGCAGGGACGCTCGTATGATGGGTTCCAATACCGCTCGCTTTCTGCGGTGGATTGGAATCGAATACGCGAGGAGAATGAGGGAGTGGAACTGCTTTTCCACGCGCCTATCCCATTGAAACTGCTGCAGAAGGTGTTTCCGATTGGTGACGATTCTGCGCTTATGGATGAGAGTATTCGTCGAATATGGCTGTATACGACGAAGGATACGAAGGAAGTCCGCGTCTTCTTCTTCAATGCGAAGGGGGACGCTGTCTATGAGTCGACCCGAGCAGACTTGACCGAGCAGGATGTGAAGCAGCAGGTCGAATTCGGACGGTCTTGGACGCCTTATAAGTTGGTTAACGGGTCATATTATGTTCCAGAACAGCCGATTGAACTGCTTGAGGTTACGCTTCCCTATGATCGAATTACGGCAGAGCAGATGCAGCGCAGCCTGTTCAATGATCCTACCGTTACGAAAAATATAGAGACTGGGAATTCGGAAATTTATACCGACGTTAAGCGCGGCTTGGAAGTGAATAGGGGCCTGCAATGGCTTATCTACTCCGATCCTGTTGTGCAGACGGAAGGGCAGCAGGATATTGCTTCTGATGTCACGGCAGCAGTCCGCTTCATTAACCAGCATGGAGGCTGGAATGGCAGATATCGTGTCACCTTGCCGGACAATGAGAAGAAGGATGTGCTGAACGGAGCAACCAGTGGATTAGGGACAGCCTTTCGATTCCAGCAATATTGGGGCTCTTACCCGATTGTCAATACAAGTCGCTTCCGCTTCGGGTATATGCAGGTAACGATGCAAGAGGGCACGGTTACGAGTTATGAGCGGTCTCTTGTACAACTTCATCAGCGTGCAGAGAAGAAGGAAATGCGCCAACTGGTGGTTGGGGACGCGTTGCTTCAAAAATTGAGTGCTCTCAGTCAGAAGAAGCAAATCGTAGGAGTTGACCCGGTATATATCCCTGAGCTAGGGAAGGAGACGGTTCGGCTGCTGCCTGCATGGCAGGTAAAGTACAAGGATGGGTCGACCGCATTGCTCGATGGATCTGTTAAGAAATGAACGTAAGATCGTATCTCAGAAGGGAGGAGTCAAATGGATTGGGGTCGGGCGAAGAATATATTGATCTATGCTTTTCTGCTGCTCAATATTGTGCTGGGCTATCAGCTCTGGCAAGAGGTACGCGACCAAATGCATTCCGAGCTGGATTGGACCTCCCTGTCTGATGCGGCGAAGAAGATGATGGAAGTAAAAAAGATTCAAGTTACAGCCAAGATTCCTTCAGAGACACCCGCCTTACGTGAAATCACGTACCGATTCGTGAAGCGGGGCGATCAGATGGAACCGCTCAAGCAGCCGCAGGATACGAAGATCGTATTTATGGAGAATGATTTGATCAAGTCCCTGCAAGGGGATATTCCTCATATTGAGATGTACCGATATGACCCGTTGACGGGTAGAAATGGAACATTCGTCTTGTATCAGCGACTGCCAAATGGCCTGCCGATATTCGAAGTGACATTGGAGCTGGCACACAGCCAGCAGAAGATTAAGGGGTTCCGGCAGCAGTATGTAGAGTTGATTGAAGCTAAGGAGAGCAAGGAGCAGAAGATCTTGCCGGCTTCTCAAGCATTGGAGCATGTGATCTTGAGCGCCTTAATGTCAGGGGCCGTCGTCAAGGATGTACAGCTTGGCTACCATGGTCAAATATTCGATGCGGCCAATACACAGGTGGCAGCGCCGTCTTGGCGCATCCTCTTGGAAAATGATGAAGTGTATTATGTGAATGCGATAAGTGGAGCAATTGATACTCCGCAAGAAGGAAAGAAGGAGAACGATAGATGAGTATGCGATTTTCAGTACTGTCGAGTGGATCAACAGGCAATGCAACGGTCATTCAGAATGAAGACGCAACTGTGATGATCGATGTTGGTCTAAGCTGCAAGCGGACAGAGCAGCTCCTGGAGGAACAGGGGCTCTCGGGCAAGCAGATTGACGCCATATTCGTCACGCATGAGCATTCTGATCACATCAAAGGTCTTGGAGCCTTCTCACGCAAGCACAACGTGCCGATCTATGCCAACGAGAACACATGGGAAGCACTAGAGAAGCATGTGGGTGAAATTGCAGACGAAAATCGGATTGTCATGCAAACGGGGGAAGCGCGCGATTTCGGGGATCTACGCATAGAATCATACGGTATCTCTCATGATGCTGCCGAGCCGGTGGGTTATAAGTTCTATGAAGGCGAGACAAAGCTGAGTGTGACAACGGATTTAGGTTATATGAGCGATAAGGTTCGGGATGAGATTATCGATTCGGATGTGCTTGTGCTGGAATCGAACCATGATACGGAGATGCTTCGTATGGGGCGGTATCCATGGAATATTAAGCGACGGATTCTAGGAGATATGGGGCACTTGTCCAATGATGCGGCAGGCGAGGCGCTGTGCGAGATTGCTACGGGTAATACCCGCCGCGTATACTTGGCGCATTTAAGCCGGGATCATAATATGATGGATCTCGCCCGCATGACGGTAAAGGGAGTTATGGAGGACAACGGCCATTTTTACAAAGAGAGTGAACTGCAATTAAAAGATACGTATTATGACAAGCCTACGGCATGGGATACGGTTCATGCGAAGTCTGTGGTTCGTCTGTAAGCCATCTGTCGAGATCATTGGCTTTCCGTGATATATCCTCCTGCGTAATCAGGCCTTTCTCCACGAGAAGCTCCATGAGGGTGGATAAAGCCAAGGTGAGACGGTATTGATCTTCCTTCATATCAGCTAGTTGTCCGACTAGGTCGATGTCCGACCAGATTGTGCTTGAAGTCGTCATAAATCTAGTTCTCCTTTCTATTAGGGGAGGGAGATTGTTTCTCTCAATTCCCTGTTTGTATGATAGAATATGTACAAGCTTGCAAATCTATTACATTTCTTTTACATGACAAGCTCATAGTGTGCATTAATATATAGTGTTGACGATTTTCAGCCATATCATTCCGTGGTGTAATGATGCTGCGAAGGCAGTGGTTCAACCCGTGGATCGATCCCGGTTGGAGGGTTGAGGGGAGTTGTTCGGATGAGCTTGTTTGATGATGATTTTTTCTCGACAAAGGTATCTGGCAAGGTAAAGCGCAGATGGCAGGAGCGAGAGACAGGAACGGGATGGACACTGGGCAAGACAACTCAATCCGGCCGCAGGTGGTCCACCGTCCAAGTGGCTATTGTGAGCTCGGTGATTAGTGCCTTGTCAGCCGTTATTTTATATAGCTGGATTGTGGGAACAGGTTCAGTCACACAGCCTGTGACCATTAATCGCACAGGTACGGTTGATCCCTATGATCGTATTGTGACTGTAGCCGATAAGGTTGGGCCTGCGGTGGTCAGCATCGTCAATGAGCAGAAGCGAGTGGCAGCAGAGACTGATGATGAGAAGGACACAAATCTAGGATCAGGTGTCATTATTAAGCGCGATGACGGCAAGGCGTTCATCCTGACGAATGAACATGTCGTACAGGGGGCGGATAAGCTAGAGGTGGTGCTCTCGAACGGGCAGCGCAAAAATGCAGAACTCATTGGCAAGGATCGGGTAATGGATATTGCCGTTCTTCTTATTGATGATGCAGGTGTATCCACGGTGGCAGAGATTGGCGATTCACGCCGTCTGCGTCTCGGGGAAACCGTCGTCGCAATCGGCAATCCACTTGGCTTAGGCGGTTCACTGACAGCTGGCATCGTTAGTTATACGAATCGACTTATCCCGGTATCCTTGAACCAGGATGGTGTATATGACTGGGAGCAGAGGGTCATTCAGACGGATGCGGCAATTAATGAGGGCAACAGCGGCGGCGCACTCGTGAACTTGCAGGGGCAGGTTATTGGCATCAATACGATGAAGATCGCGACGACTGGCGTTGAGGGCCTTGGATTTGCGATTCCTACGAATGAAGTGATGACGGTAGTAGACGAGATTATGAAGACTGGCAAGGTTATTCGGCCTTACCTAGGTGTATATACGGTCGATCTGACGAATCCTTATGCTCCGATTACCGAGGAGCAGCGCAATGATCTGAAGCTTCCTCAAGACGTGAAGAACGGAGTTATTGTACTGGAGGCTACGGGGCCGGCGAAGAAGGCAGGACTGAAGCTGAATGATGTGATTGTCCGCTTCGACAATGAAACGATCGGTCAGACCCGAGATCTGCGCAAATATTTATATGAGAAGAAGAAGGTCGGCGAGACGATGGAAGTTCACTTCTATCGCGAGGGCAAGCTGATGATGACGACTGTGCAGCTTGAGGATAAGCCGCAGCAGGCCGGATAAACTAAGTGATATCCAAAGATGGGAAAATCAAATGTCTTCACCCCTACAGGGCCTATTTATGTTATGATGGACGTAATAAGACAGCAAGATAAGCGAGAAAGAGGGAACGACATGTACGTAGTCTGTAAAGAGCATGTAGAATTGGCAATTGACAATTTTGTAGATGAGTTCGAAGATGCCCCCGACGTTGTCGATCTGGATGGCGTTGAATTCAGTGATTGGGAACGGCCAATCAAGTGCTGTATGGATTGCGAGCAAGAGGCGAAGTTTCTAGTCGTGTAATCTTGTCGTAGGATGAATGATCCTGTCCGTTTCATGAAGGTTCGGGCACAATCGTTCATACACTTCAATTGCGTGTATAGAACAAGGGCACACCCCCGAGGTGGGGATGCGCCCTTGTTTTTTTGCGTTGTTCCATATGGAATCAAATGAAGCTCGTTATTATTTGATATTCAGCTTATCCTTCACCTTAGTAGGAAGCTCGTCCTTGCTTACTTCTTCGTAGGCGGTTACACGATCCGTATCTTTTACATATACGCGTAAAAACGCATGCTCTTTAAATTTGCGGTTTTCCCCTGTTTTCATAAAGGTGAGCTTCAGCTCATTACCTTTCTCATCGAATGCGGGTAGGGTATATTCCCCATTGTCATTAGGATCGCCAACGGTTTGGACATAATATTGCTGCTTGCCGTTTCGATTGTAGTCACAGCCGACAAGAATGCTTGCAAACAATGTGATGACTGCGAATAAAGCAATTAGTCTCTTCATGATGCAGATACCTCCGAGTTTACGTAGTTCTAGCATTTATCATAACAGCAACAAAGAACAGGACAAATCGATTTACCCAACACAGCCTTACAGTTCTGTCATGTGGCAAGTGAAGGAAAAGCGAGTGAATAGGGGAGCATTGAACAACTTATGAACATGCTGCGCAGGGTTGGTGATAACGTGGATGAATATGTGGATAAGGGGCGTTTGGGTAGCAAAATACAATTATCCACATGTGGATAGTGGAAAACGATAAATAATCGGGATACCGACAGATTCGTCTATCGTAAATCGAATATGCACGGTAAGCTTTATACATAATCAGGTATGATTTTTAACACGATGAGGAAATTCCTTCTTGCAAAAACTAATATCATTAGTTATTATGTAATTAACATTAGTTAGAGAGGGATGGTCATCCATGCGTATGCGTAAGCAAGGTCATATTATTCAACTGTCTTTCCTGCCACGCTTGTTTCCTGTGAATTGTTATTTCGTTGAAGAGGAGAATGAGCTGACACTAGTCGATGCTGCTCTTCCTTATAGTGCTGCTCGTATCTTGAAGGCGGCTAAGCAAATTGGAAAGCCAATTACACGTATCTTGCTTACTCATGCACATGGTGATCATATCGGAGCATTGGATGCCTTGAAGCAGGAGCTTCCTCATGCGAAGGTGATGATTTCAGCGCGTGATGCCAAGCTGCTGCAGGGGAACTGCTCATTAGAAGCTGGTGAGGCAGCAACGCCTATTCGTGGAGATGTGCCGAAGGAAGGGGCAATTCGTACGAAGCCGGATGTTCTACTTCAAGACGGTC
Source organism: Paenibacillus sp. cl6col (assembly GCF_900102125.1). Classification (NCBI taxonomy): domain Bacteria; kingdom Bacillati; phylum Bacillota; class Bacilli; order Caryophanales; family Paenibacillaceae; genus Paenibacillus; species Paenibacillus sp. cl6col. The sequence goes on from NZ_FNAZ01000020.1 coordinate 34,868, forward strand.
AGATGGTGGGATCTCTGCGTGCCGTGCTTGCACCAGGGCACACACCAGGCATGATGGCCTTCTATGATACGAGAGATGGTGCGCTGATTGCTGGCGATGCTTTTCAAATTCGAGGAGGAATCGCAGTATCGGGGATGATTAAGCCGCTGTTCCCATTCCCAGCTATGGCGACTTGGAATAACGAGGCTGCGCTGGCAAGCGCAATCAAGTTAAGGGCGTTACAGCCTACTCTGCTCGCAGTAGGACATGGGGTGATGCTTATGAAGCCGACATCTCAAATGGATTGTGCCATTCAGGAAGCAGAACGGAAGTGGGGAGCGGTATCTATGAGCGGCAAAGCTGTGAAGTAGAATGGACGAAGTGAAGTGGCCAATGAAGCACGATGTTGAGAGAAGAAACATAGATGAAAATAAAGTTTCGATTGGTAGTGGTGTTTTATCGAACTACTTACAAACGGATGCAATTCACCCATAAGAAAACGGTTACAAGCGTTCTGTCAATGAGATAGGGCGCTTTTTTGTGTCTAAAAGGTGTCGTTTCTTGCAAATTCATTTTACTGGAAGTATAATAGCAAGAATGAGTGACCGAAATTCACATTTAGTTCTGTAGTTCTAGAACCTGTTCGTAATCGCCTCTTTGCAGAAAGGAGGAATCCGTATGATCGTAGATCGAAGAACGAGGATTATAGAGGCAGCAACACAGTCATTTTCATTATATGGTTATAAAGGCAGTACAATGGATCAGATAGCGAGACTTGCACATGTGGGCAAGGGGACGATTTATCGTTTTTTCCCAACAAAAGAAGAGCTGTTGGAAGCCATTATGAATAGATTCATTCAAGACATACTGGAAGTTGCACAGTCATCCGTTCATCCAGAGAGAACCTTCACAGAGAACTTGCACCGTACTCTGCACAATGTGTTGGAATTCCGCTCAAAGCATGAGATGATGGTTATTCTCTCATACGAGATGCGGGAGATGGGGACCGAGATTGTGATGTCTGAGATGAGCAAGGTGGAAGACGCGCTTCAGCACTTTGTGAAAGAGCAGGTAGAACTAGCTATTGATTCAGGCGAGCTGCAGAGTTGTGATGCTGAGCTGACTGCATTCCTATTTATTAAGACTTATGCAGCGCTTGTAGTGGAATGGCCGAAGCGTGCGAAGGCTATCCATCAGGATCAAATTCCTCATTTGCTTGAATTTTATTTGCTGAATGGGGCAGCTCAGAAGGGGATTGCTCGAATTGGATAACGCATTACATATTATAAGTAGAACGGTGGTGGCAGTGGGATGAAGAACATCTTACACATTTATAAAACGGATCTTCGCAACATTATTACAAATCCTGCTGCAATTATTGTTATTTTAGCAGTAGTGATCCTGCCCTCCCTATATGCATGGTTCAACATTCTCCCGTCATGGGATCCGTACTCCAATACGAAGGATGTATCGGTTGCGGTTGCGAACTTGGATAAGGGTGCCAAGGTAGAAGGAAAGGATCTTGATGTTGGGGCAAAGGTTATTGAACAGTTAAAGGAAAATGAGAAGTTAGGTTGGAGATTTGTTACGAAGGATGAGGCAATCAATGGGGTCAATCATGGCGATTATTATGCAGCCATTGTTATCCCAGAGGATTTCTCTGAGAAGATCTCATCCGTCATCTCGGATCATCCAGAGAAGGCACAGCTTGATTATTATATTAATGAAAAGATAAATGCGATCTCGCCGAAGGTTGCGGGGGCAGGAGCCTCGACGCTGGTGTCGAACATTAGCAGCAACTTCGTAGAGACAGCGAACAAAGCGATATTCGATATTTTCAATGATGTTGGCCTTAAGCTTGAAACGAATGAGCCGGACATTAAGAAGCTTAGAGATAACATCTTCAAATTGGAGGAGAAGCTGCCGGAGATCGAGAAGCTGATGAAGACAGGCCAAGTTGATATCATCAAGGCGAAGGACTTCATTAGCAAGGCAGAGTCTGCCATTCGTGTCATCAAGCGCTACGAGAACCGACCGGATTCGGTAATTACAGATGCGGAGAATATGCTCGATAAGGGCAGTGATTCCTTCCATAAGGAAGTGCCGGTTGTCAAAGACAATCTGCGGAAGCTTCAGGGTGTCGCAACGGATACATCGAAGGTCGTGGAGAATATCATGAACTCCGATTTCGATCTTGGCAAGGTAGAGACAGAGCTGGCCAAGAAGAGTGTCGAAGTGGAGTCTGGGATGAATTCCTTGCAGCGCCTCATTACGACGGTTGAAGATGTAGATCGGAATTTGAAGAATAATGGTCTATTTGATAATGTGCTCACGTCCTTGAATGACGCGAAGCGGGGCGCGGAGGATCTGAAGACGCGTCTGGATGAAGCACAAAAAACCGTAGAGTCTGCGAAGTCGATTGCAGATGATAAGCTGAGGGATATTCGCAATAAGGCAATCGAAGTCAACTCGATTTTGGATAAAGCGAGAACAAGCTTGAATTCACAGGTTGCGCCGACGGTAGCGAAGGCATTCGATGATGCAGAACGATTAGGAAAGACGTATCGAGAGCATCTCGGTCAGCTGCAGGAGAAAGTTGATCGCGTCAACAAGCTTATTCAGGGCAGTGAGACGGATGCTTCATTAACCGACAAGCTGAATGCAGCTGTCGAGGATATGACGAATCAGTTGAAGCTCACATTAGGCTCCTTAGAGAAGTATAAGGATCAGCTGAACAAGCTGGCTCAAGTGACAGGCATAGACACTGATCTGTTGATTGCTCAATTGAAGGGCATGGAGACGAAGCTCACACTGCTGCAGGATCGCTTGGCTGGCGGCAAGCAGATTGGCGCAGAAGCGGCAGCAAGAGCAAGTGAAGTCGTTGCTCAGCTCGTTAGCGATTATGATAATGGAATTAAACCGCGATTCCATACGATCCGCGGAGATATGCAAGCATTGAATCGCGATGCTCTGAAGATGATCGATAAGATGCAGAACAGCACTCGCAATGTCATTGAAATGACAGATAAGATCATGAACCGCAATACGGCGGATAAGGTAATCGATCAAATCAATAATGCAAAGAACCACATCAGTAACGGGCAGAACCTGGCGGATAAAATTATCGCCTCAACAGAGAAAATGAAGCAAACGGTGGATGATGGTGCCATTACGGACATCGCCGATAGTATGTATAAGGTAAAAGGGAAACTGGCAGATTTGTCGGATATGCTGAAGCGTGCGAGTGAAGCGGCTGGCAAAGCGAATCAACCGACGAAGGATGCGCTGCAGAAGATATATGATTCCTCGAAGGATACGAGCGCGTCCATTGATAAAGTAATCGGGAAGATCGATTCGGATGTTGTACCTGCCTTCGACAAGGGTGTCAAAGATTCTCGCAAAGGCTTGGATTTCATCAAGAACGTGAAAAAAGAAATGTTCTCAATGATTCCAGAGGTCGAAACCCAACTGGCTGATATGAAGGGCAAGATTCACACGGGGGAAGATGGACTGGATGAATTCAGTGACAAATTCCCAGAAATCAAAAAGAAAGTAAAAGATATTGCATCCAAAATCCGTGAATTCGAAGAAAAAGGTGATCTGGATCAAGTCATTGACTTGCTTCGTAAGGATGCGGCTAAGGAAAGCCAGTTCTTTGCGGAGCCGGTATTGCTTAATCAGCATGAACTGTTCCCTGTACCGAATTACGGTTCAGCGATGTCACCGTTCTTCTCGACATTGGCATTGTGGGTCGGCGGCTTGCTGCTCATCTCCATGCTGATTGTAGACATCGAGAATAAGCATGACTATAAGAGCTACCAAGTGTACTTCGGACGCTGGCTGACCTTCGTGACGATCGGTATATGTCAGAGTATGATCGTGACACTGGGAGACATGTTCCTGCTCAAAACCTATGTCGTGCACAAGTTCTGGTTCTTCGCGTTCGGGATTTTCATCAGTATCATATTCGTCAGCATCGTCTATACGTTGGTATCGGTATTCGGTAATGTAGGTAAGGCGTTGTCCATTGTATTGCTTGTGTTCCAATTGGCGGCCTCTGGTGGTACATTCCCGATTCAAATGACGCCGAAGTTCTTCCAGAAGCTGAATCCGTTCCTACCGTTCACACATGCGATAGGCATTATGCGTGAGGCAGTCGGGGGAATTCTATGGGATGTTGTGACGAAGCATGTACTTATCCTATTGATCTATATCGGAATTGCTTTTGTACTTGGTATAGGCTTGAAGAAGACAATTAATAAGAACAGCGATAAGTTCTTGAAGAAAGCGAAGGAAAGTAAGCTGTTGTAGGTGTAGATTGTAGATTTGCAGGCGAATAGTCTTGTAGTGGAACAGTAAGAGGTTTTATTAGGGTAAATGGTAAATAGTCGTATTATGCAATCATCATATAGATTATATAAAAATCGCTGCCTGGGTTATCAGGCAGCGATTTTGTTATTGTTACGGATGTTGTCCAGAGCGAGGAGGCTGTTGATCCTGCTTTATATAGTGACTCCCTCTGCCTGAAGCCCCTTTGGAATCCGTTTCTCTCGGAACATCGTGAAATAACAGATGGATGAGGTTACGTACAGGACACCGGTAATGCTGAAGGTTAGCGCATAGCCCCAATAGTAACCGTAAGTGGTGACCAGATACGATTGTACAGTTCCCATACTCGCCCAGCCAAGCATGAAGGCGGTCTGTGTTAAGGAATTGGCAATTCCACGACGTGAATCCGAGATACGGTCAACCATGACGGCTGATTGAATCGGATTCGCCGCATTCATAAGCGCTTGCCGGAACAGGAAGCTCACGATGGCAATGGAGATTGCATTTGTAAATCCAGTAAGCAGCAAGAAGGGGAGGGACAGCATCTGGAACACGACGATTGCAGGCACCTGTCCGATCCGCTTCACCAGTGTTGGTCCAATAAGCATGGAGATAATCGTCATGATCTGCCCAAGTGAGATCAGGAAGCCGACAGCGGTAATAGAAGCGTTAAATCGATTCGTGAAATATAAATTCAAGTAAGGCACAACGAGTCCTGAGCCTAAGCCTACAAGCAGCTGACAGAAGGTGAGGCGGCGGATATCACGCCATTCTGCAGCTGGTTGAGGCATCGGGGATGTCTCAGCTTGTACAGGAGCTTCTACTGAAGCCGCTGCCTGTGCTGGTTTCCTATCCTCAGCCTCTATTTCTACCCTAAGAACGTCCTGCTTGCGAACCTCCTTAACGGCGAGCAACGGCAGAAAGGCGGCTAATGTAGCCGTTCCCCCTAGCATCAACACCGTCTGCAAGCTAGCAACCTTGCTCCATCCGACGGATTGAAGTATGTCGGCCAATGCACCGCCCCCCATGCTGCCGAGCACCTGAGCGGCTAAGCCTAGAGCAAAGTGGTAGCTGAAGAGCTGTAGTCGCTGTTCTTTCTGCGCATTTTCTGCAAGGAATGGGACTGCGATGACTTGGAATGCCGAAGCGACAAGTCCTGAGAAGATCGCGAGCATGTTCAAGCTCATTACAGATTCAACATAGGCGCGTCCAATGAATCCTATTCCTGTCAGCAGTGCGCCGAAAATGAGAACCTTCTTCCGGCTCGTGCGATCCCCTAAAAAGCCGATTGGAACAAACATCAAAGCCGTTGCAAGAGATTGCAGGCTGATGAGCGTCCCATTCATATCATCATTATATCCGAGTGATTGAATATACAAGTTATAAAGCACCATGAACATGCCACCACCCACTTGAAAGCATAAGTTGGCGATAAAAAACAGCTTAATGTTCCGATCCCATTGCTTCACGTCTGTCCATACTTGTTGATATAAGCGCATGATCGTTCCCCCGATTGTCCATGTTAGCATCTTCCATTGTATCATGGTTCCATAAACAAGGAAGGGGGCGAATTGTTCGATTTAGGACTCACGGGGAGCTTAATTGTACTGCTACCGCTAATATGGTTAAAGGGTTATTGGCGACCATTCTGATTGTACTGATTGTTGGATTGCAGTTGGATATGCACTAGTGGATCAGCTTGCTCCCTTTTGCCTTGCGCACGAACTTGGCACTAGAGCGATTCAGTGGTGTTTTTAACAACAAACCAATGACGAGCGTGATCGCAATATAGACACACATCATGAGCAGGTCGCGCTGCACCACATCCCACAGAATCCCACCAACTGCCTCACGCATCATGCTAATGCCGTAGGTAAAAGGCAAATACGGATGAATCGCTTGAAAAAACGGCGGCGTTACTTGAATCGGGAAGGTGCCCCCAGATCCCGCCAGCTGGAGGACAAGCAGCACAATGGCCAGCGCCTTGCCCACGTTGCCGAAAACAGATACGAGCGTATATACTATTAGCATAAATACGCCGCTAAGCAGCATGCCGAAGATGACGAACCAGAATGGATTCAACACATATGCCTGCAGCAGGTAACAATCGCCTAAGGTCACAAGTAAAGACTGCAGCAGGGCAATCGTTACAAAGGTGAGATAGCGGCCGAAATATACTTGATAATCCTTATACGCTGCGCCTTCCTCATGTACCTCCACCGTCAGAAGCGACACCAGGAGCAGGGCGCCGACCCATAAAGATAATGTAGTGAAGAATGGTGACATGGCCGAACCATAGTTCGGTATTGGAAACAGTTTATGTTCTTTCAACACGACGGGCTCGGCGAAGAACTCACTCTCTTTCTCGAAGTTATTTCTCAGCAAATCAATAATCTCGTTGATATCACCGCGTGCCTCCAGTTCGCGAATCCGATCTGCAATGTTAGTTAGTTTGGACTGCGCTTCAGGCAGACTTTGCTGTATCTTCTTAATTTCTTCACTGCCGACTGTAATCAGCTTGGCTGCATCGTTCAGGATCGTCTTCACGTCAGGCATATGCTTCACCGCATCCTGAAGGACGGTTTGGGCATTGCCTACGGTACGCTTGGCTGTCTGGATGCCCTGAACGATATTTGGCTTAATCTCATCATCATATCGATTCAGTATGCTGCCGGTGGCATCTGCTGTTTCCTTGGAAATCCGACTCAATTGATTAATCAGGTCTGCCGATACTTGTTCACCGCGCTCCACCGCGCCTGAGATCTGTCGAACAATCGCTAACTGTCGCTCCAGCTTGTCACGTATGGATTGCAGACGGCCTATGGTGCTGCCGAAGCGATCACCTGGGACAAGCCCGTTGAGCCGATTGAACCAGTTGTTCAGACCATTCACAAGGGTGATGGCTGTATCCAGCCGTCCTTCTGCACGGTTAAGTGCCTCCTTCACGAGAGAAGGGTCACTGCCCGGATTCTGGAGAATGGAGGTCAGGTCTTGGATAGCCAGTGCAGTCTGATGGATGGAGTTAAGATCCTGCTTGATAAAGGGAGAAATCGTATCAATCCCTTGCTCGCTGTAATTGAGCAGATCGCCGACACTTCGGGAGAAGCGGGCGCCTTCCTCAGCAACTTGGGACACCAGTGGAAGATTGCGCTGGGCTGAAGCGACAATGTCATTTGCTTTCGCCGTATCGCGCAGTGCCACATCAACCACATGTACAAGTTCTGGGAAACCTTTTTCCAGCTTGAAGACAAGGTTCTTGACCTTCTCAATAGTGGGCAGCTCATTCTTTAGCTCTATGCCTACTTCGTTAAATATTTTGAAAATGGTGCGGTTCGCTTCACGAACGAAGTTGGAGCTGACTTGCTGGATGACGCCCGAGGCTCCCTTGCCCGTAATTTTAGGCGAGATGGCATTGATTTTCTCATTTACATAATAGACGATCTCAGCCTTCTGGGGATTGTCTGTTAGTACGGTTCCGATACGTGCAGAGAAATCGGCTGGAATGATGATGGCGGCATACACTTGTCCGCGCTCGGCACGGCGCAGTGCTTCTTTTTCATCCATGAATGTCCAGCCGATAGCCTCGTTTGTCTTTAACGATTCGATGATTTGTTTGCCAATGTTAATAGGCTTATCGAGGAGTGTATCGCCGGTATCGTTATTGGCGACAGCAATGGATATCCCCTTGGTGTTGCTGTACGGATCCCAGGATGCCATGATATTGAACCATGCATATAGGGATGGTAGGGCGATAAGGCCAGTGATGACAATGGCGGCAGCCCAGTTGCTCGTAATGCGTTTCAAATCAGTTACATACAGGTTGATGATGGATTTCATAGAAGGCTGTTCTCCCGTTCATTTCTAAAATTGACAGCATTGCTATCATTGTGCGTAGTTCGGGCAGGAAACATGCGATAAAGGAGGTGATGCCCCAAAATTAAGGACAGGATGAACTGATGATGCGTTGATGTATCAAGGCCGAAGCGAGCAGAAGGATTATGCTTAAACAATTTGGTAAGCGCTTGCAAATGGGAGGTGAAGGATATCGTTAAATTTTCGTGAGCCAATTGAGAGAGGGGGGAATGAAAGGGGGCGGGTTTGCGCCTAACTATTAAGATTTGGATAAGATTGGGGTGAACATGACCAGATTGCAACTGACTATGCTAACGTTGATTACCAAGTAGAAGTAGCGAAGGAGGGACATTGATATTGATGTTGCGGGTCATGCTGGCGGATCAAGATGTTATTGAGCGCAGGCAAGCCGTGCAGATGGTGGAAGAGGGAGGATATACAGTCGTCGGACAAGCGGGGAGCCAGCCGGAAGCGTGGGAACAGGTTGAGAAATTATGGCCTGAAGTCGTAATCGCTGATACGTCAGGAAACGGGATAGACGGTCTGACTCTTGCTAGAGGGTTATCTGAGAGGGAGCATCCGATTGTGGTGGTGCTCACAGGGCGCTCATCGGATCACCAGCTCTTGCTTCAAGCGATGCGATATGGCGCCATTGCGTTCTTGCCGAAGCCTTGGAAGCGTGATGAGGTTAGTGATGCGCTCAGAAGAGCCAGCAAGCTGGCAGGATATTATCGTGTATATCACACCCAATATGGGCACATCTATCGGTTCTTCCACCGACTCGGAAGCCTCACAGCTGTCGACATGCTGCAGGAGCAGCAACAACTGGTGCAGGGTTTAATGCGAAATGCTCGTACCGCAGATGAGGCCGGATTCCAATGTTTGCGGGAACTGGATGCCCAGTGGCGGCGCTTGTTCCGCAAGCATGAAATCACTTACTCGGATCTGCTGCCAGAGCGGGAAGCGGATATTGGTCCCCATTTTCAGCGTATGGCTGAGCATTGGGCGGCTCGTACGAATATGTTGCGGAGGAACAATGCGGGGCTGCTTATCCAACGGGCAGGCGAATATATTCAAAGCTATTACTATAAGGAACTGACACTATCTGAATTGAGTGAGCGGTACGGGATGAGCATCTCTTATTTCAGTGCTCAGTTCAAGCGCGGATATGGCTATTCCTTCGTTGATTATGTGAATCGGGTTCGTATACAGAAGTCGAAGGAACTTCTATTGAACCCACATCTCAAGGTCTATGAGGTTGCACATGCTGCTGGATATACAACACTGCAGTATTTCAATCGGGTATTTAAGCAGATCGTAAATATGACGCCGCTTGAGTATCGGAAACAGTTCGGTATCTAGCAATTTTTGATATTCCGTAAAGAGTAGAATCGGCGAAGAAATGATAAATGTGTTTCATTACTTTGCAGAGACAGCCGACTATACTAGGTCATGTTATAGAGAGGACAAGGCCTCTCGAACATTTCGATGGTAGGAGGAACGCATTACGTATGAAACAAATTCGACAACGGTTGGCGGTTGTTCTATCACTGTGTATGATCTGGTCCACGATTGCATCGACAGGGACTAGTATGGCAATGGCGTCAAGTGCTGCTCCAGGAAGCTTCGCCAAAGTTACGGATGAGCGCAAGATGGAACTTGCGCCAGGAGCGAATTATATTTGGAACAATATGGAGCTCCCACAAGGGCAAGAGAAGGTTCATTACGTGGAATTCGATCCGAAGAATCCCTCCTTGGATTTGCAGCCTGGAATGACGGACGGAAAAGTGTACGGTATGACGGGTGTTACGAAGATGGCCGATAATGCCGACAAGGCAGGCAATCGGGTCATCGCAGCCATTAACGGCGACTTCTATGATATGACGACAGGCGTGCCTCTTGGATTATTCATGGGAGACGGTGAAATATTAGTGAGCCCACCGCCTAAATGGGATTGGTATGCTTATGGATTGAAGAAGGACGGAACGTCCATATATGGACTGAGTCCTGAGTTGAAGCGTACCCTCCACATTGGCGGCAAAGACTATGAAATATCAGAAATTAATCGGATGCGGGAAAATGCGGACAAGCTGTCCTTATTCACATCCGCATTCCATACTTCGACCAAAACAAATGATATAGGTGACGAAGTTATTCTCGATGTGTTGTCAGGAGAAGTGAAGAGTGGCAGCACTTTAAAACTCAAGGTCGCGGAAATACGCAAAGACAAAGGGGACTCGCCGCTTGCCCCGGGTAAGGTTGTGTTGTCTGCTTCCGGAACAGAGAACCGCAAAATTCTCGGTCAACTGAAGGTAGGAGATGAAATTTCAGCAAGCTTCGAGCTGGAGGATGAGTGGAAGGACGTTAAAATGGCAGTCGGCGGTGTGTTCATGCTGGTCAAGGATGGCGTGGCGCAAGAGCATCCAGATAAGGCACTCTATCCACGAGTAGCAATCGGAACGAAGGCTGACGGCTCCATTATCATGATGGTAATCGACGGTCGTGCACCAGGATTTAGTGAGGGTGTATCCTATGATGATTTCGGCAAGGTGCTGAAGGACATGGGTGTCGTCAATGCGCTATGCCTTGATGGCGGCGGTTCGTCTACGTTCGTGGCGAAGCTGCCGGGTGAACTAACTCGCAAGGTGCTAAATCGTCCATCTGACGGCAGTGAGCGCAAGACAGCAAACGGATTGCTGCTCGTAAATAAGGCACCAGAGCAAGGTATTGCATCGAAGCTGGTCGTACAGCCGAATATGGAGCGAGTGCTCGTTGGTTCAACGTTCAAATTCACAGCAGCTGGGGTAGATGCAAATGGACATCCTGCTCCATATGCAGGTGCATTGCAGTGGACAGTCGATCCTTCACTTGGAGTGATAGCAGGGGATGGCAAGTTTACTGCTGGATCTACTGCAGGGATCGCCAATGTGGAAGCAGCAACAGGTAACGTGAGGGGGCAAGGTCAAGTCGAGGTTGTGAAGGATTTGACAGACCTCATACTGCCTGACAAGGTAAAGGCTTTTTCTTCTGGTGAACAAGTGAATATGCAGGTCACGGCTGTTCGAGATGGGCAAGTCGTTGTTTCTGATAATCGCCAGTTTGAGTGGAGTTTAGAGGGCCCGATTGGTTCTATTGATGCTAACGGTGTATTTACCGCGACGTCGGAAACGGATAAGAACGGTAGGATTATCGTCAAGTACGGTAATGTCGAGGCATCAATGGAAGTAAATATAGGGCTGAAGCCCGTCTTGTTGGAAGATTTCGAGAATGGTCTGGATCGTTACTTTGTAGAAAGTGGTGCAAGATACAAGCGCGTGAATCTCGGCGAGACGACGGATGAGGAATTCGTTCGGTTCGGCAGCAAGGCCGCAAAGCTGGAGTATGACTTCACGGATACGGTAGGGATATCCGGAGCTTATATCAATACAAAAGGCAAGGATCAGTATATCGATATTCCTGGCTATCCGGAAAAAATCAGCGTATGGGTGTATGGTGACGGTCAAAAGCACTGGTTGCGCGGTCAGCTGCGAGACGGCAATGGGGCTGCAGTAGATATTGATTATACGGATGAGAAGACGGGTCTTGATTTCAAAGGATGGAAGTATATCGAGGCAGCGGTTCCAAAGGGAAGACCTCTTCCGCTTCAAATTTCCATGCCGATTCGATATATGGAGACGAAAAATACAAACAAGAACGATGGGACTCTCTATATCGATCAAATCCGAGCGCTGTATGGCCCGAACACGGATGACATGGATCCTCCAGTGCTAAAGGACTTCTCTCCAGTTGACGGCAGCACGATTCATACCTCGACTCCAAGAATTCATGTGTACGGGGAAGATTTCGGATATGATCCGATTAAGCATCCGGGAACAACATTAATTGATCCTGATAAGGTACGCATGTATGTGGACGGACAGCTGGTGCAGCATGGATTTTATCCACCTAAGGGCGAAATTCACTACACACCAAGTGTACCTTTGGCAGACGGGGTTCATGTCGTAATGGTCAAAATTCGTGACCTAAACGGGAATCGAGCAGAGAAAGAATGGATGTTCACAGTCGATACTGGGGCATCGAGGCTGGTATATAAGGGAGCAGACAATGCATATGCAGGCAATGTTTATAAGGTGGAGGTCAAAGGATATAAGCCTTCCAATATTAAACGTGCTGAAGTCGGATTTAAGGTTGACCCGAATTTGATAGAAAAAATAGAAGTAGTTGCAGGCGATAAACTTGCTCCCGCTAATATCGAGCATCATATTGCCCCGGATGGGAAAGTGAACCTGAAGCTGTCTGATGTGAATCAGTTGAACTTGAAGGATGACGAAGCGCTTGCGCGGATTGAATATCACCTGAAATCGGATGTGTCGGGCACATTTAAGGTTGAATTTCAATCCGGAAGCATTGCATTGGCAGATAAGGGAAATACCGATTTTAGCTTCTTCGGCCTGCCTATGCACGCAGCTATTCAGTATCATTTACGCTTGAATTGGAATGCAGACGGTATAGCTGAGGGGCAAGACACTGTGCTTGGGGTTGTAGATGAGGCTGGTGCTCCGGTGCAGGGAGCGCGTATCGTGACACGTGATGGAATAGAGTTAGGTGTAACGGGCGCTGACGGCAAGCTTACCACGAATAAACTGACGGCGACGGTACGCGAATACGAGCTGCAAGCGAACGAGGGAGTACGCTTCAGCCCGGTTGTAAAGTTCAAGGTATCTCCACTAGCGGGCAGCGAATTGCCTTACAACATCAGTGTGTCGATGGGAGAAGATCCTGCAACTTCTCGCGGCTTTACATGGCATTCGAAGATTAACGTGGATGCTTCAGTAGTAGAGATCGTGAAGAAGAAGGACTTCGTCGATTTTAACAATGCGAATGTCATTCGTGTGAACGGTACGAGCAATATGCTCCATACGTGGGATATCGGTACGGTTCGTGTACACAAGGCAGTTGTGCAAGGACTTGAGCCGGGAACGGAATATGTATACCGTGTTGGCAACGGCAGCGATAAGGTGAGTGAGCAGGGCGCATTCAAGACGGCTGAGCTGGACGGTACACGTACGAAATTCCTCTTCTTCGGCGATTCCCAATCCGAAGATGAGGCAGGATTCAAACTATGGGGCAATATTGTACGAAAAGCAGTGACCGATCAACATGATTATGACTTTATCCTTCAGGCTGGCGATATGGTAGAGAACGGATTTAAAGAGGCCGAGTGGAATATGTGGTTCAAGGCCGTACAGGATACGTTCTTGAAGACGACAGTTGTATCGGTGGTCGGCAACCACGAGGTAACGGGTACTCGGAAAAATGATGATTTCCTTGCCCATTTCAACAATCCTCAGAATGGAATAGACAGCTTGAAGGGCAGTAATTATTCGTTTGATTATCATAACGCTCATATTGCAGTGCTGAATAGTGAGTACGACTTCGAGGAGCAGAAGGAATGGCTGCGCCGTGACTTGGCTGCAACGGATAAAACGTGGAAAATCGTCACGTTCCATCGTGGTCCATATGGCAGCAAGAATAATGAGAAGCGGATTCGCGAAGCTTGGACATCCGCATTTGATGAACTGAATGTGGACGTAGCCTTGAATGGCCATGATCATGTTTACCTGCGTACGTATCCACTCCGCGGTGGCAAGCCCGCCGGGGAGGGAGAGGGCACCACTTACATCGTCGCAGGCTCTTCCGGGCCGAAGTTCTATGAAGTTGTCCCACAAGATTGGCAGTACAAAATAGATGGAACGAAGGCGCAAATTTATGTAGCCGTCGAGATAGTTGACAACGAGATGAAGTTCCTCGTGAAGAATATTAATGATGTAGTCATTGATGAGTTCTCGATTCGGAAGCTGGAGCGTAAGCCTCCTACTTCGGTAGTGCTTGATCAGCCGAGTGTAAACTTGGCTGTGAACGAAAGCGTTAAGCTGAATGCAACGGTTCTGCCAGACCAAGCGTATGATCGTTCTGTTACGTGGTCGGTCTATGGATCGTCAGAGGATGGCGTTGCGGCGGTAAGCGCAGATGGAGTGGTAACCGGACTTAAGCTGGGGACTGCAATCGTACGGGCGACGAGCGTCGTAGAATCGGTGTATGCAGATAGTCTTATTACGGTCGATCGTTTGCCAGAGGTTCGTATTGAGGAAGTTCGAATTGACCGTAACGAGGGAACGCTGAAAATAGGAGATACCTTGCAATTGAATGCAACGGTATTACCGGACAGCGCAAGCAATAAATCTGTTGTATGGTCGGTGTATGGTTCTTCTTCAGAAGGAGTTGCAAGTGTAACGCTGAATGGGCTTGTGAAGGCATTGAAGCCGGGCACAGCCGTCATTCGGGCGATGAGTGCGGCAGATGCAACGAAGTATGCAGACTTCCAACTGAAGGTAGAATTAGAAGATAAGCCAAATATTCCGGATCCGTCAACGGACAATTCGAGTTCGAACAGTTCCAAGGAAGAGAACAAGCGTCCAGAGCCGCCGAAGCCAGATCCAGGAGCAGCGAAGCTGGAGAATGGCAAGATTGTGGTACAAGCGAAGCGGGATGCAGGTAGTACAACAGCGAAGGCAGTCATCCCTGCTGAGATATTGGGGAAATCTGCTGACAGCTTGAAGCCGGATTCGAATGGTGTGAAGAAGATCCGGATTGAAGTATCGGCAGACAAAGAGGCTCAAAATATTCTCGTATCCATGCCAACATCGGCATTGACGGATACAGCGTTGAAGCAGCAATATGAGATCGTTACACCTCATGCGAGTGTGATACTTCCTTCGAATGTGGCGAATGGGAAAACTCCACAAGGAGCGAAGACGATTGATGTCGCTGTCGTTCAACCAGACCGCAGTGCATGGGGAACAGAGTTGCTTGAACATACTGCAAATCGTCCGGCCGTTCAGTTGGAACTACGCGTAGATGGAAAAGCGCTGAAGGACATCGCAGTTGGAACAGCTATGCAGGTAGCTATTCCGTATCAGCCAAGCACAGATGAGTTGGCTCGTCCACATTCAATCGTTGTATGGGGTGTAGATGAGCAAGGACGTCCTACTATCATTCCAAATGCAAAGTATGATGCAAAGACAGGAACGGTACAATTTGCAGTGAAGCAGCTTGGTACGTATGCAGTTGGCTTCTCTGCGGTAACGTTCCATGACATCAATAAGCTGGAATGGGCGAAAACAGCTATTGAGTCATTAGCTGCCAGAGGAATCATTCAGGGTCTTGGAGCGGATCGCTTTGCTCCGAATACGCAAGTTACACGTGCAGACTTCATCGTTCTGCTGACACGCGTGTTGAATCTGCAATCTGTGCAGTCGATGAGCGGCTTTGAGGATGTCCTTGCGAATGCCTATTACGCAGATGCTGTTGCTGCTGCGAAAGAGCATGGAGTTGTGCAGGGTAGGGACGCACGGACATTTGGCCCGAACGATAAGATTACACGGCAGGAAATGTTCACGATTACGGCGCGTGCACTTGTACAATTCAGCAAGTTGAGCTCGACAGGGGATGCAAATGCGCTTCAGGCGTTTACAGATTACCGTGAAATTCAGGATTATGCGAAGGAAAGCTTGGCAAGTCTGCTTCGTGAGGAATTGATCCAAGGCAACGGACAGAAGCTTGTTCCGCAGGGACATGCTACGAGAGCAGAGGCTGCTGTCTTCTTGGAGCGAATCATGAACCGTGTATCTGAGTAAGCAATAAAACCTAATAGGAAAGCACAAATAAAGGGGCTGGATATCCAGCCCCTTTTGCATGTCAATTTAATGATTGCTAGGTTACAGTTGGCCCGACAAGAACACGATAAAGCAGAATGCCGACATCACGGATGCATAGGTGACGGAGTATTGTGTTCTCTTCTTATTGTTGTCGAGCAGGTTGAACAGAAACAGAAAGCTGAGTACGGGAATAAGCAGGTAAGCCATGTACAGAATGATCGTCGCCATTCTTAACACCTCCAAGTAGTAGTTGTTGATAAATACCATGTAAATATTTGCATAGACGTATTCTATCATGCTTTTACGCGTTTGGGTACAAAAGTTTTTATTTTTTTGTGAATGAAGTGCAAAGCTTTTCAATTTGCATATTGACCAAAGTGGTCAATGCAATTATGATAATAATTACCAAATAATCGAAGTAAACAACTAAAGGGTGACAGTCGCGATGAATTCGAAGTTTATGACCCTATCTACAGAAAAGCAGGATCGAATCATAAACGCATCCATGAAGGAATTTGTACGAAAAGGATATGAGCATGCATCGACCAATGAGATGGTGAAAGGGGCTGGGATATCGAAAGGCTTATTGTTCCATTATTTCAATAACAAGCAGGAGCTGTTTCTCTCTTTGTATGATTATGGGGTTGAGAAGGTTATGGGCCTTTTTTACGGTAGAATCGATCTAGAGGAGAAGGATTTCTTTATTCGATTTAGGCAGGTTCAACAGGTGAGATGGGAGCTGCTTATGCAGTATCCGGAGCTGTTCGAATTTCTAAACGCCGCATATATCGAGACGGCAAGCGACATTAGGCCGCACATCGAGCAGCGAAATAAGGGACTGACGCAGGAAGCGTTCGGCAAAGTGCTTGCAGGGTTCGATCGTTCTAAGTTCAAGGAGGGCTTGGATATCGACAAAGCAATTAATATCATTGTCTGGACGTTCCACGGATTCGTGAAGGATAAAATGAAGCTTGCAAGTGCAATGCAGATGAATTCTGATGATTATGTGCATATGGTGAAGGAAGCGGACGAATATATCGACATTTTTAGACAGAGCTTTTACAAATAAGGGAGAAAGCGATATTTCTCGAATAACGATTATTAGTCATCGCCATCAAGAGGTTCAATCAGCATCCGTATGTATTCGGGGAAAGCATATGGGAGGAGCAGCTGCTCATGGGAAAAATGGTTGTGCATTTCGAGGAGTTAACGCCGGCATTGCAAGCAAGCGCCGGTGGCAAAGGAAGCATGCTGGCTAGGATGTATCAGCATAAATATCCTGTGCCGGAGGGTATCGTCGTACTGACGTCGGCTTTTCAGGATGGGGAGCTACATGTACAGGCTTGGTCAGCCGTGCAAGTCTATGTGAAGCGTATGCGCAGCCACCATGGGGAGGTGGCGTTTGCGGTAAGATCTTCGGCGCTTAGCGAAGATTCTGCGCAAGCATCTTATGCAGGGGAGTTCGAGACGGTATTAAACGTAACGACGGATGAGCAAATCCGAGAGGCAATTATGAGGGTATATGACTCCAAAAGCTCAGAACGGGTAGAGGCTTATAGTGCCGTAAAAGGAATGAAGCAGGCGCATGAAATCGCGGTCGTCATTCAAATCATGGTTCGTCCCGAGCTATCGGGTGTCCTTTTCACTGCTGATCCGATTACAGGCAGCTATGCAGCTATGGTAGGCAATTATGTGCATGGATTGGGAGAACAGCTCGTATCGGGTGAGGCGAATGCTTTGTCATTTGCGCTCCAAAGACCAAAGGGAAGGTACGAAGGCCCAGATGAGTGTAAGCGGCATGCATCCAAGCTGTATCGACTAGCGTCTAAGCTGGAAGAAGAACTGGGAATTTCACAGGATATCGAGTGGGCTGTAGCAGAAGGTAAACTATATATTCTCCAGACGAGACCGATCACTACGCTAGTGCGGGGGAATCTGGATACGTATGAATGGAATGAAACGATTTCCGGCGATTTTCTATGGACGAATACGAATATCGGTGAAGCCACTCCAGACGTCATGACGCCGCTGACATGGTCCGTATTAAGAGCTCTTGATGAGGAATCGAATATGATATCGGGGTTCCGCATTATGTCGGGCAATATATGTGGGAGGGCATATACAAATATAAGTTTGCCGGTGTCTATATTTCCGGCACTGGGAGTACCGCTTGCAAAGAGTCTGGATAAATTGTCCCAAACACTTGGCAAGATTCCAGAGGGAATGGAATTTCCCGTATATCCTTATTCTCGTTGGCATGTGTTTACAAAAATAACTCCGTCTATTTTTCGTTTTGCGAAGAAGGTCAAGACTACACTTGAGGATATCGAGCAGTACCTCGCTGACAATCCCGATTGGTGTGCGAGGATGACAAATCGTATTCAGGCAACAAGTTCGTGTGAGGAACTGTGTAGCATATGGAGTGATGAGCTGTGGCCTTATACATGCAAGTCATGGTGGGGCTTAATAGCAGGCGGACGGAAATTCGGTGATGCGATTTATAAGTTGAATAAGGAACTTACTAAGCTCTCTGGTACGGAGACTGCGAATGCATTAATGTCGAATTTGCGAGGAAAATCCGGATTGGCCAGCCTTGGGCCGGTTATCGGCATATCACAGGTACTCCAGGGGACGATGAGTCGCGAAGAATACCTGATGCAATTCGGCCATCGCGGCCCGCATGAATTTGAACTATCTCTGCCTCACCCGGGAGAGGATCCGAAGTGGCTAGAGACTCAAATCGAGGAATATGAGAGATCGGACACGAATGTGGAGCAGCTTCTGAACCGTCAGCGGTCGCAATATGAAGCTGATTGGGAACGGTTTGAGCAGAAATATCCGCAAAAAGCGAAGCACATAAAGAAGCAGATTGCCAAGGCTTCGGAGTATGCTCATCTAAGAGAGGAGACGCGATCCGAATTTGTGCGGGTGTACCGCGTTATTCGTGCATTTGCGTTGCGGGCGGGAGAGATTAGCGGGGCGAGGAGCGACGTGTTCTTTCTGTATATGGAAGAAGTGCAGAGGCTGCTTGCGGGGGATGGCACAGGTATGAAGCATGTTGCTGTCCGTAAGGAGACATACGAGAAATATTTGACGCTGCCGCCGCTGCCTACGTTGATTCGTGGACGATTCGATCCGTTCCAGTGGGCGAACAATCCAGAGCGAAGAGTCGATGTCTTCGATGCATCCATGCCTCCAGTTGTGGAAGATGGGAATGGGCTTACGGGTTTTGCGGGCGCTTCAGGCAGAGTAGAAGGAATTGTCCGGGTTCTGAACCGGCCTGAGGAAGGCAACCAACTGCAATCGGGCGAGATTCTAGTGGCATCTACGACAAATGTTGGCTGGACGCCATTGTTCCCAAGAGCAGCTGCCATTATTACGGATGTCGGGGCACCTCTCTCACACGCGGCTATCGTGGCACGGGAATTGGGTATCCCCGCTGTCGTAGGTTGTGGCAATGCAACAACGAGATTGAAGACAGGGGATCGGGTCATCGTGGATGGGGGCCATGGCATCGTACACATATTGAAGGGGTAGTGGACGTTGCTATCAAGCAGCGTGAGCATCGACATGGACGAAGGAAGCAGATGTCGGGTACACTAAAGTTATACATGCTGAAACAAAGGAGGGCGTGCGCTGCTCTCCTTTTTAAGGTTGTTCAATAGTCCGCTTTTGAACAGATACTTATATAAATTGCACGAAAATCAGGAAACGGGGTAAACGACAACAATGAACATTCAATTGATATGCGTAGGGAAGCTGAAGGAGAAATACTTGGTGCAGGGCATTGCGGAGTACAGCAAGCGGCTCGCGCCGTATGTGAAATTCCAAGTGTCCGAGGTACCAGATGAGCAGGCACCTGAGAAAATGAGCGATGCTGAGCTGGAGCAGGTCAAGGATCGTGAGGGAGAGCGCATTCTTGGTCACATTAAGCAGGATGCCCATGTCGTGGCGCTGGCGATAGATGGTCAGCTCTGGTCGAGTGAGGACTTGTCTTCGCAGCTCGATCGATTGGCGACGTACGGGACAAGCAATGTAGCCTTTGTGATCGGCGGCTCCAACGGGCTATCCGATGCTGTTCTCCGTCGTGCCAATTCGAAGCTGTCCTTCGGCCGTATGACGTTGCCGCACCAGCTGATGCGCTTGGTACTCGTGGAGCAAATTTACCGTGCCGTGAAGATAAATCGCGGTGAACCGTATCACAAGTAAGCACAAAGTCTTCTCTGAAAGAATCGTCAAAGAACAGTTCAATGTCCTTGACGATTCTTTCATCAGGCTTATTTCCAGCGTTTACTGTAATCTTATTGATAATGGAATGTAATAAGTCTTTTTGCTTCTCAGGTGCAACTTTGCTAATGAATTTTGAAAATTCTTGTAAAATAGTATAAACCTGTTCAAATGAAACTTCTTTTATAGTTGGCTTACTTAGTTCCGACTCAGCCCTAGAGAAATCAAATTGTATGAATTTCTCCATCGTATGAGTGAATATCTCATGCTTGTTGTGCAATTCATTGAATTTTTTCTCATACCATCCTAAACGCCATTTTTCTTCTTCCTGCTCCATTAATTTGATGCTCAATTCTAAATCTGCCTTTTCACGTTGTGGTGAGATAATCCCAAAATAGTCAAGGATGCCTTCAATTTTGCCATGTTCACCCCCTAATTCCTCCAACAACTTAAAGCAAGTCTCAAAGTCTGGACTTTTTATTTTTCCATTTTCAAGCTGTGAGACATAGGTAACAGCTTTTCCTACCTTTGAAGATAAAACTTTTGAAGAAACACCAGCGTTGGTTCGTATTTTTTCAACTCTTTTCCAAATTCTATTCCGTTCAATTTTATCAACCCCCTGGCATCTGTAAGCCTTGTTTGGGGTTGGTGTACAAATTACATATTGAACGTATTAATGCCCTTAGAAGGGCATCTTAGGCTTCTGATGATGTTGTATGAGTGGTGGGGAGTTTACACCTTTTCAATGTTTGTTGATTTTAGATATGGGGTATGCACTTCCAGCCAGCGACCATGTATTAAATTTGGACGATACGAAAAAAAAGGGATTCCAACTTATGGTATAATATTTAAGGTGGAAGTTTAACATAAGTCATGAGAAGAGGTGAGAATTACCTTGAAGAGATTGGAATTAATGCACAAAACACAACTTGAATTTGATGAAGCGATAAAGGATAAAGATATAGAAGTACTTAAAATTTGGAATTGTAAGATAAAAGATTACTCGAAACTCAATTCTTTAACAAGATTAGAGGAATTAGAAATCTTTAGTTTCGAGGGAACATTAAGTGACATATGCAATCTTATGAATTTATCGAAGTTAAGGTTGATACATATGCCAAAAGTAAACAAATTAGATGAACTAGCTTTATTAACAAATTTAGTGGAGTTGTCCTTAGAATCTCTTCCTAGCTGGGACTCCTCAGGGAAAACATTGGTATTCGATAACTTTATCCCAATTGGTCAGCTGTCCAATCTTAAAAAGCTAGTAATAATGAAAGGCATTGTTAAGGAGCATGGGCTAAAGCCATTAGGTCAATTGAAGAAATTACAGAAGTTTGAAACAGACAATACATTTTCAATGTACGACTTCGCTTGGTTGTCTTCACAATTAGGAGATGTGGATTGTAAGTATTTTAAGTCTTATCATGAAGTGAGTTATTCTCAATGCAAAAAATGCGGTTCAAATAAAGTTAGACTGGCTGGTGTCACACGAAATGGGTTACTCTGCCCAAATTGCAATAAAAATAAAATACTTGAACATGAGCAAATTTTTAATGATATTGTTAGTGCAAGCAAGTAGTAACTTCTTAAAGGGAAGATTTCCGAATAAAAGGTTGCTTCCATAAAGAAACCACTCCAATGTATGTCAGGAGTGGCTTTTGTCATTTATATAATGATGTATATTTTGTGGTCGAACTGTACTTTGTGTTTAGATACATTACGGTGAACCGTACCATAAGTGACGACGAAAAATTTTCGCCGGAGATGGGACAATTGGACGCAGCCGAAACCTTTGCTGCTCCCCCGTTCCGATAAAATTCATTCTTGCTTTCAAACAATCCCTCTACTATTTCATCCAGATGGGCCAATAGAACGTGCTTTCCCTTATGAAGAGCGTATGGGAACATGGAGTGCTGAGGTTTTTGGTAATGACACCTCGTGTGAGATCAAGGAATATTTCTATGAGCAGTACAATCGGGGTTCCGAAGTTACTCAAATTGTAAGTATGTACACCCAACGCTTACTATCTCTCATAAGCCCCTTAATGATCTTGGACACTAAGAGTGTATATGAATTACACTAATAGTTGACAGGGGATGATGAAATGAAACGAACGAAACATTCAACAAACTTCAAATTACAATTGGTGAAAGAAGCACTGGAGACTGGAAATAAAGCGGCAGTTGCTCGCCGCTATGAAATAGCAACGAATATGCTCCATCGTTGGATTAATGAATATCGCGATGGCAAATTCGGTGATGTTCAAATGGAACAAATCCCGGAGTTCGACTCCAAAGCAATAGCTGAAGAAAATGATCAGTTGAAAAAATTGCTTGGAGAACAAGCGTTGGAGATCGCGATTCTCCGT
>NZ_FNAZ01000019.1:0-59919 GCF_900102125.1 Paenibacillus sp. cl6col
TTATTGAGGCAATGACCTCGTGCACAACCCCATCGTACCGAGGCGCTCGTTTTTGTTCAACCACCCAATTATTCGTATTACAGGAATTCTAACGGAGAACGATAGTTGAATACAGACACGAAGGCAGCCGGTCATAATGATCGGATGCCTTTGTTTCACTAACGGACAGTTTACTTCGAAAAGGTATGAAGAAAGGACAATTCTAACATGGAACACGTATCAAATGTAGATAAGCAGGAATCAATAAAATCTTTGCAATCGACAATCAGTAAACTAGAGAATGCCTTGTCCCAGATGACTCAAAATGGTGCAAGTGCTACTCTAGTGAAGAAACGACTCAGAGCTATTTACATCGGCTTAGCTTTGCTAGAAAACGTTTGGAATCAAAGCCCCCATCATTATACCCAGGGAGATTTAGCAGAAGCTCGCAATGTTATTACTGGTTTATTTCCATCAATTGAAAACAGTTATGCTAAGTCAAAGACTGGTAGTCCCCAAAGAACACTCCTGGAAAGAAGAATTAAAGCGTTAGAACTAGCTGTTCAAGCGATTGACGAACTTTCTCACTAATAACTCGTAATATAAACGAAGCACCTCTAAGTTAACGGGACACGATAGCTTAATAAATAACTAAAACGTGGCTGCCGTGATGGATCGGCAGCCACGTTGCGCTAACCGGCAGGATAATGGTAATGGAATAATGAGGAATTACCTCGAATTTCAAATAGGTGAGAAAAACAGAACATAATACTCGTCTATATAGATGTACCAACTTTATGAGGAAGGAGAAAGTTATGAGCTGTAATCAGACAGATGATGATATCATCACCCTTATTCTTAATGGTAAGCCCGAACGGTTCGCTGATTTGGTCAACAAATACAAACAGAAAGTGTATGGGATCTTAGTCGGGATGGGCGCGACCCACGAGGATGCACAAGATACCGCCCAAGAGGCCTTCATGAAAGCATACCGTAATCTGGGGTCACATGAATCAGGCAAGAGCTTTGCCGCATGGCTATATACCATTGTTGTTCGCACATTCCAGGATAAATTTAAGCGTAAAGCATTGACCCTGATTGAACTGGATACAGATAATTTCATCGAAGTGGATACGCCTGAACATATCTACTTGAAAGCTGAGTCCAAAGCAGACATTCATCGCTTGATGTTGCAATTACCCGATATACAACGGTTGGTCTTATTATTGCGCTATACCGAAGAGCTTACTTATGAAGAAATGTGTGCAGTAACAGGATTGAACATGCATCAAGTCAAAAATGCATTGTACCGTGGCAAACAATCACTGAAACGCCGCATCGAGCAGAAAGGAGCGTATATATATGGGACAGAATTGCATCAATCAAGAACGTATTGAGGAGTTAATGATCCAGAAACAACTGGGTACCGTGATGAAACATATCGAAGGATGTATAGCATGTCGCCTTCGGTTGGAGGCATGTATTGAGGAAGGCCAGATGTTGAAGGACGCACTATTTCATGCACAACCTGACGAGGATTTCACCGCGCAGGTCATGGCTGGTATTCTCTCTACTGACAGCGCTTCTATAGAGGAGCAACAAATTTCAGAAGATGGTGAGAATTACAGGGGGTGGTTCCGTCGGAAGCTGCGTATTCGTTGGCCACTGGTTACTGCCGCAGGATTACTGCTGGTTCTCCTCTCCATGAGTTTCGCGCAGCCGACGATTGCGAATTGGATTAAATCTTTATTCAGCACGACGGATACTGTCGATGTAAGCTTGTTGCACTCGGAGAATTTAGGCATTCATCACTTTGCAAATATTAAGGTGAGTGACAAAGGATATACGCTTGAGATCAAGGAAGTTGTCGTCGATACGGCCCGAGCACTCATTGCGTATCGTCTAACCGACCCAAGTGGAAAAGTGGTCAACGATATGTTTGATAGGGACTTGATTGCATTTACGGATGCGAATGGGAAATCTTTAGGTGCGCGTGTGACAGGAAATGATTTTTTACCTGAGTTGAAAGATACAGGATATGTTAACTCTGGGTATCGTATTGCAAAAATAAGTTTTGTTAATACGCCTGAAACGGATACCATTCACATGAATGGAAAAATTGACCATATTGGCCATGCTTCGGACAAACCTAGATTCAATGATTTGTTGCATGGAGATTGGAGCTTTTCCATGGAGATTGACATAACGTTGGCGAGAAAGAAGATGCAAGTGATCCCACTGCACGACGCTAAATATACATCGCCAGATGGAACGCAGATTGAAGCTACGAAATTGATTTATCATGCCAGCGCATATCAAATCGAATTTCAAACCAAGATTTCTCTAGCGGCGGTACGTCCATCAGATCCCATTCATCTGAATGACTATCACCAGCTAGGTTTTTATTTAGAGGATCAACATGGAAATATGATTGGTAGAGTGAATTATGCGGCCAACGATAAGGATGAGGATTATCGCAGCAGCTTAGACAACGTGTACTGTCGTAATGACAACAAGGATTCGTCTGATTTAATCACCTGTATATATACGATGTATAACATTAGGGACAACGTGCCTGATCCGGCTCGAATCGTTGTGAAGAATTACAACCTTCCCGTACATTCTTCGGAATCGGTTACGGTCAATATGAAGCAATTATCATCACATCCCGTTATATGGAAGGCACACGGCGATGAACTTACAGTGATGAAAGTAGATGGATTTGAAGATTCGCGGCCTTATGTAAAGCTGGGCAAAGGGACTTCGTTGAAACTAATCGTATCTGGCGTATTTCGTAATAACTTTGAAGATGATCAATGGGTAGCAACGGATGAAACAGGTCAAGTCTATTCACTGTACATTAGTCATAGTGGTTCTAGCAATTACAAGAACGTTGAAGACGACCGTATGACACACACATTAGATAATTACTCTTTTGCTCTCGTTGATGGCATGCAGCATATACCGAAGCAGCTCACACTTACACGAAAAGTTACTGATAAATTATTTACCGGCTTGGAGTGGAGTATTCTGTTGCCTGCTCGCACACAAGAGGACTAGCTCACTGCTGTTAAGCCTTGTATAGCACTATAAAAACAGTTTAACTTTTTTTATATGACCTTGCATGGTTACGCTAACGGGTACGATAGTTGAATAACACACTTTATTGAGCAGGCGACGATAGTCTGCTCTTTTTGTTAAGCTAATGGGTAGGTTTGTATGAAAAGCCCCTACTTGTATTTATCTATGCGTAATGTTAATCTGAACAATAGAGATGCAAACAAAGGAGCATTAAACCTTATCATGTTGATTACTCTGTAAAGATTAACAATTCGAAAAGATGCCTGTAATAGTGCTACACTATGTTATTTGGCATGCTTTTCTTTAATCTTACAGGGTATGCAGGGAAAGGTATATCATAAACCCATTCTGCGGATACCTGATGGTATCCGCTTTTATTTTCGCGGGAAACCGCATCTCTATTGATTCTTACCTGCTTATCCTCCTAATAACGAATGGAGGAACTATATTATGAGATCGAAGTTAGTCTTGATTGAGGGGTTGCCAGGATCCGGGAAAACAACAACTGCTGAACTAGTTCATGAAATTCTTACGGAAATGAACATTAAATCTCAGCTGTTTTTAGAAGGAGATCTAGATCATCCTGCTGATTATGACGGAGTCGCCTTTTTTAAGAAAAATGAATTCGATGAATTATTGAGTACCCACGAACAGTTCAAAGATTTGTTGAGTAATCGTATGATTAAAGATGGTAACAATTACTTCCTAGAATATCGGAAAGTAAAAAACGAATACGATTCACGTTTTCCAGATGAATTGCTACATGCAGTATTCAAAAATGATGTGTATGAATTGTCACTAGATCTGAACAGGAAACTGATAACAGAGAAATGGAAGAAGTTTACGGAGAGTGTTTTGAATGGTACAGACACCTTTGTTTTTGATTGTTGTTTTATACAAAATCCTGTAACTATGGGGATGATTAAATATGCTGCAAAGAAGGAAGACGTTATAAGTTATGTCATAGAACTGGCAACAATTGTGGAGCAACTGAATCCATTGTTGATATACGTAGAACAGAACGATCTTGAACATTCTTTCAGAAAGGCTGTAAAAGAAAGACCTCAAGAATGGTCAGAGGGATTTATAGAATATTATACAAGCCAAGGGTATGGAAAAAAGCAGAGTTACAAAGGGTTAGAAGGAACTCTGCAAGTTCTTAAGGCAAGAAGGGAATTAGAAGAAGAAATATTTAATGGCTTACATATAGCTAAGAAAAAAGTGGACAACTCTTCCTATCATATTAACGATTATAAGCAAGTTTTAGTGGGGATTTTATCAGAATATTTTGACTCAACAAACTAACGAGAATCTATTACGCTAACGCAATGGAACAGCGACAGTCTAGGACTTTATTTATTTCGTCCGTAGCTGTCGCTGTTCCAATTTCTCAGGTCAGTCTAACAGCGTTCGTTTATTTATTGGCCGCCACTGCAACAGAGAGCAGATATTCTGCTACATTCGCAGGCACTTTAGAGTAGAACTTGCGGATGGTGGCAAGGGAAGGTAGAGGTTCCATTACCATATAGTATCCATCCTTATTCTTGTATAACGTGTTCCGGCTGGTTTCGTAAAGTTCCCCCGTATTTTTGCCAAACACGGTTTTCGTCTTTTCCGACCAAGTTACATAGACAAGCAAGTCCTTCGCATCTTCCGGGATGGAACGAAGGTATTTCCAACGCTCAATATGGAGGTTTTTTGTAAATGCGAAGATTTGCTTATTGTCTGTGATCGTATGCAATAGACTGCCATCGGTAATGGAGTGAACTTCTATTTTCTGTTTTTTTTGTGCCATACGATCCTTGACATCGTCCCATTCTATATTTTGCACATCTTCATCTTCCTCAATCTCTGTAGCGACTTCGTCCCAGACAGCGTTTTGTACGGTCTCATTCACGAAATTGGCTGTATCTTCTAATTCCTCAAGACCTTGGACACTTTCTACAATCTGGTTTGTTATTATGCCTGATGAACAACCGCCCAGAAGCAATGCTGCCGCCAGTCCGCCAATCAGGAGTATATTTTTCTTGTTACGCATCGTGATCCCCCGTTCCTTTTTTGCCAAACTAATAATCAATAACCTACAAACAAAATCGTTCGCACACAAAAGAGTGCTGCAACCATTCAGATTGTAGCACTCGATCCCTAAGAGATTATGCACTTGTAAAAAATCGACGGGGTTTTTGTCAAAATTGGGTTACCTGTCATACAAAGCAATCCGAACTAGGAAAGAATGGTTTGAGCTTTCTACATCCATGGTGCCAAGTTCATCCACGGCTTTCTTCACGTTCTTTAATCCTAATCCATGGAAAAACGGTTCGTTCTTCGTAGACACAGGCAATCCGTTGTCCCATTTCTGAATGGGGCTCGCTGAATTCTCAATGCGGATGAATAGCGTGTGGTTGATGTAGGACAGGTTGATGCGAACCCAACGCTCCCCACACTGTAATTCCCTGCACGCCTCTCTCGCATTATCCATCAGATTCCCAACGATAATGACGGCTTGTTCGAATGACAGCTTTAAGCCGGAAGGTACATGAATATCTGTCTCTACGGTGACTCCCTCGTGGAGCATTTCGGCGATTTTGATGTTCAATATGGAATCCAAGTATTGGTTCCCGGTTGAAATCACGGTTTCAATTTCTTTGAGCTGGCCGGATGCAGCGTTTAAAAAGCCAATGAGTTCGTTGTTGTTGTCCTGCTTTGCCGCCAGCTGCTCGGCAGATCTGATATAATTCCCCATATCATGATGCAGTGCCCGAACCTGCTGATGGGCGGCCTCTAGTTCCTTGTAATACCTATGCTGTAATTGCACCTGCTGTTCCAGCATGGTGTTCTCCCGTTCTGTATGCATTAGAGTAGAGAATTTATCAAAAACCACAAACAGCGAAAGGTTAATGAACAAAAATATGAGACTAATTGGAATTTCCACGGTCAGCGAGTAGGGATCCTCCCTCTTGGAAATATAATATTCCATAACGCCTAGTGCTGCCGTACTGGCTACGGTAATGGCCATAAGTAAAAGCCAAAGATGAAAAGGGATAGACCACTGTTTCCCTCTGTCCGTTTTTCGGATAAGTTCCAATAACAGATAAAAACCTACGTGACATAGAATAAGTGTTAGCCAAATGCTCTTATCTTCAATTGGTGTAACAATCAAATCGTATAATAGAATCCAGAAATAGGATACCGTTAAAAGTATCCCGATATATAACACCTTTTTTTGGCGATTCGGCGGATAGCATAGTAAAAAGAACATACTGCATAGTACGGTGATGGGTGGAAGCGCCGCAGGGCGGACGGGATTCAGAATCATTCGCAAACCGCATGTTATAGCCAGCATTGCAATAGCGGCTGCTGCATACAGCTTGATGTGATTGATCCGAGCCTCTCCAAACACTTTGTTAAAGAGACGCAGTATAAATAGAATCTCGATCATGCTAAGAACGACTTCAAGCCCAAAAATGATCGCATCGGTAGTTGTCTGAAAATAAGTCATGGATTGCCGCTTCTCCGTTCTATGAAGGACAGATGTGCTTGTTTCACCTCGTTCAGATAGCGCTTGCTGATCGGCAATTGCGCTTCGTTTTGCAAATGAATAGCCATTTTGTTAATGGAGCGGATGTACTCCATATTCACTAAGAATGAGGCGTGAATCCGGCAAAACAGATTCGTATCCAGCCCAGACAGGATGTCCGTGATTTTTCCGTAAAACTCATAGGTATCTCGATTGGTATGGATAATTACCCTTCTTCCTGCCCCTTCAAAATAAAGAATGTCACTGCAGCGAAGCTGGTATTTGTCATGCCCGATCTGAAAAAAGAATAGCTGCTTCGACACTTTGATGTGTTCCGCAGCGTCCAGCAAGATGGGGGACAACTTTTGAGCAGTTACAGGCTTTCTTAAAAAGCGAAACGGCAAAACTTCAAAAACTTCATATACATATTCTTTATGGTCTGTGATAAAGATAATGATCGCATTTCGATCCTGCTCCCGGATAACCGAAGCAATTTCAATTCCATTTTGGCCAGGCATTTCAATATCAAGCAGATAAATATGATAATGTGACCCAGCCTGCAAGCATCTTAGCAAGTCAGCGCCACTATAATACACATCGCTGGAGAATTCCATTCCGGACATGTTTGAAAGTAGTTCCTCAATATCATTTGCAACATTTATATCGTTATCACATATCGCTATATTCATTACAGCCACT
The DNA here is from genome assembly GCF_900102125.1 of Paenibacillus sp. cl6col. Lineage (NCBI taxonomy): Bacteria > Bacillati > Bacillota > Bacilli > Caryophanales > Paenibacillaceae > Paenibacillus > Paenibacillus sp. cl6col. The sequence continues at coordinate 7,277 of NZ_FNAZ01000019.1, forward strand.
CCATTAAAAACCAGATAGCTTGATTCTATATTATTTTTAGGAAGCCTACAATTTTGTTACATAAAGATATTTAATATTTTGTTTACAATCTCCTAGGATTTTATTGCCTTCCGATAGGTTAAGCGCTATAATCGGTAGGGTTTGTAGATATACATATATGCTATAAAGGGGGAATCTTGGTGAAGACTAGCAAATGGGATAAGATCAAACGTAGTCTGGCCAGCGGTCTAGTTGCTTCAGTTGCAATGCTCGGATTTGTCATTCCGGCACAGGCGAATCAAGCGCCGGTCGAAGCTCCGCAAGTAAGTTCTTGGTCGATCAGCGTTCTGAATGAGGGAGAAAAGTACGGAATATTCCCACTGACGTGGTACACAGACGGTAGTTTCCAACAGCCGATCACAACAGACAAGTTCCAAGCACTCTTGAAGGCAACTTCTGCGAAGCTGGATGCACTGGAATTAAAGAAAAAGAATACGTTCACAGTACCGGCAACCGAGAAAGTCATTACGAGAGAATCGGTAATCAATGCAGTATACGGGGTATTGGATCAATACGAATTGCCTGAATCCATTCAAATTGGAACGGATGAGCCAATTGCTTTCTTCCAGAAGAAAGGGATTGTTAACGGAACGGGCAAAGGCCTTGACCTAGACAAGCCAAGTACGGTAGAGCAAGCGGTTGTGATGGCAAGCCGTCTTGTAGAGTACACGTATGATGCTGTTGACGGTGGAGCGAAGGGGCTTCTCTGGAAGGCAACGAAAGGTCAAAATACACTTTACTTGCTCGGATCGATTCATGTCGGCACTACTGAAATGTATCCGATGAAGAAGAGTGTGCGGGATGCTTTCAAGCAGGCAGATTCGTTGTGGGTTGAAGTTAATTTGCTAGGCAACAAAGATATGGACTACTTCACACAATCGATGGCGTATGCAGACGGTACAACATTGAAGGATCATGTCTCGAAGGAAACCTATGCGAAGCTGCAACAGGTATTGGAGCAAATGCAGCTGCCGAAGGATGTCTTTGACGGCTTCAAGCCATGGGCCGTATCGAATAGCCTTACGCTTGCTGGCATGACTGGGGCCGCAGAAGAGATGGCGCAAGCTGCTGCGCTTGGCATTGATTCCTACTTCACCAATTCGGCAGTGCTTACTGGCAAGCCAATTCATGAGCTGGAAGGCTTAAAGTTCCAAGCTGATGTCTTCAGTAAGGTTCCAGCTGCGACGCAAGAGAAGGAATTGAATGATGCAATGGATCAAATGTTGACACCAACAGGCAAGCCGGATAAGTCCATGGAGCTGTTACAATCTTGGCAGAAGCTGTGGGTGAAGGCGGACCTGGATCAGTTCACGAAATCCTTCATTAGCACGGAAGAGATGACACAAACGGATTCGGCAAAGCGCTTGTTTGGCGAACGCGACAAGAACATGGCGAAGAAGCTGATGGAGCTGTTGGATAAAGAAGGCTCCTCGACGCACTTTGTCGTTGTAGGTGCAGGCCATTACGTGATCCAAGATATGGTCGTTGATCAGTTGAAGGCGAACGGGTATCAAGTAGAATTCGTGAAATAGAATAGTGGAATAGAGAGGCTGATCCTCATGTCACTGACTGGTGGTGAGGATAGGCCTCTTTTTCTTAGGCTCTTTTCTGAAATATTGTTGCTATTAGAGAGCCTGCGAAATAATAGACCCAGAACATTCGTTTGTAGAGAGCTGACTCACAATGAATTGGCAATCTGTATACGGCGATTTTAGAGATTTAACAAAGTCTGAGCAACATTCATTATTTCAGGCTATTAGAGATACGTTATTTTCAGAGGCAAAAGCTGATATTGCTAATATGGTTGGAGCAATATACACTGCCTAAAATTGCAGAAGAAATAGAAATCCATACCTATCACTAGCGGTTAAAGAAATGGATGGAACGCTTTAATGGTGTGGTTACGAAGTATATAGACAACTAATGGTGTTGGGAGCTTGTAAGCAAGTGATTTTTATGACAACGGCAACATTACAGGCATAAAAAACCAGTTGATTGAGACAACTGGTTCAATAAAGGTTTTATATTGGATATTCATTCAACCAAATTAATGCTTGTTCATAATCATCAAAAAATTTTACGGATTCTTTTGTATTGGATTGTTGTAAATAATTCATTATCTCCCCTTCTTCAAGGAGAAACGCAATTGCCTTACTGTGATTCAAAATGGTTTCATTGAAGAACTTATCTTTCCATGCTTTTTGAACAGAAAAATGATCTGGCGTGTATCCTTTTCTATCCACCAACAATTTGTATTTCCGACCCTCGGAAATGAATTGCTGACAAACCTGCTCAAAACCATTAAACCATTCATAAACATCATCTGTTTTAATCTTGCCAATTAGATGGGTAACAATTAAATCCCCTGAAACTGTAGTGCTGATATTCTGTTTGCTCAACTTGGAATCCTCTCCCTTAGTTACAATTATGCGTAAAAATCTCACAAAATCAATAAGGATAAAATTCTTACGCAATAAAGCAACATTATTTACGAAAAGAGCCTTATCTTAAGAGATATCGTTCCCCTGATAGAATCATTATCGTGAATATTCAATTCGTATTCATCTCTAATTTAATTCGCTTGATTGATGCACAATGACTGAAGATGCTCATTCAGAATTCGCTCAACACGCTCGACTTGCAAGCGCTGCGGATGAAGGATGAGGTGAAGGGCGAGCCCATCAAGTAGCGCATATAATTTCTCAATTTCAATCTCATAGTCGAGATCTGGCTTGGCCAACTTCTTCTCCTGCAGTAGGTCTATCACGTATTTGGTAACATAATAAATCCCATCGTTCAACTCATTGCTTAAGTGCTGAAGCTCGGTATGCGTGAGCGTTTTGGAGGTGAAGGACAGCCATGCTTCCATTTCGGTTCTTCGGTCTTCGTCGATAGGCAGGAACTGCATCAGAAGCTGAAGCAGGCTGGGAAGTATTCGATCATCGAGCACAAGCGTGGATAACCGTTCCTCCACCTGCTCGCGAAAAATATTCATACAAAAGGCAAATAGCTCAACTTGTGAAGAAAAATAATGACGCAAGGAACCAACGGACAATCCTGCTTCTATCGCGACCGTTCGAACGGTTGCATGATCAAGCCCCTCGCGTTGAATGACGCGAATGGCCGCTTCGGCAACCAGTCTTTTTCGTTTTTCATGATCAACTATTTTTGGCATGCCCCTATTATACACACTTTACCGTTTTTATACAGCATGCTATACTCCTTTTTAATACAATGTACTAAATAAATAGAGAAGGAAGGGATACGGCATGCCGAGCGAGCTCATAAGCAACACGACCAAAGGGAAGGCACGTTGGAAAAAAGGGTTATTGTTTTCTTTTTTGTTCCTCATCATTCTGATTGGTTCAGGATTTGTGTATGAAATGATTGCTTCGAAGCTCGGAGAGCAAGCCTTCCCTATGCAGGGCAAGCTTATTCAGATTGACTCTGGCAATTACCAGCTTCATCTGCAGCGTACTGGCGAGAGCCGGAAAGGTGTTCCTATCATCATTATGGAAGCAGGAAGCGGGGAGACGAGTTTATCTTGGGGGGACATTCCCGCACAGCTTGCCCCATTTGCCACTGTTGTGACGTATGATCGTGCAGGTTATGCCTGGAGTACGAAGGCACGTACGGAACGAACAGGAGAACATATTGTGAAGGAACTGCATGAAGCACTCGACAAAGAGGGAATTAAGGGGCCTTACATCCTAGTTGGGCATTCCTTAGGCGGTATGTATGCGCGATTATTTGCTCAGACCTATCGGGAAGAAGTGACCGGGTTAGTGTTAATTGACGCTAGAACAGAGGATTACATGCGGGAAACAGCATCAATCTATGCGCAGGAAACCAATCAAGAAAGGCCATCCGCTTTCTTACTTGGACTTATGAAGAGCTCAGGCGTGCTGCGCCTGTTCCAAGATTCCTTGCTGGAAGGGCTGGTTGCAAAGGAAAAGCGTTCGCAGTTCATCAATGTGATTGCGAAGCCAAGCTATTTCGATGCTGTTGAGGAGGAAGTGAAGCTGCTTGGGAGCACGGAAGATGCGATTCGTGGACAGAAGCTGGGAGATATACCGGTAAGAGTGATTCCACGAGGGATTCCACACCCTTTCTCAAATGCAGGCATTTCAGAACAAAGCGCGAAGAAGCTTGAGGAAATCTGGCAGGCAGGCCAGCGGAGAATGCTGGACATTTCAACGAACAGCAAGCTGATTGTGGCTATGAAGAGCGGGCATATGGTCATCAATGATGAACCACAGCTGGTGGCGGACGTTACGAGGGAAGTTATGGCATTGACCACCGCCACAAAAAACTAAGGATCACATGCTACATGCAACGTCACCATACGCTACAAAAGATGGGGCAATTATGATTAATCGATCAATTGGTGTTGATATGTAGGGATATATTGCAGAGATATAAAAAGGTCAGGATACAGCGGATTGCTGCGTTCCTGACCTTGATTGGTATGCAGCCAAGCTGCTGGTATCAGATGCTGGGCCTGAGAATTACAGAGCTATCAGATCCCGGGATAATGTGTTCAGCCGCTCGATTCCGTTCTCTATAATGAGCACCATATCCTCGATCATGATTGAGCCGATGCCATAGCCATAGTAAGGGGTCTCCAAGCAAATCACCATGCCTGGCTGGAATATCGTGTTCTCGGACGGGCTTAGAAATGGTGCTTCTTCAGCTGCCAAGCTAAGACCTGCACTGTGGCCTAAATGACCTCGATTGTAGGTAGGCAGACCAGATTGTCGGATAATAGACATGGCATCGTTGAATGCATGCTTCATCGGCATACCAGGTTCGATGATCTTCAATAGATGATCATGTCCAGTTCGCAGCGCGTTGTAGATTCGCTTTACTGTATCGGATGGTTCGCCGAGCACGAAGGTACGGGCGATGTCCGAACCGTAGCCGCCAACATCTACACCAACATCGAACTTTATAACGTCACCAGCTTGGCCGGGTCTTGTATCAAAAATATGTGCAGGTGCGAAATGGTCACCCACAGATATCATATGGAAGCGGGAAGGGGAGCCGTTCGCATGAGTCAGCAGCGCGAGCCGGAACGCATCCGCGATCTCAGCTGCTGAGCTGCCGATGTGAATGCCCTTGCTCGCTTCTGTGATGCCAATCTCGGCATATGCACAGCTCTGGCGGAGCTGTTCAACCTCCCATGGAGTCTTGAGCATACGCAGTTCAGTGAAGATCGCGCTGGCTTCCGTCAGTTCGACATTCGGCAGAGCTTCTTGCAGTGCTTGTGCAGCTGTGTATTTCATGGAGCCCAGTTCAACTGCAATCTTGCCTGTACTTATTCCGTAGTCAGCGAGCACGTGTTGGAGCAAGCCGAACATCTCCTGAACTTGATGATTGACGGGGCGTCTTCCTTCATACTTATCACCCCGCAAGCCAAGTGGATCATCGACATCGACCCAGGTCGGGTATGTTCGCTGCTCGCATTGTGGAAGGTCATTCGGAACGCCAGCCGCCTCGAACTCATTCATAATAATGACCGTCTGGCGCGATGGATCGCGGAACATAACGGCCAATGCGACTTCACTCATGCGCAGCGTATACATAAATGTGCTGGGGTGGCCCGACAAGTAATAGAAATTTTCGCAGCCGCTTGCCACAATCGCTTCTATTTTCTCTCTTTCCATAATGGAACGAGCCCGTTCCGCGACATTGGCCAGATGCGCTGCTTTGTCGAACTTCATGCTGTACACTCCCTTTGCAGAATTCGTATCTTATCGTAACGACCAGATCATTCCGAGCTTCTGTTCGTCTTATGAGATCGTGTCTGGTTCACTGGCGAGCTGACGCAAGAACTTGCGGGCACGCTCCGTCTTAGGCTGATCGAAAAATTGCTCAGGAGTTCCTTCCTCCTGAATAACACCGTCGCTCATGAAGATGACGCGATTCGCAACTTCTCTGGCGAATTTCATCTCATGTGTCACGATGATCATGGTCATGCCTTCTGCTGCCAGCTTCTTCATCACCGCCAGCACTTCACCTGTTAGTTCGGGATCAAGTGCAGAAGTCGGTTCATCGAAGAGCATAATTTGCGGCTGCATCGCGAGTGCGCGAGCAATGGCGACACGCTGCTGCTGACCCCCAGACAGGCGAGATGGATACTCTTCCTTTTTGTGGAGGAGGCCTACTTTTTCAAGAAGTGTCTCCCCAATATTTGCGGCGTCAGCCTTACTCATCTTCTTCACAATGGTTGGAGCCATCGTGACGTTTTCCAACACGGTCATATGAGGGAATAGGTTGAACGACTGAAATACCATTCCGGTTAATGTACGAATACGCTGTACGGCTTTCTTCTTGGAAGAGGCGTCCAGCGCAGCATTCCATACCGCATCACCGATCTGTATGGATCCGGAATCAGGAGTTTCTAAGCCATTCAAGCAGCGCAGCAGCGTGCTCTTGCCAGATCCGCTGGGCCCGACGAGTACGACGATTTCACCAGAACGGACTTGCAGATCAATATCTTGGAACACGACCAGTTCGCCGAAGCTTTTTCCTAGTTTTTTTACCTCAATCATGATGATCTCACGTCCTTAGTAGGCTTTCGACAAGCGAGCTTCGATTCGGTTCAGAATCGCGGAGAAGCTCAGGCTCATTACCCAATACATAATGGCAATCGCGATGAAAAATGGCATCGCCACGTAATACTGCGCAATCAACAATTGCGCGGTGCGCAGCAGCTCGGTTACCGTCACGATCGATACGAGCGAGGTCTCCTTCAGCATGCCGATGAACGTATTGCCCATTGGGGGAATCGCTACACGTGCAGCCTGCGGCAGCACAACCCGCCACATCGTCTGCCACGGCGTCAACCCAAGGGATTGGGCAGCCTCTGTCTGTCCGCTGGATACAGCAAGAATGGCACCGCGGAACGTCTCGGACAAGTAAGCACTGATGTTGATACTAAGTGAAATAAAGGCCGCGTTGAGCGGCCCGAGTGTGATCCCGAAGTCGGGTAGTCCATAGTAGATAATGAAGATTTGCACCAATACAGGCGTTCCGCGAATGATGGACACATATATTCTTGCGACATTGCGGACGAACTTATTTCCCTTTAAGCGAGCTACGGCGACAACCAATCCGATGAGGAGTCCAAAGAACATGGATACGATCGTAATCAGCAGTGTGTAATAAGCGCCTTTTAATAGAAAGTCTAGGTTTTGAATAACGAGTTCCATCTCTTGCACCTTCCCGGACTGGCTTAAATGTTAGGTTCTACATCAAACCATTTTTTGAAGATTTCTTTGAATGTACCGTCTGCTTTCATTTCTTCTAGTGCTTTATTAATGGCAGCTAACAGCTCTGGGTTATCTTTACGAATCGCGATACCTGCTACATCCTCTTTAATTGGCTCTCCAACTGCCTTCACGTCGAAATGATTTTTGTCAATCAGCGGCTTGAGTGCAAATACATTGTTAATCGTCGCATCAATACGGCCAACATTCAAATCCTGCAAGGATGTAATGACATCGTTGTATGTGGCAATTTCAAAGTTTCCAACCTTAGGCATAGCTACATCACGCAAGTACTTCTCGTCATTGGTTCCAAGTCCGACACCAATCTTCTTGTCTTTGAAGTCTTCGAGCTTCTGAATGGACGTATTGTCACTCTTGACGATGACATTTACCGCATTTTTCACATACGGAGTAGAGAAGTCCATCTTCTGCTTGCGATCATCCGTAATGGTTACTTGGCTGACCAGTGCATCGTATTTATCTTTTTGCAATCCTTCGATCAGACCCGAGAATTCACCAGTAATGAACTCAACTTCCACACCAATATGCTTAGCGACTGCCTTGGCGATATCGGCATCGAAGCCATCGACCTCGCGCTTGTCATTGATGAAGTTATATGGGGCGTAGGTACCCATAAGCCCGACTCTAATTTTTCCGGATTGCTTGATGTGTTCCAGCGCATTAGTGGAACCCGCATTGGATGATGACTTGCTTCCGCATCCGACAAGCGCGACCGCAAGAACGGTTAGCAGAGTAGTGGCTTTCAGAAATTTTTTTAATTGGACTGACATCGTTGTTGCCTCCTTTTAAATGTAGAGATCTCCCTTGCACGAAGTGCCAGAATACGTTCTCTATTTCGTACTGAACCTGTCTATGAAAATGGCCAAGAGCCAAGTTATCCGAGCAGCCCTCGAAATTCGAATTTGGCAGTAGCTTCAGCGATTTGTGCTGGTGAGTAGCCGGACTGATAATCGACCTCATGCATGGGCCCGAAGAGCCATTTGGACAATACCCCAGTAATTAAGCAGACGAGAATATTGGCGCGCAGCGATAAATCATTCGTGTTCGGCAGCATGCCGAGCTCGGTCGCCCGTTGTATATTGTGCTTGAATGCTTCTTCGAAAGCGATCCAAGTCTGTGAGACTGCCTCTCGTACTGCAGGATCAGCGCCTTGCCCCTTCATGAGAAGCAGTGCCATTAAGTTCCGGTTCTGATCAGCGAACGTGAATAGTTCGGTCAGCAGTCGTGCGGATGAGCTCACCATATCATCTATCGTACCGCTATGCTTGCGATAGCCTTGAGCGATGACGTTGGTTAGTTTCTCCTTACCATCGTGAATTAACTCTAAGATGATCTGTTCCTTGCTATGAAAATACCAATAGAACGTTCCTTGTGACACACCAGCGGTCTTCACCACATCCGAAATCTTCGTACAATGGTATCCTTTGCTTGCGAAGAGATAGAGTGCGGCGTTCATGAGCTGCTGACGTCTATCTTGTTCTTGATTTGGTACGATAGGCAGCTTAGGCAGTTTGCATCGCCCTCTCTTCTTAACTGATTCGTCAGTCAAGTTTAATTCCGATGCGATTACTATACTTTTGAATGGGCTTTGTGTCAAGGATTAAATCAAATTGGAATAGTCGGAAAATGAAAAAATCACGGTGAGACAGAGAATATCGCAGGAATTGACTTTATTAATCCAAGTTGGATAATAGTGTATGTGGAGCAATTATAACTTGATATATAGGAAATTGCGGCCTGGAATCCCAGTTAAATAGGATCGCAGCTGAACATGGAAAGGAAGCGAATGAGATGAACCCACCGAAGCATATCGTATCCGCAGCAGCAATTATTGTGAATGAAAATAATGAGATCTTGTTAATTAGAGGCCCTCGAAGAGGGTGGGAGATGCCGGGTGGTCAAGTGGAAGAAGGAGAATCACTAGCGCAAGCGGCCATTCGCGAGACGAAGGAAGAAGCGGGAGTCGATATTGAAATTGTTCGCTTCTGTGGAATTTATCAAAACGTTTCTGGTGGAATTTGCAATACGTTATTTCTTGCCAAGCAGGTAGGCGGTGAAATGACAACGACGGAAGAAGCATTAGAAGTTGGCTATTTTTCAGTTCAGGATGCTTTGAATATGGTTACGTGGAAAAACTTCCGCGAGCGGATTGAAAAATGCTTGGATTCTACCCAGCAGCCTTTTTATGTGGAGTTTTAATTCTGTACTTAGATCGAGGATGTGTTGGCATATCGGCTAACGAAAATCATGGTTATGAATCGTAACAGGTATGCCTCATATAAAGCATGCAGTAAAAAAGAGGCCGAGAATGTAGGTGCCCGGCCTAAATCGATTGGTATTATTGATGATCATACGCAGCTCATGTACGGAGCGATCTGCATTTCCGCTCATGCAACCTCACCGCACATTTGTTGGCTTCACAGCACACATGCATGTTCTCCTGACTGAAAGGGATAGTGACTCAATGAGAGGTGGAAGAGGCTATCCCACTGAGAACATGCTTCGTGCTTCAGGAATGTGCTGCCTTCAACTCAAAATGGGCAGCTGCGATGTTGGATAAAAAGTCCATAAAATCATAGGCATCATTCAGATATTCAGTGCAAACGAACTGCATCCCGCACTGCTCTGCCGTTTGCTTGGCTTCCTGGCCAATGTCGTAATAGACCTCGACATTTTCGGTAAGCGAGGTCAGCTCGCAAATGACGACAGCTTCTTCCTTATCGGAAGCTGCTCCTAGAATAACCTCATTAATATCGGGCCCAAGCCAGCGTTGGGGGGCGGGCATGCCGCTGCGATAAGAAATATCCCATTTCCCGATATTGGCCTGCTCCGCGATCAATCCGGCAACATGCTTGTAGGACGCAATAAAGTCACCATGCGCGGAGGGAAGACCAGGCTTGCTGTGCACCGTAAAGATGACCCGTGTCGTCGGCAGCATCGAGGAAGGCATCCAGACGTAAGCGTCGTGCAATCTGCGCGCCATTAGCTGAATGAAGTCAGGGTGCGCTTGCCATTCAGAAATGACCGTCAATTTCATATCGCTGTTGGCTGCAGCGATTGCCTTCTTGGCATCTTGAACATAGCTTCCTGTTCCTGACGCTGTGAAGAAGGGCGTAGCATGCAGCACGGCGAGCTCCGTGATGCCGTCTCTGATCGCTTGCTGGATGGCATCGGCTACAAAAGGATGCGAATGCTTGCAGCCGATGTAGACAGGAATGACTTCACCGAACTTGGCCTCTACTAGCTGTGTAATTGCCTCGGACTGACGCTTCGTTACCGTATACAGTGGATCACATGTACCCGTATCGCTGTACCGAATAACGCCTTGCACGATGGCTTCCGAAGGAGAGCCGTGTCCGCGCAAAATATGATGGTACATGGCAGGTACATCATCAATGCTGGCACAAGCGCTGTAGGAAGCAAGAAGGATGGCACGGTGCGGCGTGTCCATCATTTCTGGCGGAAGCCGTGTGAGCTGTGAATGCCCGTTTGTTAGGAATTCGCTCATTAATTCGCTGCGTCTCCTTTCCATAAATCTGGGTGAAGCCATGCGGACATTTCCAGTAATCCATCTACCGTATAACGGTTCGGCGCAAGCAGATCCTTCGCCTTCATCGTCGTAATGCGGTTATTTTTGACCGCGTCCAGTGTGTTCCACGCCGCTTGAGATTTCAAATCCTTCAGCCATTCATCTCCCGAACCATCCCAATCTCCAAGCACGATATAGTCCGGATTCATGTTAATCACATCCTCAATTGATGCTTTTGTCGATTTCTTAATCCCGAGTGCTTCGGCAGCGGGCTTAGCTCCGGCGAGACGGATCATATCGTAAGAAATGTTCCCTGGTCCCATGATGTAGGGGCCAGTATTCGGGCCGACAGGCGATAGCACGAGAACAGACGGCTTGCTTGCAAGTGTTGCATTTCGCTTAGCGGCATCGTCCAGCTTGCCCTGAATTTCCTTGGCAACTTCCTCTGCTTTTTCGACAGCTCCAACAGCCTCGCCAATTGTGCGGAAGTTCGCAATCAATTGCTCGAATGTTCCCCATTGCTCGAACGTGACAACCTTGACGCCTGCTTGGCTGAGCAATTGCTCGGCATCGTTTTCGCTATTATGGATTTTCGTGATGAGGACAACGTCTGGATGAAATGCCAAAATTCCTTCGGGATCCAATCCAGTCGCACCGCCGACTTGACCGGACACCTGCTTGCCCTTCTCCTCGTTGACAGCCAAATAAGGATTTGCCATGTTCTTCGGTACGGCAACGACTTGCTCCGGAGGAACGATTTCAAGTACGGCATCTGCAGTGTCGAGAGAAACCGCAGCAACCTTCGGTGCAGCCTCTATCTTCCCATTGTCAGAGGATGCGGCGGCCTTAGAACTGGTCGTGGTTGAAATGGTGCTGGACGATTTCTCGCTATCGGATTGTGAATTGCTGGTGCAGGCTGTCAACCCGACAGCGGCAACAAGCGCGATCAGGCTCATACAGAGCATGCGAAAAGTGGTTTTTCGCCGAGTTTGTACGTTTCTCATTGTGTAATTCCTCCAAGATGTTCTTTTTCGTAATGGGTATACCATTTCTGCTCTTCTGCTTCATGTTCAAATGCAATGACTGACAGGCCTTCCGTTCCTGGTTCTTGGCGAATGACGGCATGAACGCCATACACATCATAAAGTGCATCTGCTGAGAGCACCTCTTCCGGTTGGCCGAATGCTTCGATGCGCCCGTCATGCAGAAGCAGAAGACGATCGCAGTAACGAGAAGCTAGCGACAGGTCATGCAGTGAAGCGACCACAGCATATCCTTTGTCAGCGAGCTGGCGAAGCAGCGCAAGCGTGCGAAGCTGGTGACGAATGTCGAGTGCGGAGATAGGCTCATCCAGAAGGAGAATTTGCGGCTCCTGTGCAAGCGCCTTGGCGATGAAGGCAAGCTGGCGTTGTCCGCCTGAACAGGCATGAATGTAGCGCTCGCGCAGGTGATTAACGCCGCATTGCTCCATCGCCCGTTCGACCTGCTGTGCATCTGAACTTGTTAATCTGCCGAACAAGCGGCTATAAGGGTGGCGTCCCATCGCGACGATTTGCTCAATCGTGAAGTCTGCATCAAGCGAGCAATCCTGCGGTACATAGCCGATCATTTGCGCTCGTTCCTTCGTGGAGTATGCCTTGAAGGGCTTTCCTTCAAGTGTCAGTGAGCCTTGAGCAGGCTTCAGAAGTCCACAAAGCATGCGAAGCAATGTAGATTTTCCGCTGCCGTTCGGTCCAATAATGCCAAGGAAGGAACCTGACTGCAGCTTCATGGACAGATTGTCGATGATTGTTCGCCCATCAATCGAATAGGTCAATTGCTTGGCTTCAAGCAGTCCAGGAATGCTCAAAGATGTCTTCCGCCTTGTCTTCATGTCATTAACCCTCCTTCCGTTTGCGCAGCAGCATCATCATGAACAGTGGAGCTCCGATGCAAGCGCAGACGACGCCGATCTGCAATGTGATCGGCTGCAGCACCATGCGCGAGGCTAAATCGGCCAGAACGAGGAACGATGCCCCGAATAGTGCGCTGAACGGCAGCAGCAGGCGATGATCCGAGCCGACAATTAGGCGAACGAGATGCGGAATAACCAAACCGACAAAACCGATAATTCCGCTTACCGACACGGCTGTACCGGTCAAGAACGAAGCGAGCAGTAAAATCGTATAGCGGGTGATTTGCACAGGGACACCGGAAGCCTGTGCATGCTCGTCACCGAGCAGCAGCAAATTCAATGAACGGCTAAATAGCGCCAACAGAACGCCTCCGATAAGAATCGGCAGAGCGATAATATGTACATGCTCCCATGTTCGCGCCTCGAGTCCACCCTGCAGCCAGAACACGATACTGCGCAGCTGCTGTTCATGCGGCGCGCTGGCAATGATCACATTAATGACCGCCGACAGTAGCGCGTTCATGCCAATTCCGAGCAATAGTAGAGTGGTTACATTCGGTTTCCCACTAGCCCGCCATATGGCCAGGATGAGTACAACGGATATAAGTGCACCTGCGAAGGCAGACAAGGGAAGCGCGAATGCCGAATGACGAACAAGCCCTAATGCGATGCACAAGACAGCTCCGGCGGCTGCGCCTGACGACACTCCCAAGTATCCGGGCTCGACGAGCGGATTGCGGAACACTCCCTGCATTGCTGCGCCCGCGATGGACAAGCCGGCTCCGACTAATGAACCTACGATGACACGAGGCAGTCGGATATCCAAAATGATGGTAAGATTCCGCTCTGCAATCTGAATGTGCTCCAGCCAGCCTGTTGCATGAAGCATGGCTGCAAACGTCTCTTTCAACGGTATAGACACAGGTCCGACCGCACTGCCGATGAGTATGGATAACAGCAGAACTGCCAAGCCTGTGGCTGCTAGAACTGAAATCCGGAGGAGTTGGGAGGCCTGCCGGGGACGAAATCGGGAATCTCGCCCTTTATATTTCAGTTCACTCGTGGTGTTCATGGACGACCTCCTTTCCTTGTTGCAAAAATGTTAGCTAAATATAAATAAGTTGCATTAAGTAAACTTTTATTAATATAGCGTAGACTGTGATCGTCGTCAATCCGGAATGTGGGCCTATTTATCGGATGGGAGCGTTTCATCAAAAAATTGTTCCTCAGGTCTATCATGAATGGAGGACTTGCGGTGCTCTGTTTTAGAAAGCCTGCTTTTTCATGGTTGAATATGGTACATTGAATGAATATAGGTAGATGCAACATCAAGCAATATAGTCAGGAGGATGAATGATGAACGTTGAGATCTGCGAACCCCATACACCGAGCCTATTTGTAATTACGGGCATTATGGCGTCAGGCAAGTCCACCATCGCGCAATTGTTGGCGGAACGCTTTGCGAAAGGTGTTCATGTGCGTGGTGACATATTCCGTCGCATGATCGTCAATGGCCGCGAGGAAATGTCACCCGATGCTTCAGAGGAAGCGATGAAGCAGTTAAACCTTCGTTATCGCCTGGCTGCAGGAACTGCGGATGCATATGTGGAAGCCGGATTTACGACAGTGATCCAAGATGTCGTCATCGGTGATGTCCTGCAATGGTTCATTCAGAATTTTCAGACTCGTCCTCTCTACCTCGTTGTACTCTGCCCACGGCCTGATATTGTAGCGGAACGTGAAGCGTCGCGAGGCAAGCAAGGGTATGGGCTATGGACTGTTCAGGATTTAGACGATGGCCTTCGTCAGGGCACGCCTCGAATCGGCATGTGGCTGGACAGCTCAGACATGACACCGGAAGAAACCGTCGATGAAATCATGCGTAGAGCGTGGACTGAAGCGAAAATCGATACAGACTATAGATAACTGGAGGATCCACGAATGGTTGCCCACAAAGTTGCAAAAGAATATCTCGATACCTTTACAAGCGAAATGGATTACACGGGTATCAAGTCACGGGATGAAGTGCATGCCAAGGGATTGTGGCATCAAACGTTTCATTGCTGGTTATGGAAAGTAGAGAACGGGGAACTAATCTTGCTGTTCCAACGCCGGCATCCTCAGAAGCTAGATTATGCGGGTCTTCTGGACATAACGGCTGCTGGTCATCTAGAAGCAGGGGAATCGCCAATGGACGGCATTCGGGAGTTAAGAGAGGAGCTAGGACTCGAGATTGAGTTCGCCCAGCTTACGTACAGTGGTGTTATACCAAGCAGTATTGAACAGGAACATATAATAGATAATGAATTTTGTCATGTGTTCCTTCATGAATATAAAGGAGATATTTCCGATTTTCGAATGCAGGAAGATGAAGTGGTATCCATAGTCATGCTGGAAGCAGAACAATTCCGCAAGCTGATTGCAGGTGAGGCACAGCAAATTACTGGCGAGGAATTCGTGCCATCGAGTGGAGAGAGCGGGATCAAGGTAGACTTAACGATACAGGACTTTGTCCCTTCCAGAGCAGGTTATTATGAGTATGTACTCGAACAAATTGCAAGCCTAGCTAATCAAGAAGTTAATCAGCAGAATTAGACGAAAATAGCTCGAAATCTCCATTTTCCATCAGGAAATATTCCATGGATTTCACATGCACTTTTTTTGTAATATAGGGAGAATGGGAACTTTTTCAAGGGTAGGAACGAGGATCATTCTATGGAATCATCATGCGATGAAGGGAGATAGAGATATGTTTATCGAGACGAAAACCATCCAAGTGAAGGAAGGGACTTCACAGCTCGTGGTCGACAGGTTCAGCGGAGAGGGAGTCATTGAGAAATCCGAGGGCTTTATTGACTTGAGCATTTGCGTCAAGAAGGTAAGCAGAGGAGATGAAGAAGTCGTCATTCTCATTCGCTGGGAATCTGAAGAAGCGTGGAAGAAATGGGAGACAAGCGAGGCACATATTGAAGGCCACAGACAGAGCCGCGGCAAGCCGAAACCAGAGCATATTCTGGGATCGCAACACGCTGTGTACGAAGTTAAGGGCATCAAGACTTTTGTAGAAGCATAGATTCTGAGGGCAGCCTAATAGTTATCAAGACCTAACTTATAAAAATCCATAAAAAATAAAGGAGAAAACATATTAGACATATATGATATGCGTTCTCCTTTTTATACCATCAAAGCCCCCTTTTCTAGAATTCATTTAACTCATATTAGCTGGTATTTGTTGAATACACTCCTTACATAAGGTTAAGGTCTCCTTTTAAGATTGAGTACATATATAAATCATCAAATTTACCACAAGTATATTCATAATGTCTTAGCAACCCCTCTCTTATAAACCCTTGCTTCTCTACCAATTTTTGCGACGGGAGATTTGCTGGTTCTATTAAAGCCTCAATTCTTTCCAACTGATAGTGACGGTACCCAAATTTAATAACTGCTTCTAATGCTTCACTAGCTATTCCTTTCCCCCAGTAATCTTTGCTTAACTCAAATCCAACTTCAGCTCGATGATGTTTGGTAACCCGATTAAGAAAGCCACAACTTCCTATAACTTTTCCAAAATCTTTTAATGTAATTCCCCATCTAATGCCAGTGCCTTCTTCGATAATAGAGTTATACCAATTAATTTCATCACAAACATCTGTAACGGTTTGGAAAGGTGCTAACCCTATATGTTTCACAACCTCTTTATCAGATAAATAGGTAAACATATCATTAGCATCCTCTGTTGATACTTCTCTTAAAATTAACCTTTCCGTTTCAATTATCGGAAATTCTTGTTTCATTCATTTTCCTACTCTCTATTAAGATTAGATTATTTTACATACTCTTTTTATAAAACGGCACCCTTTCACTTAATAACAATTATTTCAAAATTCCATGATTTAAGCAATCGAAAGGCCACTCTTATACGTAATCGAGTAAAATATTTCCTCTAACCCTCGTCAAAATGTTCCGAAAATCAAGATAATTTGGTATAATTACCCTATAAATTCAGGACTTGTGTCCGATATCAAATATTAGGGTGATGATCCTATTCGGTGCGAACCGTATCACTATTATCGGAGTGAAGGAGGCGCATAAAAGAGATACGAGTATTTACATGAGGAACACAAGAAATGGAATTTGAAATTATGGATTAGGAGGATAACATGAAAAAGTCATTGTTAATAGGAACGGCAGCCCTATTGCTTATATCCGCGCATGCTTCCATACATCCCATCACAGTGAATGCAACTCCACAAGTAGACAAACCTACTATCACCTCAAGCGGTAATGATAATAGTTCAAATCGTGCAACAACGCCGAAGGTTTTGGACATTTCCGGACACTGGGCAGAACACAGTATTATTCAAGCGATCAATAAGGGGTATGTGGAAGGTTATCCTGATGGCAATTTTCTTCCTAATAAGAATGTATCTCGCGCGGAATTCGTAAAGATGACCATCTCTGCTCTGGGACTTGAAGTACAGGAATCGAATGGGAAATGGTATGAGTCCTATGTACATGCAGCTGAAGCAGCCGGGATATATAAGGCTGGTGACTTGGAAGATACGAATTGGACCCAAACGTTGACGCGTGAAGAAATGTCGAAGATGGCAGTGAGAGCATTGGACATAGATCAAGTAGAGGATAAGCAATGGATGTACCTCGCAACGAAAAATGGCATTATGTCCGGTACGGCGCCGGGAGAATTAACACCTAAGGGGAGCACAACGCGAGCACAAGCGATTACCGTTATTGAACGATTGCTGTCCGCAAAGAAAGGCAACAAATTAGCCGTTGATAAATATGCTGTCGCGGCAGCCGAGATGTACTGGCACAAAACGAATATTTTCACGGTCGCTGAAGAGATTTTTAATTCTCCGGAGAATGATAAGTATACGAATGTGAAGATGGGAATTCGTTCTTGGAACATAAATAAATTAACTGTGTCATCACCAGATAAATCCGTAATTGGGCAAGTAAATAGTTTAACGGCGATTGATTGGAACGATCCGAAGGATCCAAATCGAAGGTTACTTCCAAGTAAAGATAAGTTAATGCTACAGATAGGAGGTAAACAAGTAAAATTTACTGATAATATGAAAGTTTATGTACTAGTATGGGACTCTGAAATGGTGGTAAATAAAAAACCAAAGTCATATCCAATGAATCGACTCAACTTAATAGTCCATGGGTATTCAGGTAACCGTAATGGAATTGATCGCGGAACTCCATTCTTTGATTCCAAAAGAGAGCTTTATGGCCTCGTAATTCCAAAAGAAAATTATTCAACGTCAGGCGAGCTTCGTATCTCAATCGAAACTATTTCTCTTGGTGCCCCTCTATATGCTAGTAGGCTTTCGACATCGATCCTTACAAGGTAGGGGGTGTTTTCTTGAAAAGAATGAGGCTCTTATCAAAAGTTATACTTACTGTCTTCATCATTAATTTACTTTGTATTTCGTTAAATTCACTATATATATCTGCTTCAGGCGAGATACGTGAAGAAATTGACTACGAATTTAATGCTGGTTCTGATGACTATGTGTACGGTGGATACATATTCTCTGATAAATCGTCACTTGAAACGAAACCTATGGTGATTCCGTCAAAGCCCGGGAAAGTAATAAAAAAAATTGAATGGGCGGATAAATCAACAAAACAAGTCTTAAGAACAGTCAGCGGCTTTAAATCCGGGAAAACGAAAATTGACATTAATGATGGATTAAAGGATACACTGCAGGGAACAAAGTTAAAAGTAACTTCTAAAGATAACGGCAACTTTGGAAGTATATATTATTGGGATCGATGGTCGATCAACGATCCCGCTAATTGGGACGGAAAACATTGGCGTGCTGGTGCTGGTCGTGTAAGTGTAGCAGATAGCAGAGGGTGTGATGCTAATGTTCCTAAAGAAAATATACAAGGTCATTTGCTACCGAAATATCCCGGATGCACGGATCCAAATTTAGAAGCAGATATACCTAGAACTTCCCCATTTTACATAAATGATCCGACTGATTCAATGAACTTGATATGGATTAAAGACGGTGCAATTTCGAAAATTAAGAAGGATATATCGGCTTCTAATGTTCGAATTGATGACAACAACATAATCCCTGATCTTCACAATGGGCCAGGTGGTTATACAGATCCTAGTACAGTGGGAGGAGAAGTAGCAGGTCTAGCAGACTTAAGTATAATTACGATATATTTTAAACAAACCTTCAACAACGATACCTACAATAAATACTGGGCAAATCCAGGGGCCAAGCAGGTCTGGTATTTCTCTAAATTCTTTGTTGATTTCAACTCAGTTACATACCGATACAAAGACAAATTACTTATCGCTACATATGCCGATGGAACATCGGGACTAGAGATTACGGGGAACAAATGTGTTGCCCCTGGTGGGACTACACAATTGGTTGCCAAATTAACGAAAGTTGATGGCACCACATGGGAGCTGAAAAACCATGCTAAACTAACGTGGACAAGCTCTAATGCTAGTGTGATGACCATCAACAATTCAGGTCTGGTTACAGCTGTAGCATCTACCGGAACGTCAACCATCACTGCTCGTTTTGCTGACTCCACTCAGGCGTTGGATGAAAAGGCAGACTTCTCTATGACCGTGGGAACGGGGAGCTCCTGTACCGACGATAACAACGGAGGGAACCCTGGTGGAGGGACGGGCCAGTGCAAATACACGATTGCGGCTCCTTCATCGGGAAGCACAGTAACCGGAAATAAGATGAATCCAGATGTAACCGGAATGATCAAAGCCGACAACCGTGGCAATGAGAAATTCGATGTCCTCAGAGGGATTCCAACCTCCGAGAATTTGTATGCTAATGTGTTTGCGAATCAGTATCTATTCCAACATACATTTGCTAAAATGTCAGGCAAAGTAAACTATCAGTGCCAGGTAGAGGTTACCTATGCTCTGGAGTGGAAGCAGAAGCAACCAGATGTGTGCACGACGAATAAACAAGGGCAGCGTGTGTGCACGCCACAACCGGATTTGACGATGAGAGATACAGAATCCAAGACCTACAGCTTTTCCTTCCAACGTGACTATTCGTATTGGCAGATCAACAACATCGAAGTGTACGGAATTCAACGAGCAAGTATGAACAACTACGCACTGCCTAATGGAACAGTAACGCTGCAGCCATCAGGGTACTCAGCCCCTTCTCTTTCAACGGATCACAATTCGGATGCATCGGCTCACGTCAAGCCGAAGGATAGTGGTACAATTTCATTTACACCAGCAACAGTACCAGGAATGTATACAAGGCCGAGCGTGCCAAATGATGAATCACAACTCAAAAGCAGGGCTGAATCACAAACGGGAGAGCCAGAAGTACGAAATGATCTTGTGACCTTCAACGGCACTACGATTATGAGCAATAGCTGGACAACGAAACATGGAACGACACCTGGAAATATCCCTTCACCTACGATCATTGGTCAAAATGTTCTCTATCGGAGCGGTATGCTTATTAGCAGCAAGCTCGTCAATGCGGCCAACACCCCAAGCTCAGGCACGATCTACTACAATCTTGTTCCCGGCAACATAAATGGGGGCAGTGACAAGCAATTCTCAATCAACGGCATTAATACCGTTACCGTACATACACCTGTTGTGAATTACTCCTCGATTACGGATGATCGTGAATATAACCAAAAGACAACACCCAACTACATTCGTGCCGCCTTGATACTGGAGCGGCCATTTACAGTCCGAATGCCTACGAACGGTCAGCATGTGAATTATCCGGGATACGGCGACCGTGATTATGCGAAATATTTCCGAATGAAGCAGGTATGGTTCCCATTCGATGTCTATACCGCAGATCGCAGCAGATTCATCCCGAAGCGCACGTGGACGGACATACCGGTTAACCAATTAGATACGACATTCTTCCTGCCTGTCTGGGTCGATGAGGGGGATTATTCGGTCTTATACCGCACGATTGCGGAAAATGCGCCGGATTCCTTCACGCATCAGCCAACAGCCAATACGAATTGGGAGAACCATGTGGCGACCCATGAAATCGCGGTCGAGGTCATTGGCAGGGTGTACGATTTCCATGTGACGGACATTATGGACTTCAATTGGGAGACGGTATTTCGCAAGCAGAAGGGAAGCAGTGAACCTACTGGAAACTCCTATTGGGTGGGGAGCAAAGGAATCGACGGAGATGCGCGCGGTAATGCCTTTCCTTATGAGCTTCCTGTCCGCAAAGGAAGCCACCCTGATTCCTCGTATAAAAATGTAGCTGTGAAGACAGGGTATGCGTTCAAATTCGACCTGAAGACGAAGGGGAATATGTTCGGCTCAGGAGATGGCATCCATCTTAAGCCTACCTTCTACTTCACGGACAGCAAGGGGCAAAAGCGTCAGGAAGTAGACGTCTATTACCATACTGATGAACGGAAATTTATTCGGATTGGCTCAGCAGAGGACAAGGTAAGGCGGAGTATGGAGCTTAATGCGCGACTTCGCAACGTGCCAGAGCAGCGCATCTTAGATGCAGCGGGCGCCTTCTATGAGCTGTTCGCCAGCAGCATATCGACAAGCCGTCAAGCTTACATCGAGGAATGGGCAAGGGCAGCGAAGAAGCCGACGACAATTGGCAGCTACAGTGATCTCTTCCTGCCGTACCATGTCCGAACATTTATGGGGCCGACAAGTGTGCCAACTGGAGTCTCGAAAGCACGTGCATATTCGTCGATTCAACAGTGGTATGGAGAATACAACCTGCCCGCGAAGCTGTATATCGTGCCGAAGGGCTTTGATTTATCGAAACAGTTCAGCTTTAACGACAAGGCGCCATTCTTCCTGCGCGATGGGTTCCTCATCGTGAACGTTGATATAGAGACGGTACGAGACGGGCAGAAGGGGAAGCCGCATTTGCAATACATAAAAGCACCGCTCACAAATCAATGGAAGCGGGAGGGTTCCCACCCGCAATTCACAGATCCGTACGGCGTTACGTTCCGACTAAAGGATGGGGATGTCATGTTCTACCGAGCGGATCAATCATCGGTTGATGATTTTGGAGTAACAGGAACGCATTAATTCGACGATGTATCTTGGGCGCATGACGAGAGGCAACAGCATCGCTAATCACAGTTGAACGACAAATAGTTGAAAGAGAAAGACCCGTAAGACGGACGCTCTGCAAAATAGAGAGCTCCTCTTGCGGGTTATTTTCTTTTTGTGGCCCGAAGGTTGTCTTCTCGGCTATTTAATCTGCAGGAAATTGATAGATTGTATAGTAGACCGGCTGTGGTATATTTTAGTTTGCCCATACCTTGTATAATTTTACCTAACTGAAATGTCGATATTAGGAGGAATGCTTCATTATGCAGCGTTGGTTAGGCAAGTCATTGAAGCGCAAGTTATCGATAATGTTGCTAGGTGCCATCCTTGTGCCATTGTTGTCGCTGGGATTTGTATTGTACAGCATTGCAGCGAAGGAGGCCGAAGAACGAACGAAGCAGTCCAGTCTTGGGCTGCTGGATCAGATCAAGACAAATCTGGAGTTTATCGTGCAGGACGTTGAGAATATGTCCATTTTCCTAATTGCACAGGAGGACATTCAGCGTTATCTCGCGTCTACGAATCAGGGCAGCAGCGGGCTGCAAATTAAACTGATGGGATTCTTATCGAACTTTGCTTTTTCCAAATCATATATCTCAAACATCTCCATCTATCCAAACAACGGCAATCATACGCTATCCAACACAACGATTTTCAACAACGGACTCTTCACAGACAACAAGAACACGAACATCCAACAGGTAAAGAATAAATGGTGGAGCTCTCTCTACACGAACGTGACAACGAACGGAGCGGAGAAGGTCATTTCCTTCGTGCGGCCAATAGGGAGCACTACGACTTATCAGCCTAAGGGGATGCTATCCATCAGCATAAGCGAAGCAGCGATTGCTGATTTTATGATGAAGCCGGCTCTGGGCAGTGGAGAGAGCTTGCTGCTTGTAGATCGGGACAATCGAATTCTCTCGGGTACGATCCGGGATGGTCTGTCGAAGTCCGTGACGGAACTGCTTCCGAACTGGGATGCACCAGGGATGCAAGAGAGACAGGGCTTTGTCACCTACGGGGAAGGGAAAGACAAGAAAACAATCGTGTATACGACAGTTCCGCATGTAGACTGGCGTCTGCTGGCAGTGATTCCTTATGAGCAGTATCAGGCGCAGAATCAATATGTCGTAACGATAACGGCCGTTACGATTGGACTAGCGATGGTTATCATCGCAGGTATCGTGCTGTTCCTTATCATGCGGGTGACGAGGCCGCTGCAGACGGTGGCAGTCTCCTTGAAGGGGTTTCGGCCCGAGGAGGATGTCATTGCGCTTCCGATTACCTCATCTGATGAAATTGGCATGCTCGTGCATAGCTATAACAAGCTTGGAGAACGTGTCCATGTGCTGATGGAAGAGGTGAAGCGGCATGAATCCATGAAGAAAGAAGCCGATATGCAGGCGCTGCAGGCACAGATCAACCCTCATTTCTTATACAACACGCTGGCATCCATCCATTGGATGGCGCTCATGAACAAGGACGCCACGATTGCGCAGATGGTCGGGGCATTAAGCGATTTCTTGCGCTTCAGCTTGAACAAGGGGAGCGAGTATTGTCAGGTCACGCAGGAGGTGCTTCATGCGCAGCACTACGCATCGATTCAGCAGATTCGGTACCCGGATCAATTCGACATCACGTTCCATATCAGTCCTGAGCTTGAATCGCAGTGGATGCTGAAGCTTCTTCTTCAGCCGCTGATCGAGAATGCAATCATTCATGGAATACTTGGCAAGCGATCAAAAGGCCGAATTACCGTAATTGCACAACACACTGCAGATGACCATATACACTTCACCATTGAAGATTCCGGACAAGGGATGCCGCAGGAACAGTTGGACGCACTCCTTCAGCAGATCGAACTTCCACTAGACCAGACACGCAAGCCAGAACACAGCTATGGGCTGCGCAATGTGAACCAAAGGCTCAAGCTGCATTATGGGGAGGCGTCTGGGTTGCAGATTCATAGCGTAGAAGGCGGGGGGACGACCGTATCCTTTATGATTCCTTTTATCGAAAAGGAGGTTGAAAGACAATGAAGCTGCTAATCGTGGATGATGAGGTTATTATTCGTACAGGCATTCATCAAGTCATTGATTGGTCTGCGATCGGAATCACGGCTTTACAGCCTGCTGCATCGGGAGAAGAGGCCTGGCAGCAGATTCATAATGAACAGCCCCATATCGTGATGACGGACATTCGAATGGGGGCGATGAGCGGGTTGGAGTTGGCTTCCCTAGTGAGAAATCATTATCCAGCAACAGAGGTAATCATGCTGTCCGGGTATGATGACTTTGCCTATGCACAGCAAGCAATGCGAGTAGGCGCGCAGGATTACATCTTGAAGACGAGCCGTCCAGAGGAGATCATGGAGGCGGTCTTGAAGGCGAAGCAGAGATGGGAAGCAAGACAGCAGCATGATCGGATCGGACATTTGAATGTCCATCTGCTCAAGAAGCAGCTGCTGGAACAGCTGTTGACGGAAGGAATGCCGGAAGAACAACTTGCGGGCGGACAAGTATTGGAGCTTCTGGAGCTTAAGGCGGAGAACAGAGCATATCAGGTTATTTTCCTCACTGTATCTGGTTGGAAAGATGAACAACTGCTGCTGTTTGCAGCTTCGAATATTATAGGCGAAGCATTGCAGTGTGATATCTCGCTTCGGCCCCATCACATGGTTCTATTATGGAAACAGAAGACGGAGTATGAGCAGACAAGAACGCTGTCTACGACGTTTGCCAATTGTGAGAATCTTCTGAAATGCTCGATCTTCGCGGCATTCGGATCTATTGTTCCTCACTATGAGAAGATACGGCAATCCTACGTGGAAGCCGAGCGAGCATTGGCCTATGTACATATCGTTAGCGATAGAAGGATCATCCAGTATAAAGACATTCAGCATCGAACAGGCGGTAGAACGGTATGTACACGGGAGGAAGAGAATGAACTCGCCACGATATTAACGCAAGGCAATCGGGCGACGCTGGCACATTGGATTCAGGAGATTGTGAAGGCGCAAGTCTTAGACGAACAGACAACGCCTGAATCGCTGCTGGCCTATTTGCAGTCTATATTGGTGTCAGCCTGCCGTTGGCTGGAGCGAATGGTGCCCGAAGAACGTACGCTCAGTGAATTTCGCCATCGTCTTCTGCCGAATCATGAAGTAGAAGCGGGATTGTATCGCGCCTGCTGCGCCATCATGGAACGCTATCAGCAATACGATGAACGGAATCGCGCGAATTCCTATATTCAGCGTGCGATGTTCTATATCCGAGAACATTTGCATGAGAGTCTCTCCCTACAACAGGTAGCTGCCTATGTGCATGTGAATCCGAATCATTTCAGTGAGGTGTTTAAGCGGGAAGCCGGCATGAATTATATTGACTTCGTAACATTGGAGCGAATGGGGCTTGCGAAGGAACTGCTAACGGGATCGGAGCGGAAGATAAGTCAGGTAGCAAGCGATTGCGGCTACGAGGATGTGAAGTATTTTTGCAAGCTGTTCAAAAAGCATATCGGATTGTCCCCCTCTCAATATCGGCAGCACAACTGAAAAAAGTCACCCCTTTCACCGAAGAATATCACCTGCTTTACAAATGTCTTTCTTTTATAGTGGTACCTAAGAGATATCGTTTATAAAAGTGCGACACTTCCACAGTAGTGTACAGCGTGGATAGAGGGCCGATGGTACTGTTGGGCAAACACTTTTAAAATGAACTGAAGTCATGAGGAGGGCTGCACATGTTGAAAAACAAAATGCGTTGGAGCCAAATGGTTATGCTTGTGATGATGCTTACATTGGTGCTGGCAGGCTGCGGAGGTGGATCGACATCCCCATCAGATTCGAACTCAGGGGCCAAAGTGGATCCGAAGAGTAAGATTCAGCTTACTCTATGGCATAACTTCACTGGGGAAGATTTGCGCGCCAAGGCGATGCGGGGAATCATTGAACAGTTCAAGAAGGATAACACGAATGTAGACTTGCAGATTCAAGCAATTCCACCGGATGCGTATCGCCAACGATTGAAAGCGGTTGCGGCTGCAAATGAGATGCCGGACGTATTCATTATGCATCCGGGTACGATTGCCAAGGAGTTCTCAGCTGCAGGCTTGATTCAGCCGCTTGATGGATTGCTTGATGCGAATAAGGATTGGAAAGACGGCTACATGCCGAACTCCTTCGATGACTTCACGTTTGACGGGAAAATATACAGTGCGCCAATGGGACTGTCTCCAACGTCTATTTTGTATTACAACGAGAAAATACTAGCGGATAATGGCCTGACTGTACCGAAGACTTGGGATGAATTATTGAACGCAGTTAAAACGCTTAAATCCAAAAATATCATTCCAATCGCGCTTGGCAATAAAGCTCCATGGCTTGCACAATCCAGTATTCTCAGCTCGCTGGCAGATCGCGTGACGGGCACAGAATGGTTCAACAAGGCGGTTGCACAAGACGGAGCGAAGTTCACAGATCCTGAATTCGTGAAGGCGCTTGAGCATTTGCAGGAGCTTGCTACGGTTGGTGCGTTCCAGGAAGGCTTCAACGCGATCGACGGGACACAAATGGAACAATTGTATTCACAGGGCAAAGCCGCGATGATCATTGAAGGCGGATGGGCGGTAACGAATCTAGTCGCAACGGCGCCTCAAGAGGTACTAGACGCCACAGGCGTTGCTGTGCTGCCATCCATTCCGGGAGGTAAGGGAGATCCGAACTCGGTGTCCGGCGCGATCGGGGTTGGACCTGCGCTGAGCAGCAAGGTAGAAGGCGATAAGAAGAAGATAGCGGAAGAACTCATTCTAGCACTGGTTGGTCCGGAAGCTCAGAAGACAACATTAGAGGCGAACCAGCTCGTCAGCTTCAAAGTAGATCTCGATAAGAGCAAAGTGAACGCATTGTTCGCCAAGCTGTATGATCTCGTGAATCAAGTGAAGCGTACACCTGTCTATGATGCGAAATTAACGTCTGGAGCAACAGAGGTCGTCAATAATGGCTTGCAGGAGCTGCTTCTCGGCGGGAAGGCGGAAGATATCGCGAAGAAGATTCAGGATGCGCAGGAGCAAGGGTTGAAGGAGTAGTTTGTGTTTGGACGTAAGGCCATTATTGACCCTACTTACGTATTGGGATCATGCAGCCTAACAAAAGAAAAGGATAGATGACTATGACCGCTGCATCGCGAGCGCGGATGTTTATCATGCTTGGCTTGCTGCCCGCGCTTCTTATTTATTTGGTGTTCGTCGTCATTCCGGTAATCTGGTCATCGTATTATGGCCTGTTTAGCTGGAAAGGCATGGGCGATATGAAGTTCATTGGATTGAAAAATTATATAGAGGTTCTAAGCGATCCAATCTTCTGGGGCTCATTCCGCAACAATCTGTATATCGTGGCTTATTCTGTATTCGGTCAAGTTCCAATTGCCTTGCTGCTGGCGCTGCTGCTCGTGCGCAATCGCTGGTTCGAGAAGTTCATCCGCGCTTCGGTATTCATGCCGATGGTGCTGTCCTCGGTCGTGATCGGCTTAGTATGGGGATATATCTATCATCCTCAGATCGGGATATTGAACTTCCTTCTGGATTCGCTCGGATTGTCTTCTTGGAAGCTCGGCTGGCTATCCGATCCGAAGGTGGCAATGCTGTCGATTGGACCGCCGATCATATGGAGCAATATCGGGCCGTATCTAATCTTATTTATCGCAGCATTGCAAAATATTCCGAGCGAAGTGAATGATGCGGCCAAGCTGGATGGTGCTGAAGGGTGGAAGAAGCTGTCCCTCATTACACTGCCGATGATTTGGGGCATGATTAAGGTGGCTGTTATTCTATGCATCTCGGGAAGTTTGAAGGCATTCGATCTCATCTTTATCATGACGCACGGCGGTCCGGCACATTCAACCGAGCTTCTGGCCACGTATATGTACAATAACACGTTCAATATTTTCCGATATGGGTATGGGAGTGCCGTATCGACATCTATTGTCATTCTAAGCTTAATCCTGATTGTAGTCAGTCAATTGCTGATGAATCGGAAGAAGGATGCGCTCTAAGTAGAGGAAGGACTCGAACATGATGAGTAACATAGGAGCGGATTTCGATCAGACACGATCATGCTTCGATGTTGCCACTTATAAGTCCAAGAAGATAGGAGGAGAGGAACATGGGGAACCAACCCGTTCAACAGCTTGGCCGCATGCCTTCCTCTACAAGGAGACGTGCTTCCAGCCGGGTGTGGAAGCAGGGGGGAGCCGGACTGGTCTGGTTGCTGCTAACCCTGTATGCATTATTGACCCTGTATCCATTGTTATGGCTGTTCATCAGCAGCTTCAAGAGCAACGAAGAGTTTTTCTCCTCTCCATTTGGCATGCCAAGCGAGTGGAGATGGGATAACTTCGTTCGAGCATGGGATGTAGCGAGCATGAATGTTGCCTTCGGCAATTCTCTGGCTGTTACGGTAATTTCACTCGTGTCCACCCTGCTGATCGGCGCACTTGCAGCCTTTGTATTGTCACGATTCAAGTTCAAGTGGAAGCCGTACATCATGGGATTGTTCCTGCTCGGGATGCTCATTCCGATTCATAGTACACTGGTTCCACTGTTCATTATGATGAAGCAAATGTCCATTCTCGACACCTATGCGGCGCTTGTACTGCCTTATACGGCATTTGAACTGCCAGTTGCGATATTTGTCCTGTCCGCGTATATGACCTCCTTCCCGAAAGAACTGGAGGAAGCCGCATTGATCGATGGTGCAGGATATACAGGGATCTTCTTGCGGGTTATTCTGCCGCTGTCGATGCCGGCGCTGGCAACCGTGTCTGTACTTGGCTTCCTGCGCTTCTGGAACGACTTCGCATTCCCGCTCGTCTTCATTAGCAATCCGCTGCTGAAGACATTGCCGCTCAGCCTCTCCATCTTCGCGGATGGCTACGGTACGGACTACAGTCTGACGCTGGCAGCACTTAGCCTGTCGGTCGTTCCGACGATTATTATGTACTTGATCTTCCAAGAACAGATTATGAAGGGGATGCTGGCAGGGGCAGTGAAGGGGTAACAGTGGGGAAAGCATCATATGATTTGTATAACTGACTATTATTTAAACGTAACAATCCTTACCGCCAACGAATTTCGTTGGCGGTATTTGTGCATGCTTCATGGCTGTTGGTTACAGAAATAAATGTAAATGAGTCTTGCCGAGGGACAAACGCTGCTTGACTTATGTGAATGCCTAATTATTTCTGCTTGGGCAAAGCGCCGTGTCTATCCTTGTTCTTCATCATACTATGTTGTGTACCTAGAGAAAGGAGGTCATCTCAATGGGTGAATTTGCTGGCAGAGGCTGTGGATTTGGAGGCTTCACGAGCACAGGCGCAATCTTAGTTCTGTTTATCTTGTTGGTTATCATCTTGAGTTCTTGCTTTATATAATACGATAGGATTGAACAATATCGTTACCGACTTCAATGATCGACATCATCGTGTTATGCCTTGCTGATGAAGCAAGGCTGTTTTTATTAGTAGGGAATAGCTCGTATGAAGCACTTTTCTTTTCTACACGACATTTACTACATTTACTAGAGTATGCTGGCAAGTCCGAAACCGACTGAGCAAAATGGATGTGTAAGCTACACCCATTTATGTGGCGGTGCTCAATCATTTCTTAGCTTTTTACGAACGAGAGCACAAATCTGTACAACAGGATGAATTGATCCGGAAGATTATTACTTTCATAACGCTTACAGTCCTGTGAGAGATTATGTCTCGTAGTCATGGCAAAAGAAAAAGCATCCTTAACAGGGGAATATCTATCCCAGGCTAAGGATGCTTGCAGGTTATCGCAGTCCGTTTTCTATTCTATGGTTGCATATTGTGAAAGCAAATGATTAGTCTTCGAATAACTCATCCATCAGCTGGTCGACTTCTTTTCTGCGTTCTTCTGTAGCTTGTTTGTCAATCGTGATTACATTTCCGACAATATGAACAACATCTCCAACCTCAGCTTCTGCGGGGAGCAGATGCTTCGGATATTCGATGGTATGTCCATCTTCTACTTCAATGGTTACGATATCACATTCAATCTGGTCGATTACCCCTTGAATCAATGTTGTTACCTCGCCTTCTCAAATGTTATTGACTTTCCGTCACTTATTGAAATGACAGTGCCCTCTTTATCAGTTCGGAACACTTTGACATTGGCTTTCTTAAGGCGTTTCATGATGACATCTTTCGGATGATTATATTTGTTATCCTTGCCAACGCTGATTACCGCATACGTTGGATGAATTGCTTTTAGGAACTCAGCTGAGGTAGACGTATCCGACCCATGGTGGCCGACTTTGTATACATCTGCTTTTAAATTCGCACCGCTGTTGACCATGTCGGTTTCGCTTTTACGCTCAGCGTCCCCTGAGAATAAGTACGATGTATTTTTGTATGTAACCTTAAGAACTGCGCTCCATGCATTCAAGTCCTTTCCATAATCTCCGACTGGAGCAAGGAACTCAGCTTGTACGCCATCGAGCGGGAGCTCGACCCCAGCTTTTGCGGATTTGATCTTGAGCTTTTGCTTTTTGACCGCTAATAGGAAATCCTCATAGGTCTTCGTTGTGTGAGATACTCTGGGCGCATATACGGATTTGGCTGGAATCGCATTGAGGACGGTATCCAGTCCACCGATATGATCGGCGTCAGGGTGAGTGGCTATGACTGCGTCAAGCTCTTTAACCCCGTACTGTTTCAAATATTTGACCACGTTCTCTCCTTGACTGTTGTCCCCTCCATCAATTAGGACATGCTGTCCTTTGGGCGTTCGAATTAGGGTTGAATCTCCCTGACCAACGTCCAGATAATATACTTTCAATACGTCTGACGATTGCGCCTTAGGCTTCTCTTGCTTAGGCTTCTCTTTCTGGATGTTTCCTTGAGTTTCCGTACTTGTTGGTGTGCAAGCTGTCAGCAATACGACCAAAAGCAGGAAAGGTATGTATAGTTTCTTCATAGATGCCTCCTTCTCCTATTAACAATATTATCATATTGCAATGGGGGATAGGATGGTTGATGTTGGTCTCTTTCTTGTTCTTGGCCACCGTATAACATGAAAAGTTAACGAGAAACGACTGTATGTAGAGAAGGGGAAGAAATTTAGGTTCAGCAAAGCACGAAAACACCTTCAAGATTATGTTTTATCTTGCGATAAGAACACTCATCAGAAAGGTGCTTTTATTTTTCTCACTTTTTTGGGGAACTTCGAATCATTGATAAGGTTTATTTTAGCTCAACGACCGTACTAGCATTCAATTTCGGTGAAGCAGTGGCAGTGGTATCAGAAGGGACGTCTATTAACATCTTTACCTGAACAGTGTACCGTCCTTTCGGCACCTTCTTTTTCGCCTTGTCCTTGAGATTCCATTCCGCTGTAAACGATAGCTCACCATCCTTTTTCAAATCATGGATGATCAGTTGTTGTGTGAATGCTTTGTTGTCAGACCAGTTGAACACTTCTTCATTGTTTTCATTGTTAACGATGATTTCATATTTTTGTGAGCTGTAAGAGAGAGTAATATCTTTGCCAGACGTGTTGCGGAGTTTCATATGAATGAGCAGGCGGTCTTTCTTTTTCTCGGTTGATAAAGTGGTTTGCAATGTAGGCTTCGATTCCTTTTTATCCTTGCCCTTGGCGGGCAACGGTTTGATTTGTTGAACTTGATGCTTCGATTGCGACTGCTGCTGGTTGGCCGCATATGCGCTTTGCGTACTGCCGACTAGAAAAATAAGTGCGCTTGCCCATACCAGTGGCAGCATGATTGATTTTTTCATTCACATCACCTCATTCTACATAACGTGAGTGGGGGAGAGATTGTTGCATTTAGGGTATTGAATTGTAAACTACATGTTCGAGTTTATGAAAAGCAGAAGCCCTAGTCAATTGACTAAGGCTTAGGTGTTTCCATTGTCGAGATGGACTTCATATCCGATTGAGAGTTGCTACTCCAGTTCATGACTATCCAGAGATATGGCTTTTTTATTGTCCCGTATTTAAAGATATATTTACAGCTTCAACAGCATGTATATAGGTTGTGTCAAATACAGGTACTTTGGAGTCCTCCGGCTTTACCAATAATCCAATCTCTGTACAACCTAAAATAATTCCTTCGGCTCCTAGTTCAATCAATCCCTGGATCACTTTTTTATAGTAGTCTCTTGATTCTTGATCAATTTTGCCCAAACATAATTCCTCATAAATAATCTTATTGATAAGTTCTCTTTCATTGGCATTTGGTACAATAACTTTGATCCCATTCAGTTCCAATCGGGATTTATAGAAATCCTGCTCCATCGTATATTTGGTGCCAAGCAACCCAATGGTTCGAAGCCCATTTTCTTTAATTCGATTTGCCGTTGCATCTGCTATATGTACAATGGGGATATTGATTTTGGATCGGATATCATCTATAACTTTGTGCATCGTATTCGTACAAATAACGATAAAATCGGCTCCTCCTTTCTCCAAAGAGCGAGCAGCGTTAGCTAATACTTCACCGGCTTTTTCCCAATTTCCTTCTGCTTGGTACTGTTCAATTTCCTCAAAATCAACACTGTATAGAAGGCATCTCGCTGAATGCAGCCCTCCCAGTTTTCTTTTTACCTCTTCATTAATTATCCGATAATATTCAACTGAAGATTCCCAGCTCATTCCGCCAAGCAAACCAATTACTTTCATGTTGCCCCTCCATTCAACCTTTTTTGCCACCAGTTCAACCGCATTTTTTTCTAATAGAACGATGAAGGAACTGATGCCTTCTTCTACTATGGTACATTATTATAATATTGAAAAGAGTAAACATAAAAGTGAAGATAAATCATAGTTATGTAAAAACTTGTCGTCGACCTCCAATCGCGTAAAAAGTCTTGGGGATCGACGACTAATTGCACGGAGATGTAACGGGGAAATCAATGATATTGTAAGGAATCAATAAGAAGTTGGTATGTTAAGCGATTAGAAAATATGGGTTGTTTGTTTAAACGACTGTTTGGTAGAATGGGCGTAACGACGGCACCTTTTGGGGTTATGAACGTACCTATGAGGAATTGAAGTTTAAAGAAGCTGCCGCCAATTGAACGGGGCTCGCTATGTCCACAATCCACTTAGATTAAGTTTTCTTTATAGAATATTACATTAATGTTTAATAACCGACAAAATATTAGTCCTATCGCACTATATACCAGAAGGTTGATTAATTGGTAATATTTTGTTAAGAGTTCGGCCGACTCATATTGCATTTGGAGGCGAATGTTTATGAGAATAAGAAAAGTAATAACAGCCTTGATTACTTCCGTGCTACTACTAACTTTTGCACCATCTGCTTTTGCGCAAAAAGGTGTTGCAGATACCTTTGATACTGCAATTGAGGTTGACCTTGGCTATGTGCATGAGCATGGCGGTTACCTCGACGCTCCCGATGATCTCGATTTCTACCATGTAAAGAACACTACTCCAGGCATGCGTACAGTAGCAGCGATATTTACCCCACCTAATAGTGGTGGAACGTATGATCTGATGTTTATTGTATTCAAAAATGACGGACAAGTTATTTCGTTCAAAGATGAGGGCAATAGTCCTGCAATAACGCGTTTTCTGACAACCACTATTAATCCTGGTGAAGACGTGTATGTATTAGTGCGAGGGAGATACCCTTCGGATTATGATCCTAACACACCGTACAGACTGGTAATAGACACTCGCCGTTAGATGTTATTAATAAAAAAAGCACCTTTAGGTGCTTTCAGACTGTCGACAAATGCCTCAGGTTACATGAGTAACCGGGGCATTTTTTCAAAAAAATGGTTTTCGGAGCTTGAAAATAGAGAAAGGTCCTTTTTTCCTCCACATCCAATTCGCCAGTTTTTTGAGGTTCATGGCACTGAAAACAAGCATCGTCTGCAAGGCCACTTTTTGAAGTCCTCGTAAAGTGGTCCATCGCATGCGATGCTTTTCTTTGAGATCGGCGAAGACACGTTCAATCGTTTCTTTTCGTATAGCATATAACTGTTTGTTCTCCGGTGTGTGCCTAAGATGGTCAACCTCTTCCACATACCTCGCCCAGACATGACGGGTCACTCGCTTGATCACGTCTTTGCTCTCCGTGCACTGGCTCCGTAACGGGCAATTTCTGCAAATACTCGGATTCGAACGGTATTGCTTATATCCTTCCCGGGTTGTAGTCTCATAGATTAACACCTGATTAGCCGGACAGAGATAACAATCGTAATGCTCATCATAGACGTATTCATGCTTCCGGAAGAATCCGTCCTTCGTATGTGGACGGGTGTAGGGCATAACGGGGCGAATCTGCTTATCCAGCAACGTTTTACAAATGTGTGGGGTCTTGTATCCGGCAACTGCAGCTACCGCTTGGGGGCAGCCAAAGCTATCTGCAACTTCTTTTAAAACTTCTTCCCGTGCATTGCCCGGTCCCGATTCAGTACCGCTTCCAACTCAGTCTGGTACCTTTTCGCCTCTTGTTCCACCATTTGCTTGATGTATTTCTTCTTGTTAGCGTTGGCCTTTACGTGTGTCGCATCGATGAAGAGTACGGAGGGATCCACTAAATTATGGCGGCAGGCCTGTTTCAGGATCTGGCTGAAAATCTGCTCGAAAATGTTGGTATCCTTGAAGCGACGCACATAGTTTTTGCCAAAGGTACTGAAATGAGGAATGGACCGGGTAAAGTCATAGCCGAGAAACCAGCGGTAAGCCACATTAGTTTCGATTTCTCGAATGGTTTGGCGCATGGAACGATGCCGAACAGATATTGAATGAAGACCATCTTAATGAGGACCACCGGGTCAATGCTGGGCCGACCCTGATCTGCACTGTACAGGTCTTTTACCAAGTCGTAAATGAAGGAGAAGTCGATGACTTTTTCAATTTTACGAACCAAATGATCTTGGGGAACAGTTCGTCTAAAGCAACAACCGCAATCTGATAGCGGCCATCTTCCATTTCCTGATGAAGCATGATTTTCACCTCGTTCACATTGTTCTCTTATGTATTCGACAAAAAAAGCGTGTAGACCTTGTATCTAAAGATACTTTGTCTACACGCTGGAACCTCAACAGATGTTGGGGTCTTTTTTTGTATTTCCATATTTCCGTTGACTTCCTTAAAATGGTGTGTTAGTTTATGTTTGAAAATGAGAATCATTATCACTATCTGTTATATTTATATTATTCATCAACTTCACCGCGATTTCAAGAGGAGGGGAATTTATGCGTGCAACAGAAAAAGCGCATACAGATAACGGCTCGAACGTGATGGGCCACATGCAGAAGACGGATTTGCAGGAGATTAAAGCGTTCATGGAGCGCCATTATAATGAGCAGCTCACGATTGGACAATTGGCGGAAATGGCGAATATCAGCCCCAAATATTTCGTGGATTTATTTAAACGAAGGTTCGGTCAGAGCGCTATGGGATTTTTGACGGATGTGCGCATTATGCATGCGAAGCGCTTGCTGACGGAATCAGACGCAAGGTTGCGAGACATTGCGCAAAAGGTAGGCTACCGAGACGAGTTCTATTTTAGCCGCAAGTTCAAGAAGGAGGTCGGCTTGTCGCCATCCGATTTCGCTAAAGATTCCAAGAGGAGCATCGCCGTATGCTCATCTTCGACAATAGGCCATTTGCTTGCGCTCCAACTCATCCCGGAGGCAGCGCCTCTCGATCCCAAGTGGTCTCCTTATTATTACACCCTCTACAGCAACAAAATTAAAACGCATCTTCTTTTAACTGATCCTTATCATAAATTCACATTTGAAATTAATCTGGATAAGCTGTGCCGGGCACGGCCGGACGTCATCATTGCTTCAGATCAGCTCCAAATGCGCGAGAGCAGCAAACTGAATGGGATCGCTCCCGTTCACAATGTAGCGAGTAAAGCGGGCTGGAGAGAGCAGCTTATGGGAATTGCCCGCTTCTTGAACAAGGAAGAGCTTGCGCAGCAATGGATCGATCATTACGAAAAAAACGCCCGAGCCGGACGCGCACAAGCGGCGCAGCAGTTGGGAGACGATCGCGTCATGGCACTGCGAATCTACCAGACTCAACTATTCGTGTACCAGAATCGAGGTTTGGAGGAAGTGCTGTACGATGACTTGCAACTCAAGGCTGCCTGCGAAAGAGGGCTGCAAGGCCATTCCCCGATCTCGATGGATGAGCTTCGTGAGCTGAATCCTGAAAGGATTCTACTTGCCGTGTGCCCAGAGGCTTCATCCCGCAAATATTGGCTGTCACTGCAGCATTCTCCCGAATGGAGGCAGCTTCAATCGGTACGGAACGGGCATGTACATCCGATAACTGCAGATCCTTGGTTCGAATATTCAGCTGTTGCGATAGCTCGGATGCTGGATGAGGCTTTGCTGCTCTTTACTGGAAATTGTCCAAATACATTTCAGGATTATGGCTATGGTGAATCCTTCGCAACGTGAGTATACTCAGAGTCGATTGAGAATCGTTATCATTGGAGGAGAGAGATCGTGTTAAATCGACGGAATGCAGGGGCAAAAGGTTGGAAATTTAGACTAACAGCACTATTGTGCTGTGTACTTATCGGAAGTTTGCTCGCGAGCTGCGGCGCCAAAAAGGAGGATGGCAATGCCCCATCCGAATCTCAGAGCCCGAAAGAAGCCACGTCCAATGTGTCAGCCGCTGCCGCGGGAGCGAAGAATGCTGACACAACCGAAGAGCGGACGGTAACGGACGAGCTTGGGCATGAGATCAAGCTTCCGTCCACACCGAAGCGGGTATTCGCCCCTAACATGGAGGACTCCTTGCTGAAGCTGGGCGTGAAGCCTGTGGCTCAATGGTCTAACGGGAAGAAAGGGCATGAGTACTTGCAAGAAGAGCTGAAGGATGTTCCTAAGTTGGACTTGTCGGCAGGGCTTCCTTCGCCGGAGGTGTTAATGTCCTATAACCCGGAATTGATCATCTTGCACACGGAGACATACGCCAAGGACGCAACAATATATGAGAGCTATGCGAAGATCGCGCCGACGTATGTCTTCAAAAATGCATCTGGAAATATCGAGAAATCGCTCGTCACGATAGGAGACTTGCTCGGTAAGTCCACTGAGGCTGATGCAGCATTACAGGCCTATCGGCAGAAGGTAACGGACGCCAAAGAGAAGCTGAGCAAGGCTGTTGAGAACAAGAAGGTCGCCATCATTCGGTTTGCGCCGAGAGGAATTAGTCTGATGGGAGGCAAGTATTTGTGCGGATATGTGCTCCATCAGGATTTGGGACTTGGTATTACGAAGCTGGTGGCCAATGAGAACAGCGCGAATCTCTCGCTAGAAGTCCTCCCTGAAATGGATGCGGACTATATTTTCGTCATCAACGCTTACGATCAAGGAAGCGACCGCATGAAAGAGATGATGGACAGTCCAATTTGGAAGAGCATGCCTGCGGCCAAGCAGGGTCATGTCTATGAAGTGAACAACCAGTACTGGCTTGGAAGCGGCTTGATTGCGTATGAAAAAATCGTTGACGACACGGTTCGCCTGTTGACGGAATAGGGGGCAAAGCGGTTGGAACAAATGAAATCAACGCCGACGCTTACCGACTTTTCACGCCGCAGGATCGAGATTCCACTTGCAGAACAGTGGGTGCTTCGTTCACGCGCAGAACGGCGATCGTATCAAATAATGGTGGCTCAGCCCCTAGGATCGCCTCCACCAAGCGGTTATCCGGTTATTTACTTGCTGGACGGCAATTCCGTATTCGGCATGATGGTGGAAGCGCTGCGGCTGCAATGCCGCAGACCGGATAAGACCGGAGTGCTGCCCGCTATTGTGGTAGGAATCGGTTATGAAACGAATGGACCATATGCACCTGATCGTTTCTATGACTTCACACCGCTGCCAGCCTCGGACTTCAAGCAGCGCCCAGATGGCACACCACTCCCTGATCAAGGCGGGGCAGCAGCTTTCCTGCAATTCATAGAGGAGGATCTGAAGCCTCAGATCGAGAGTGAGTTCCAGATTGACCGTGATCGTCAGGCACTGTTCGGTCACTCGCTGGGTGGTTTGTTCACGATCTTTACGCTGTTCAGCAAGCCAGAGGCGTTCCAATATTACATCGCTGGCAGTCCATCGCTCCATTGGAATCCGGACTACATGCAAGAGCTGGAGCGAAACTTCATCGCGCAAGTACGAATGCAAGAACGCCCGCTGCAAGCACAGGTACTCCTCGGTGTTGGTGAGCTTGAAAAAACGCATGTATGCCGTAACTGTGAGCGTGCGAACGAGCTGGCGAACCGTTTGTCGGCTATATCAGCAGACATCGGAGTAGAGGCAGAATACAAGGAATTCGAGCAGGAAGGCCATGTGTCGGTGCTTCCGATATTGGTGAGCCGGGCGCTGCGATTCGCACTGCGCCCGGACAAATAGAGAGAGGTTGGCAGGATGAAATATTCAGGGATTGAAGGCAAGGTAGCTGTTGTTACAGGCGCGGCTCAGGGGATCGGAGAGGCGGTGGCGCGTGCACTTGCCGTTCAGGGTGCAATCGTGGCTGTCGTCGATCGGAATGAGGCTGGTTGCACCAGCCTCACAGCCGAACTTGATGCTGGTGGATATCATGCCGCTGCTTATCCAGTCGACGTATCCGACAGTACGGCCGTGAATCGAACGGTGGGGCGGATAGAAGAAGAGCTTGGCCCGATCGGCGTTCTTGTCAATGTGGCAGGCATACTGCGGCTTGGCCCGATTGAGACATTGAGCGATGAAGATTGGCAGTCAACCTTCAGTGTCAATGTGAATGGCGTATTCTATATGTCGCGCGCTGTCGTAACGCGTATGGCCAAGCGCAGATCGGGAGCGATTGTGACCGTAGGCTCCAATGCCTCCGGTGTACCGCGCACGCAGATGTCCGCCTATGCGGCATCGAAAGCAGCCACAACGATGTTCACGAAGTGTTTGGGTTTGGAATACGCTCGGCATCATATTCGCTGCAATATTGTGTCGCCAGGCTCCACGGATACGGAGATGCAGCGCTCACTGTGGAATGGACAGAACGGAGCCGAAGCCATGATTGCGGGTTCGCCGGAATCGTTCCGCCTCGGGATACCGCTGGGCAGAATCGCGCAGCCATCGGATATTGCCAATGCTGTTGTGTTTCTCGCATCCGAACAGGCAAGACACATCACGATGCACGACATGTGTATCGACGGCGGTGCGACATTGGGATGTTGATACTGAGGTCAGGTGACTGATATATCGGAAGGAGTCGATTGACATGTTGAAATGCGATACCGTTCCCACAAGTGAGGGGATACGGCTTCTGGAACAATATCAGGCGGGATCGTCCTTTCTTTTCTCGTCGCCTCAAGGAGCTTTGCTGACGCACGGGGAATGGGCGCGGCTGGTGGATTGGCAGGCTGTGGATGAAGAGAGCTTGCCTCAGGCCGTGTCGAAGCTGTTGGATGCAGCTCGGCAGGGGGATCGTGATTGCCCGGTCGTTGTCGGTGCAATTCCGTTTCACATGGAGGAGCCTGTGTGTCTATATGTACCGAAGGAAGTGCATCGGTACGAGCCATTGCGCATGGATGCGCATGATTATTTGCAACAGGAACCGGAACAGGACAGTTATTGTGTACGAGCAATTCCGGAGCCAGAACAGTATAAACAAGGCGTTAACCAGGTTCTTGAGCGATTGCAAACGGGCGAACTCCAGAAGGTGGTGTTGTCCCGATCCTTGGAAGTGACTTTGACGCATGATGTGGATGTGCAGCGCTTGCTGCATCGATTGCTTAGCCAAAATACCCGTGGTTATACGTTTGCAGTTCCATTAGCGATGGAGCACCCGCATGCAAGCAAGGACAAGGGCGTATCTGCTGCGGAAGGAATGGCCCAAACGTTAATTGGAGCAAGCCCCGAGCTGCTCGTAACAAAGCGGGGAATGCAAATCAAGGTGAACCCGTTGGCTGGTTCAGCAGCACGCAGCGATGATCCGGTCGAGGATGAGCGGCGTGCCGCCCAGCTTCTGAGGTCGGAGAAGGATCTGCATGAACATGCGGTCGTCATTGAGGCGGTCGTATCCGCTCTCCGTCCGTATTGCAGCAAGCTTCATGTGCCGGAAGGGCCGTCGCTCGTGTCTACGAAGACAATGTGGCATTTGTCTACGGAAATAAACGGCGAACTTGCGAATCATGACATATCCTCCTTGGAGCTCGCCCTGGCGCTGCACCCGACGCCTGCCATTTGCGGAACGCCTACGGAGGCCGCTCGGAACTTGATCCGGGAGATTGAACCGTTCGAGCGTGGGTTCTTCACGGGGGCGGTCGGCTGGTGCGATGCGAATGGAGACGGAGAATGGGCCGTTACGATTCGTTGCGCGGAAGTGGAGGGCCGCTCGCTTCGTCTCTTCGCGGGAGCGGGAATCGTAGTCGGCTCGTCCGCGGAAGCGGAGCTTGCTGAGACGTCCGCCAAGCTTCGCACGCTGCTGCTAGCGATGGGGCTGAATGAACAACAACCGATGATGATGCAGGGGGGATGAACGATGCTGGCAGGATGCCCGACATGGCCGGAAGAATTTGCTGCACGTTATAGACAGGAAGGATGCTGGCAGGGAGAGACATTCGGCACGATGCTGCGCCACCGTGCAGCCCAATATGGAGATCGCATCGCAATTGTGAGCGGCGATCGGCGAGTCAGCTATGCTGAACTGGATGAGCAGGCAGATCGCCTGGCAGCTGGATTCTATCGTTTGGGAATTAGGGCGCAGGATCGAGTTATTGTCCAACTCCCTAATATTCCGCAATTTTTTGAAGTCATATTTGCGCTGTTTCGCATCGGAGCACTGCCTGTCTTCTCCTTGCCGGTGCACCGCAGGAACGAGATTGGCTACTTATGCGAGTTCACACAGGCAGCCGCGTATGTGATCCCTGATAAGGATGCGGGGTTCGATTATCGGGAGCTCGCCGCACAGGTGAAG
Organism: Paenibacillus sp. cl6col; assembly: GCF_900102125.1. NCBI lineage: Bacteria > Bacillati > Bacillota > Bacilli > Caryophanales > Paenibacillaceae > Paenibacillus > Paenibacillus sp. cl6col. Next base: position 48,130 of record NZ_FNAZ01000019.1, read on the forward strand.
GACACGCTGCCAGATTCAAGCCGCGTTATTGTTGTAGGTGAGCCAGGCGAATATACAGCGCTGGATGATCTGTATGCGGAGCCTAGCATTGGCGAGATTAAGGGGCCTAGCTCCCGGGATGTCGCTTTCCTCCAATTATCTGGCGGGACAACGGGATTACCGAAGCTCATCCCACGGACGCACGACGATTACATATATAGCCTACGCATGAGCGCAGAAGTTTGCTCGTTGAATGAACACAGCGTATATCTGGCGGTGCTGCCGATCGCGCATAATTATCCGCTTAGCTCTCCCGGCGTGCTTGGCACGCTATATGCAGGAGGGCGGATCGTGCTTGCCCGAGGAGCAAGCCCTGATGAAGCTTTCCCGCTTATTGCCGAGGAAGGCGTCACCATTGCAGCCGTGGTGCCGCCGCTCGCCTTAATTTGGCTGGATGCCGCGGAATCGCGCCGCTACGACCTCACTCACTTGGAAGTGCTGCAGGTTGGGGGCGCCAAATTCAGCGCAGAAGCTGCTAAGCGGGTAAGAACGACAATTGGCTGCACGCTGCAGCAGGTGTACGGGATGGCAGAGGGCTTGGTGAACTATACGAGATTCGATGACCCCGAAGATACGATAATCAATACGCAGGGCCGCCCGATGTCACCATATGATGAAATCCGCATCGTCGATGATGAGGATGACGAGGTGGCTCCAGGCGAGGTGGGACATTTGCTGACGCGCGGGCCGTACACCATTCGCGGATATTACCAAGCCGAGCAGCATAACGCAAGATCCTTTACGACGGACGGCTTTTATCGCACAGGTGATATGGCCAGAATGACTCCGACTGGGTACTTGGTGATTGAAGGGCGGGCGAAGGATCAGATCAATCGCGGCGGAGATAAGGTGGCTGCTGAGGAAATCGAGAATCATTTGCTTGCCCATCCTGGTGTGCATGATGCCGCTGTTGTGTCTATGCCGGATGAATTTCTTGGCGAGCGCACATGCGCATTCGTCATTCCCTATGAAGCTGCCATAACGGGCAGCGAGTTGAAGGCTTTTCTAAGAGACAGAGGGCTTGCATTATATAAAATTCCAGACCGCGTAGAGTTCGTCGAATCCTTTCCACAGACGGGAGTCGGCAAGGTGAGCAAGAAGATGCTGCGGGAGCTGATCGCTGCGAAGCAGGAGGCATTGAGCAAGAAGTAAGTGATAAGCGAAGATGCATTTAGAGTTGTAACGAAGCATTAGAAGTAGTAACTGAAGAAGCGACAGAAAAAGTGCTTGAAGAAGTGCTTAAAGAAGTGCTTAAAGAAGTGCTTAAAGAAGTGCTTGAAGAATCGCCTAAAGAATTGTCTAAAGTGTCTGCGAGCCGCTAGAAGAAGTTCTTGTGAGTGCCTATAGGAGTATGTGAAAAGTAAGTGATGAGGTTTCTTGTTCATGAAAATGTCTCGTGTTGTTGCAGAGTTTATCCATAAAAATTAGTGAAAAGAGGAGAAACGATGGGTCTTCCTACTATCCTTCCATATCGATTGCCAAGTGAGGCAGAGCTGCCAGAGAACAGGGTCGACTGGAGTCCGGATCCAAGCCGTGCTGTACTGCTTATCCATGACATGCAGCAGTATTTCGTCGATGCCTATCAGACTGGCGAATCGCCGCTGGTTGAACTGATTGCGAATATTAAGGAGCTGCGCGAACGCTGTTCGGAGCTTGGCATACCTGTCGTGTATTCGGCGCAGCCAGGAGGGCAGACTCCTGAGCAGCGTGGATTGCTGCATGACTTCTGGGGGGCGGGCATTAATGATGGGCCATACCAGAAAAAATTCGTAGACGAGCTGGCGCCGCGGGTGAACGATATTCTCGTGACAAAATGGCGCTACAGTGCCTTTCAGAAAACGAATTTGCTTGAAATATTACGGGAACGCGGACGGGATCAGCTGCTCGTATGTGGGATCTACGCGCATATTGGCTGCCTGATGACCTCGTGCGAGGCATTTATGCAGGATGTCCAGCCGTTTCTCATTGCAGATGCGGTTGCTGATTTTTCGCTCGACAAGCATCGCATGGCGTTAACCTATGCGGCAGAGCGATGTGCAGTAGTGGCAACGACGGAACGGGTTCTGAAAGCTCTTAACCGGCATGCTGCCGAGCAGGAAGCAGAGGAAACAGCTGGAGCAGAAGCGGGATTTTCGGTAACACTGCAATCTGTGCGTGAAACGGTTGCGCAGCTGCTGCAGGAGGAACCGTCTGCGATTGGCGATCAAGATAATCTAATCACGCAATGGGGGTTGGACTCGATTCGGATTATGAGCTTAGTGGAACGTTGGAAGCGCAGCAGCATTGCGGTAAGCTTCGTGGAATTGGCGGAACGGCCGACGGTAGCAGGCTGGTGGGAGCTCTTGTCCGCCAAGCTCAGCAGTAACTCGGTGCCTAATTATGATTATTACTCGATATAAAAGGAGGTCATCATCATGCACGATCAGGAGAAGGAACGATGGCCGCTATCGGGGGCTCAGGCTGGAATCTGGTTCGCGCAGCAGCTCGATCCTGACAACCCTATTTTCAACACCGCTGAATGTGTGGATATTCGCGGGCCGATAGATCCTGCTCGCTTCGAAGCGGCTCTTCGCCAGGCGGTGACAGAGGCCGAGGCGCTGCATGTCCGCTTCGGAGAGGATGCAGACGGTCCATGGCAGAAGATCGTCCCTACAGACGACTGGGTGCTGCACATGATTGATCTAAGCAGAGAGGTTGACCCGGAAGGCACAGCCCGAGCGTGGATGAACCGCGATATGGAGAAGCCCGTTGATTTGCATACGGGGCCTCTCTTCACGGAGGCATTGTTTAAGATCGAGAGCGAGCGGTACCTCTGGTATCAGCGCATTCACCATATTGTCATTGACGGATTCGGTGCAGCATTGCTGATGCAGCGCGTGGCGCAAAATTATACAGCATTAACCTACGATCTTCCGAATGGAGCAGGAACGTTCGGTTCATTACAATCCATTTTGGAGGAAGATGCAGCATATCGTTCATCGGAACAGATGAACCGTGACCGGGAATTCTGGCTGGAGCGCTTCTCCGACAGGCCGGAAGCAGTTAGCCTTGGAGGACATGCACAGCGAACGGCCCGTCACTTCGTACGTCGCACTGCGCATATTCCGGCTGCCACCGTGAGCGGATGGCAGTCGATTGCAGCTGAGTCGGGAACAAGCTGGCCGGATGTTCTCGCAGCAGCGACCGCGATATATGTGCATCGGTTGACACAGGAAGAGGAGGTCATTCTCGGTCTGCCTGTAATGTGCCGACTAGGATCAGCCGCACTGCGCGTTCCTGGTATGGTCATGAATTTGCTTCCGCTGCGTGTGGAGGTATGTCCGGAGAGAAGCCTTGGCGACCTGCTGCGTGAGGTGACACGGGAGATCCGCATGATTCGGCGCCATCAAGGGTATCGCCATCAGGATTTGCGCAGAGACTTGAAGCTGCTTGGCGACAATCGCAGGTTAATCGGCCCGCTCATTAATGTCATGCCTTTTGTCGAGGATGTCAGCTTCGCAGGCTATCGAGGCAAAGTCAGCAACCTATCCGCAGGGCCTGTCGATGATTTGACGATTAACGTATACAGTCATGCGGATGGCAGCGGGCTGCGTCTCGACTTCGACGCGAATCCCGAAATCTATAGCTTGGACGAGCTATATGCCCATCAAAAGCGTTTCCTGCATTTATTGGATGGAATTGCGCATGCAGAATCGAATCTTCCTATTGGACAGCTTCCGGTGATTACGCCTGAAGAACGCCGACAGGTGCTTAAGGAATGGAACGATACTGCACATGATGTTCCGAGCATAAGTGTGCCAGAGTTGTTCGAGGAACAGGTGGAGCGCGCTCCCGAAGCAGTTGCGGTCGTATGCGAGGACGAGCAGCTTCGATATGGGGAGTTGAATACGAAGGCGAATCGGCTTGCCCATTACCTCATTTCCTGTGGCGTCGGGCCCGATCGTATTGTCGCACTATCTCTCCCACGCTCGGTGGAAGCGGTCATTGCCATATTGGCTATCCATAAGACAGGGGCCGCGTATTTGCCGCTTGATCCTGATTATCCAGCGGAGCGGCTCGCCTATATGCTGGAGGATGCTGATCCAGTCTGTCTGATTGCGACGAAGGAGACGTCCGCGAGCTTACCCCCTTGCAGCAGGAAGACCATCGTGCTGGATGAATCGGCAACGATAGAAGCGCTGGTGCAATCACCTGCTCACAATCCTACGGATGAGGACAGGATCAAGGCAATTTCAGCATCGCATATTTCATATGTCATTTACACTTCCGGATCCACGGGGAAGCCGAAGGGGGTCATGCTTACATTTGGCGGCTTGACCAATCTGCTGCATGACATGAAGGCCCGATTGGCGCTGAGCGAACAGGATCGGATGCTGTCCGTCACTACGATATCATTTGACATATCTGTAATGGAGCTGCTGCTGCCGCTTATATCCGGATCCGTACTCGACATTGCCCGCAAGGAAACGATTCTAGATCCGTCAGCGCTAGCAAACCGTATTGCAGCGACAGGCGCAACGATCATGCAGGCGACGCCAACACTGTGGCAGGCGCTTGCCGATAGCAGGCCGGAACGATTCGCCGGGCTCAAGATGATTACGGGCGGAGAGGCGATGCCGCTCGCGCTGAAGCTGGAGCTGCAGGAGTTGAACGGCGAGGTCAACAACCAATATGGCCCGACGGAAACGACGATTTATTCGAGCGCGGGGCTGCTTGATCATAGTCCAACGAACAAGCCGTCTATCGGGCGGCCAATTCGGAATACAAGGCTGTATGTGCTCGACAGTTCATTGGAGCCAGTGCCTCCCGGGGTAGCGGGAGAACTGTATATTGCAGGCGCCGGACTTGCGCGCGGATACTTGGGACGTGCGGATTTGACTGCTGAGCGCTTCGTTGCTGATCCATTCGGATCTCCTGGTACGCGAATGTATCGTACAGGAGATATGGTGCGTTGGTTGGCAGACGGCACGATCGATTATTTGGGACGTGCGGATCACCAAGTGAAGCTGCGTGGATTCCGGATTGAAACGGGTGAAATCGAGGCGCTGCTGGGTGCCCATCCTGACATTTCACAAGCAGCGGTTACGCTTTATGAGGATCATGCGAGTGAACAGCGTTTGGCGGCTTATGTGGTTCCATCGTCATCGTCTGGACTAGAACCTGCGGAACTGCGTCAATATGCAGCACAGAAGCTTCCGGATTACATGGTGCCGTCCGCTTTCGTTGTTCTTGATGCGATGCCGCTTACACCGAACCGTAAAATCGACCGCAAAGCTCTGCCTGCGCCGGATCGCGCTGCGGCAGCATTGGGACGCGAACCGCGTACACCGCAAGAGGAAATCATATGCGCCCTGTTCGCAGAGGTGCTGGGGCTTGCTCGCGTAAGCATCGATGATGATTTCTTCGCTCTCGGCGGACATTCCTTGCTCGCGGGACGTGTTATGGTGCGTGTACGAGAGGCATTCGGCGTTGAGCTGAATATCGGAAGCCTGTTCGAAGCGCCTACCGCTGCGTCTCTTGTGCGGCGTCTTGATACAGCACAGGAGCAGAGACCAGCCATTCGCGCGAGCTTAGGCAAGCGGCCTGAGCGGCTGCCGCTTTCTTTTGCCCAGCAGCGATTATGGTTTCTGTACCGGCTGGAGGGGGCAACGCCTACTTACAATATTCCGCTCGTTGCACGGATATCGGGGGAGCTGAATGTCGAGGCGCTGCAGGCAGCAGTTTATGATGTGGTGGATCGTCATGAGACACTGCGCACGATTTTCCCGGATGAGAATGGCACCTCAAGTCAACTGATACTGAATTCAAAGGATGTACAAATACCATTCGAGGTGCTGGACGTAAGTGAGCAGGAGCTGAACGACAAGCTAGAGGAAGCAGCACGATACAGCTTCCGTCTCTCGGAGGAGCCGTCACTGCGGATTCACTTGTTCCGAACCGCGGCGAACGAGCAGGTGCTCTTGCTGCTGCTGCATCATATTGCAGGCGATGGCTGGTCGCTCACACCGTTGACTCGTGATTTGTCGATTGCGTACGAGGCTCGTTGCCGGGGCAAGGCGCCTGCGTGGACACGGCTTCCTGTCCAATATGCTGATTATGCGCTGTGGCAGGAACAGCTGCTTGGAAGCACCGATCAAGCGGACAGTCTTATCGCACGCCAGCTCGATTACTGGTCTGAAGCTCTGAAGGGATTGCCAGAGGAGATGGAGCTGCCTACTGATTATCCGAGACCAGCGGCGTCTAGTCATATGGGAGGCACCGTCCAGCTGCAAATTGATCCTGTCCTGCACGGTCGGCTGACAGAGCTTGCACGCGGCAATCGGGCCAGCTTGTTCATGGTGCTGCAGGCTGCGTTGGCCGTGCTGTTCACCCGACTTGGAGCGGGCAATGATATTCCGCTTGGCAGTCCGATCTCTGGACGTAATGATGATGCGCTTGACGGTTTGATTGGTCTGTTCATCAATACACTTGTCATACGCACCGACACGTCGGGCAATCCAGGCTTTGAAGAGTTGCTGTCCAGAGTGCGCAAGGTCAGTTTGGAGGCGTATGAGCATCAGGATGTGCCTTTCGAGCGCCTTGTGGAAATATTGAATCCGGTTCGCTCGCGTGCTAGGCATCCGCTTTTCCAAATCATGCTCGTGCTGCAAAATACACCGGAAGCGTCGCTGGAATTCCCAGGCTTATCGTCAAGCCTACAGCTTGAGAGCGTGGGTACGGCGAAGTTCGATTTAACTTGGGAATTGAACGAGCGCCGTAATGCAGATGGAGCGCCGGATGGTCTGGATGGGATTGTGGAGTTCAGCGCAGACCTGTTCAAGCGGGATACGGTTGAGATGCTAGCTGCGCGTTATGTGCGGATATTGGAAAGCATCGCCTTAGAACCAAGCAAACCGATTGGAAAAATTGATATATTACTCCCAGAGGAGCTGCACGATCTTGCGAAGGATTGGCTGGCCTGGAGTTCATCTGTCCCACATGCTGCGCAGGCCACAATTCCGCAATTGTTTGAAGCGCAGGCTGCCCGTTCGCCGCAGGCCATTGCTGTTGTTCATGAAGGCATGACTTTAACATATGGACAATTGAACAAACAGGCAAACCGCTTGGCGCATCTGTTGATGGAGCACAGGGTAGGGCCAGAGCATATTGTGGCGCTTGCTTTGCCAAGGTCGATGGAAATGATCGTCGGCGTATTGGCTGTATTAAAGGCAGGGGCAGCCTACTTGCCGCTTGATCCTGATTATCCAACGGAACGGCTTTCCTATATGTTGGAGGATGCGGGACCTGTATGTATCGTGACGGATCAGCGCACGATTGACAAGCTCCCGGATGAGGGGATGGGGGCTGTGCCGCGCATCTTACTTGATGATCCAGAAGTGATGAGCAAGTTAGCAAGCTGTTCCGAATCTGATCCTGTAGAACAGATGTGCAGACGCAAGCTCTCTCCTTACAGTCCGGCTTATATCATTTATACGTCCGGCTCGACGGGCAAACCGAAGGGTGTGCTTGTTCCGCATCAGAACGTGGTGCGCCTGTTCTCCGCAACCGAGCATTGGTTCCATTTCGGCGCCGATGATGTATGGACGTTGTTCCATTCTTATGCCTTCGACTTCTCGGTATGGGAAATATGGGGCGCGCTGCTGCATGGCGGCCGACTCGTCATCGTGCCTCACGCTGTCAGCAGATCGCCAGAGGAGTTCCTAGGTCTGCTTGTGCAGGAGGGGGTAACGGTACTGAATCAAACGCCATCTGCTTTCTATCAACTCATGCAGGCGGACAGGGAGCATCCGAACCTCGGGCAAGCGCTGTCGCTGCGCTATATCGTCTTTGGTGGAGAGGCGCTGGAGCTAGGTCGTCTGAGAGACTGGTACGAACGGCATGCGGATGATGCGCCGCGGCTTATTAATATGTACGGGATTACGGAGACGACAGTTCATGTCAGCTTCAATGAGCTGAATCGCGATAGCGACGTGCCGGGAGCATCAAGCCTTATCGGCGGATCGATTCCGGATTTGAGGGTGTATGTGCTGGATGATGCACTGCAGCCCGTACCGTATGGCGTAACAGGAGAAATGTACGTATCCGGAGCAGGCTTGGCACGCGGCTATTGGGGCCGGCCGGGCTTGACGGCAGAGCGGTTCGTGGCCGATCCATTCGGCCCGCCTGGAAGCAGAATGTACCGCACCGGAGATTTGGCGAAGCGCGTGATTGGTGGTGGATTGGACTATTTGGGCCGTGCCGATCATCAGGTGAAAATTCGCGGCTTCCGCATCGAGCTGGGCGAGATTCAAGTCGTGCTTGCCAGACATCCAAGCGTAGCTCAGGCGGCGGTCATTGTGCGGGAGGACAACCCAGGTGACAAGCGGCTTGCGGCTTATGTGGTTCCTGCTGCAAATGCCCCTTGGGATGCGGTGGAGCTGCGCCGACATGCGGCTTCCATGCTTCCCGATTACATGGTGCCATCAGCCATTATTGGGCAGGATGCATTGCCGCTCACGCCGAATGGCAAGCTGGATCGCAAGGCGCTTCCGGCTCCTGATATTGCCCTTGATGCAGATGGGCGCAATCCGAGAACGCCGCATGAAGAGGTGCTCTGCGATTTATTCGCCGAAGTGCTGGGTCTTCGCCGCGTCGGAATCGATGACAGCTTTTTCGAGCTGGGAGGACACTCATTGCTTGCGGTTCGGCTCATCAGCCGTATCCGCGAAGCGCTTGGACGAGAGCTTAGCATTGCGGTATTGTTCGAGGCGCCAACTGTGTCCGGCCTTGCGGAGCGAATGGAGCTGGATCGGGACAGCGGGAACAGCGCGCTCCAAGTGCTGCTGCCGCTGCGGACGCATGGCGAAGAGATTCCGCTGTTCTGCGTCCATCCGGCAGGCGGCTTGAGCTGGTGCTATGCCGGATTAATGAAGCATCTTGGTGTGAATTACCCAATTTACGGCTTGCAGGCACGCGGAATTGCACAGGCTGAGGAGCTTCCGCAGACACTAGACGAGATGACGGCTGACTATATTCGCCATATTCGCATGATTCAACCGCAGGGTCCGTACCGTTTGCTGGGCTGGTCGCTGGGCGGCAATGTCGCGCATGCGATGGCCGTGCAGCTGCAAGAGGAAGGGGAAGAGGTTGCGTTTCTGGCGATGCTGGACGCCTACCCGAGCCACTACTTGCCGATTCGGGGGGAACCGGATGAGGAGGAGGCGCTGACCGCGCTGCTTGCCTTGGGGGGCTATGACCGTGACAGTATCGGCGATGAACCGCTGACGATTGCAAGCGCAATCCGCATTTTGCGCAGCGACAGCAGCGCCTTGGCCACGCTGGATGAAGAGACGATTATGAATTTGAAGGTTACGTATGAGAATTCGGTTCGTCTGTTGGGTGCTTATGTGCCGAGAAGGTACGAGGGCGATCTGTTGTTCTTCCGCTCGACGATCATCCCAGACTGGTTCGATCCGATTGAGCCTGAGATGTGGATTCCTTATGTGGGTGGGCAGATCGAACGCCATGATATTGCATGCCGGCATAAAGATTTATGCCAACCAGGGCCTCTAGCTGAAATTGGGGCGAGCATCCTAGAGAAGCTTCGAAATACGAGCAGTAGGAAGGACGTTTCTGAAATCCATGTGTAGGTATCCTCTGTATCCTCTATTTTTAGGAGACCATCTTCCCTTTGAAGTGATTAGTTGAGCAAGTTAAGGGGAAGGGGAACAAGGGATCAATATATTCGTGATATTCGTGGCAAAGTGCGAACTAATTATTTTCAATGAAATTCACATGAAACCTACTTATGAAGGGGAGAGGTTGCAGAATGGAAAATCCTTTTGAGCAAGCAGACGGCTCGTTTTTGGTGCTGCGAAATGATGAGGAGCAATATTCGATTTGGCCAGCTTTCGCGGCCGTACCTGAGGGCTGGTGCAAGGTTCTTGGCCCTGCTTCTCGGGAAGAGAGCATCGAATATATTAATTTACATTGGATAGATATGAGGCCCCGAAGCTTAGTGTCGTCAGTGACATCTGTGCTGGAAGAGGCTCAATGAGCAGGCGCTTGGATCCGAAAAAAGCAGTGTGCATCGTGTATGTGGCAGCCATGTTCGTGGTTGCCATGGATGCGACCATCCTCAACGTTGCGCTGAAGACGATAAGTGACGAGTTTCACATTCCGCCAGCCGCATCGGGAGCGCTTAACGTAGGATATTTGGTAAGCATTGCAATAGTTCTGCCGCTGGCAGGCTGGCTAGGAGACAGATGGGGCACCAAGCGCATCTTCCTGCTTGCACTTGCGATATTTACTGGTGCGTCGGTGCTGTGTGGAACGGCTGTAGATGTACACTCTCTGATCTTCTACCGCATCCTGCAGGGGATTGGGGGAGGTTTAATTACTCCACTCGGAATGGCTATGCTGTTCCGGACATTCCCTCCTCAGGAGCGGGCCAAAATCTCGCGGTCGCTTGTGCTGCCAATCGCAATTGCACCTGCAGTGGGGCCGATCCTGAGCGGCGTGATGGTCGAGCATCTTTCATGGCGCTGGATTTTTTATGTGAATTTGCCGCTCGGAATTGCTGCTTTGCTGCTTGGCCTTCTGTACTTACAGGAGCATAAAGAGCCAGAGGCAGGCCGTCTGGATATTCCGGGCGTCCTGTTGTCGGCACCAGGGCTCGGACTAGTGATGTACGCGCTTAGCCAAGGTCCGCTGCAGGGCTGGAATTCACCTGTAATAATCTTTGCAGGCAGTGTGGGAACGGTGCTGCTGGCAGCACTGGTCTTCGTTGAATTGCGAGTCCAGAAGCCGTTGCTGGATCTAAGGCTCGTGCAAGACCGCTTGTTCCGGACGGCAGGACTTGTCGCCATGTGTTCCGCTGCGGGATTGCTCGGCATGCTGTATGTATTTCCGCTCATGTATCAGCATGCACTGCAGGCTTCGGCCTTAGATGCCGGCTTAACGACTTTCCCCGAGGCATTGGGACTTATGGTGTCCTCGCAGCTTGTGCCACGGTTCTATCCAAGGTACGGGCCCAAGCGAATTATTATTGTCGGACTGCTCTGCACATCGGTGATCTTCGTGCTGCTAAGCATGGTTGGGGCAGGAACGAACCCCTGGCTCATACGAGGCATGCTGTTCGCGGTCGGCCTCTGCTTGGGACATACTGTCGGAGCCGTTCAGATCGCGGCCTTCTCCAACGTACCTCCAGCCTCGATGGGGCGCGCTACCACTTGGTTCGCGGTTCAGAACAGACTCGGACCGGCCATAGGAATGGCCGTATTGTCCGCCATCATGGCTGCAATGGCAAGCGGTCAATTGGCGAACGGAGCTGTAGATGCTGCCCATACCGGACAGCTTGAAATGAATCTTCTTGCTTACCGTACCGCCCTGCTCGGTGCAGCTGCATTTCTGCTCCTTGGCTTATGTGCCGCCTTCCGGATCCAGGACAGCGACGCCGCCGCGACCATGAAATCTCGGCAATCTTCCATTCCTGCGACGAAGCCCGTAAAGGCTGAAGGATAGAGGATAAAAGATCACGTATCAATGCCTAAATATTGGAATTACATGTTTCAATATTCTATCTTTATTACAGAGATAGTCTGTTTTTTCCCAACCGTCGTGGATAAGTGATAGAGGCAATACCTAGGTACAGTAAAGGTTTAGAGTAATTTTGACGAATTCTCAGAAAATTTCGTTTTAGGTTGGGAAAATTGTAGTGAAACCCGCGTGGTTGTAGTAAAATTGCTATATTGATGTTTTGAAAAAGCCTGA
>NZ_FNAZ01000021.1:0-20108 GCF_900102125.1 Paenibacillus sp. cl6col
AAAGTCTGATGAACACATGGAGCAGATAGCGTTCCAGGAAACAGAATATTTCAAGGCGAAATCTAAGGAACGCTACAAAATTGAAGCCAAAAACAGCGAACTCAAACATGGACACGGGTATGATGTAGCCACATCCTCGGGTCTGCTTGGCATGCAATTACAAGGCGCGATGGCGATATTTGCTGTAAATCTCAAGCGAATATTGAAGCTAGTGGACTGAGGTTACTAGAAAACACAGCTAAGCTAGACCCACAAAAAGAAGACATTCGTCCCGAAAAGCGGTACGAATGTCTTCTTTTCTTTTATCTAAATAGCATCTGAAGAAAATGGCTAGTTCTTCAGTGGCCTCAACGTTTTCGGCCTCTTTTCCCTATTCCTAACTTGCCTTATATTCCTCTACACAATTGGTGTCTTCAGCGGCGTGCCGGGCTTACGTGGGTAAGCCTTCGGTGTTGGCCCCTTCTTCGACATCACTATAATGTGACGCTCGGACTGCTCCACCGGAAGCTTCAATGCATGGTCAGCTGTAAATGTGGCCTGCAGCACTTGTAGGCTTCGCTTCGCCTCCACAATCTCTTCCTGTGGATCTGTCCCCTTCATCGCTGCGAATGTGCCGCCTGGACGCACGAACGGCAGGCAGAACTCATTCAGCACGTTCAATCTGGCAACAGCACGTGCTGTCACAAGATCATACTGATCGCGGTGCTCCGGCTTGCGAGCAACCTCCTCAGCACGCCCATGAATACAGCTAACCCCCGTCAATCCAAGCTCCTGCACCAGATGATTCAGAAATACAATTCGCTTATTAAGGGAATCAACAATCGTCAACTGAAAATGCGGGAACATAATCGCCAGTGGAATCCCTGGGAATCCTGCCCCTGAACCGATATCAGCCATACGCTTGACTTCCTTCATATTGACATGGAAGCCTAGTGTCAGTGAATCGTAGAAGTGCTTCTCGTATACGAGCTCACGCTCGGTGATGCCGGTCAAGTTCATCCGCTCATTCCAATCCACCAACACCCGATAATACGTCTCTAATTGATTCCACTGTGTATCTGTAATCGGTGGCCATCCATGTCCGGATAGCCAGCCTTGGAACTGTTCTTGCAATGCATCCATCACTGGCAATCTCCTCTTCTGCAGTTAATGTCCCCAACCTGCATACTTGGCACTGCCCGCTCACCCGAATTACGACTGAGCGTGCTTCTCGGCTGTTACGCGGTTGTAATGCTCCAAATATACAAGCAGGATTGAAATATCTGCAGGAGTTACACCAGAAATACGCGATGCTTGCCCGATCGACAACGGGCGAATCTTCGCTAGCTTCTGCTTCGCTTCCGACGCAATGCCATGAACCGCACTATAATCGATATCCTGCGGGATCAGCTTCTTCTCCATCTTCGCCAGACGCTCTACTTGTAGCAGCTGCTTCTCAATATATCCTGCATACTTAATCTGAATCTCAACCTGTTCCTTCATTTCTTCATCCAACTCAAGCGGCGACGGGAATAACTTTTCCACATGTGCATAAGATATTTCTGGACGTCGCAGCAAGGTAACGGCGTCACAACCGTTCGTCAGTGGAGCAGAACCCGCTTCTGCTAGCATTGCCTGCACGGCTTCATCCGGTTTCACCTTTGTTGCCTTCAAGCGCTCCAGCTCTTGACCGACCAAGTCAAGTTTGTGCTGGAATGAAGCGTACCGCTCATCGGTAATAAGACCAATCTCATGCCCGATATCCGTCAAGCGCATATCCGCATTATCATGGCGAAGCAGCAGTCTATATTCCGCTCGGGACGTAAGCAGACGATACGGCTCATTCGTCCCCTTCGTTACGAGATCATCAATCAACACGCCAATGTAAGCTTGCGAGCGATTCAGGATGACAGCAGGCTTGCCCTGCACCTTGCGTGCAGCATTGATGCCGGCCATAACCCCCTGCGCAGCAGCTTCTTCATAACCCGATGTTCCGTTAATTTGTCCAGCTGTGAATAAGCCATCTACCTGTTTTGTCTCCAGCGTTGGCCACAGCTGTGTCGGCACGACTGCATCATACTCAATCGCATATCCAGTTCGCATCATTTCCGCGTTCTCGAGTCCCGGTACAGAGCGCAGGATTTGCAACTGAACATCTTCAGGCATACTCGTGGACAGTCCTTGTACATAATACTCAGCTGTATCCTTGCCTTCCGGCTCCAGGAAGATTTGATGCTTCGGTTTATCCGCAAAGCGAACGATCTTATCTTCAATGGACGGGCAATAACGAGGACCTGTACCTTCAATGACACCAGAGAACATCGGTGCACGATGCAAGTTATCATTGATAATGCGATGCGTATTCTCCGACGTATACGTTAGCCAGCAAGGAAGCTGCTCATTATCGGAAGACTTCGTTTCATAAGAGAAGAACTTCGGATGATCGTCTCCAGGCTGGATTTCTGTTTTGGAAAAGTCGATTGTCCCTCCATTCACCCGCGGAGGAGTACCTGTCTTGAAGCGAACGAGATCAAATCCGAGATTGCGCAAGCATTCGGACAGCTTCAAAGACGGTTGTTGGTTGTTCGGGCCGCTCTCATACATCAATTCACCGATAATGATTTTGCCTCGCAAGTACGTACCTGTCGTTAAGACAACCGTTTTCGAGCGGAAGATAGCACCTGATTTAGTGATGGCACCTACACATTTACCGTCTTCCACGATCAATTCCTCGACCATGCCTTGACGCAGCGTCAAGTTCGGCGTTGTTTCTACTGTTTCCTTCATTTTTGCCTGATACAATACCTTGTCGGCCTGAGCACGCAGCGCGTGGACTGCTGGCCCTTTCCCTGTATTGAGCATCCGCATTTGGATGAAGGTTTTATCGATATTGCGGCCCATTTCTCCGCCTAATGCATCGATTTCGCGTACAACATGGCCCTTAGCTGGGCCGCCAATCGAAGGGTTGCACGGCATGAAAGCAACCATATCTAAGTTAATCGTCAACAGCAACGTATTGCAGCCCATCCGTGCAGAAGCAAGTGCCGCTTCACAGCCCGCATGGCCCGCTCCGATAACTATTACATCATATTGTCCCGCCTCAAATGGCATGGGGCTCCCTCCTTTAACAACTTTCTCTATAAATAAACAGCACTCACGGCAGCAAGACCTTTCACCGTGATCACAACTCTCTATTTTCCAAGACAGAACTGGGAGAAGATCTGGTCAATCAGCGAATCGCCTACAGAGTCTCCAATGATTTCGCCGAGCAGCTCCCAAGCGGTGCGCACGTCGATTTGAATCATATCAATTGGTATTCCCTGCTGTGATGCCTCCACAGCGTCTTCTAGTGCCCGCAGCGTCTTCTTGAGCAGCGCAATATGCCGTACGTTGCTGACATACGTCATATCCCCCGCTTCAATTCCACCGCTGAAGAACAACTCGGAGATCACCTTCTCCAGCGCGTCCACGCCTTCCTGCTCTTTCGCGGACATACGCACGATTTGGCTCTCGCCAAATGCTTCCTTCAACGGAGTATCATCCAACACCGTAGGCAGATCCATTTTATTCACAATGACAATCACTTGTCTACCCGTAATTTGCTCCATCCATTCCCGTTCATCCGGATGAAGCTCATCATTGTTACTCACAACGAAAAGAATAAGGTCTGCTTCTTGGAGTGCACTGCGTGAACGCTCTACCCCAATTCGTTCCACCACATCCGTCGTCTCCCGAATGCCAGCCGTATCCAAGAGACGCAGCGGAATCCCGTTAATGGTTACGAATTGCTCGACCACATCGCGAGTTGTTCCCGGAATATCGGTGACAATCGCTTTATTATCTTGGGCAAGCGTATTGAGCAGCGATGATTTGCCGACATTTGGTCGCCCAATAATCGCAGTGACAATACCCTCCCTCAATATTTTCCCCTCAGATGCGGTCTTCAATAGCCGCGTCACTTCTTCCATGACTTGCCCGCATTTATCTTGAATAAAGTTGCTCGTCAGCTCTTCAACATCATGCTCTGGATAGTCGATATTCACTTCGATATGAGCAAGTGTCTCAATGAGTGTATGACGGAGCGACTTAATTCGCGTAGACAGTTGACCTTGTGCCTGCTTCATAGCGATGCTGAAGGCACGATCCGACTTCGAGCGAATGAGATCAATAACTGCCTCCGCTTGTGACAAATCAATTCTGCCATTGAGGAATGCACGCTTTGTGAACTCTCCCGGCTCCGCCAGACGAATTCCCTGCTGAAGCAGAATATCCATCACCTTCCGTACCGAAATAATTCCGCCATGCGTATTGATTTCGACAACATCCTCCGTTGTGAATGAACGAGGGCCTCGCATCACACTTACGAGCACCTCTTCTACTCGCTCCCCTGACTGTGGATCAACAATATGTCCATAATGTATCGTATGACTGTCCGCCTCTGTTAGCTTCGTTTTTGAACGGAATATGCGATCCACTTCAGCGAAAGATCCTTCTCCGCTTACTCGGATAATCGCTATACCGCCTTCGCCAAGCGGTGTAGATACCGCTGCGATTGGTTCGTAATTCATCCTAATAATGACCTCCGCACATATAGGGTACATTTATATTATCTCATTTTACGTCAAACGCCTAATCATGAAATCCCGTTCAATGAGTCAAATAACGAAAAAATGCAATGAGAGCACCCTGAACCAGGCGCAATCATTGCATTTTCTATCTGTCTATGCGTTCTGAATAGAGGTTATTCATAAGTGCAGCCATGCCTATTTAATCATAATGACTACGCGTCGATTAGGCTCCTCGCCTTTACTGCAAGTTTTTACCTTCGGATGATCCTGCAGCTTCGCATGAATAATCTTGCGATCCTGCGCCGTCATCGGCTCCAGTACAACCTCTTGCCGGGAACGAATCACTTTGTTCGCGAGCCGCTCAGACAACGATTCGAGCGTTTTCTTACGCCGTTCGCGGAACTGCTCTGCATCAAGAATAATACGGAGATGATGCTTGGAATAACGATTGGCTACCAGGTTCGCCAAGTATTGAAGCGAATCAAGCGTTTGACCGCGGCGCCCAATAATAAGACCCAAGTCCGAGCCGCTAATATCAAGCGTTACCGTGTCCTTCCTCTTATGTACTCCAACTTCCACATCAAGCCCCATCGAGCGGGCAACGTCCATAATGAATTGCTTCGCTTCTTCAATCGGATCAATATCGTCTGTAGAATCAGCATCCATCTCCTGATCTCTATCCTTCGATACTGCTGCTGCCTGCATGCCGGCCACAGCAGATGCTGTCTGAACTGGCTTCGATGACGATGATTGTGTTGTAGGTTCAGAGAGCGGGACATCCTTGTCCGGCAGAAGAGTCAACTCGACCTTCGCTGGACGAACGCCGATAAGTCCAAACAGCCCGCGTGATGGCTTTTCCAGCACGCGAACAGATACGCGATCCTCGGTTACGTTCATTCGTTCCAAACCGTTCTTTATTGCATCTTCGATCGTCTTTCCCGATACAACGAGCGTATTCATTTCGCCGGACGAACCTCCTTATCCTTATCGCGATAAAGGAAATAGTTCTGAACAATAGTAAAGACGTTGCTGTATACCCAGTACAACGGAAGTGCCGCTGGGAAGTTGATCGACATGACGAAGATCAACACTGGGAAGATTAGCATCATGAATTGCATAGGGCCTTGCATTGGGTTTTGACTTGCCATCATCTTCGACTGCACGAATGTCGTCAATGCAGCAACGACCGGCAATACATAAAACGGATCCGCCTCACCCAGTTTGAGCCACAAGAATGTATGCTCACGAATGGCAGAGTTCATGTAGATCGAATTATACAAAGCGATAAAAACTGGCATTTGAATGAAGATTGGCAAGCATCCCGCCAGCGGATTTACGTTGTGCTGTTGGAACAGCTTCATCGTTTCTTCCTGCTGCTTTTGCGGATTATCCTTATGTTTCTTCTTTATTTCAGCGAGCTGAGGTTGCAGCTTCTGCATTTCCTTCGAGCTGCGCATTTGCTTAACTGTAAGCGGCAAGATACACAGACGAACAATAACGGTTAGCAGCAAGATGGCGAATCCATACTCCCCGCTGAACCAGCCTGCGAATGTATCAAGTGCTAGTGAAAAATAATAGACCACGTTACGCTCCCAGAAGTTACCCTGCAGCAAATCCTCCGTCTTCAGCGTAGTGGTCGTGGACGTACATCCCGACAATACAACGATCAACAGCACAGAAACCGCTACCAAGAGCCATTTGCGGTTCGAGAACAACTTGTTCAGCGACAATAGCATAACCCCTCTCTTAACCTTCCGATTCCAACAGTAAATATATCACATTTCCCCTGTTAAAGGAAACGATTCAACAGGTGTATCGTGCGATCTTGCTGACAAATTACATTCATTTATATATAGAAGCTTTTCGCATGACATGATGGACGCTCTTGGCAAGCTTGTCATAGTCCATTTCCGTCGCGCCTTTACGCACAATGAACACCAAATCGACATGATCCATAATGCGATCTGCCTGAAGTCTGACAATTTCCTTGATCATGCGGCGCATTCGATTGCGCACAACCGCATTGCCAATCTTTTTGCTCGCCGATATCCCAACGCGGAACCGTTCAACCTTCGGCTGGGCATAAACATACAGTACAAGCTGATGATTGGCAAAGGAACGACCATTGCGATAAACACGAGTAAAATCTGCGCGATCCTGCAGCCGATACTCTTTTTGCATCGGATCTTTCTCCTATCTCTCCGGATGAACTCCGCTCGTCCCTACTCTAAAATGCTTGATTGGTATGATCAAAGTATGGGCACCTGCGTAACGGAATAAACATTTCTTCTACTACATTTTATGTGACGCCTTTATGACGAAAAACGTATGATTTTCGAGTAAAAAGAAAAAAAGACCACCGAGGTGGTCTTGTATTCACGCGATCTTATGCGCTCAATACTTTTCTGCCTTTTAGGCGACGAGCAGCCAACACCTTACGGCCGTTTTTCGTGCTCATTCTTTTACGGAAACCGTGAACTTTCTTACGTTTGCTCACGTTAGGTTTAAATGTCGGTTTCAACGTATTGCACCTCCTCGAACGAGATATGTCATGATGAACCATTCATTGCTACGTTTATCTGTCTGCGCAAAATTCCTTTTTACATTTAACCAGAATACGCGGGAAAAGTCAATCCTCACCGTTTCTCCTATCATCTCTTTTCGATTCCGAATTCACATCATAATGAAAAATAACATTCTTATTATGTATAGAAAAGATTATCCACACTTCGAACTTCGATCATGCTCGACACATTTTGTTATACACATGTGCAAAACTAAAAAATATCGACAATTCCGTCCCCTTGCCTGTGTATAAAAAATAGCGGACCTTTGTCTGGTCATGTCGAAAAGAAACAAGTTATGAACAATATCTAGTGGTGTAGATAACATTTATGCACAAGTTATTGAATTTGTGGATAAAATAAGCCCGATTATTGAAATATAAGGCCCCATCTGCTATGATTATATTGCTTTTCGGTTGTGAATAGCGATTGTGGATATTTACTTATCAACAGTCTGTGGATAAGGTTGTGAACAATTTATACTCACATGTTTAGAACTTGTTCGACATGATCTGCATATTGTGGATAAATAGTTGTAAGAAACGGTATACTTCGACAGCAACATGTCTGATGTTTCGTGGAAAACGCGAGAAATTTTCTCTGGAGCACAAGCATATCGACATGTAAGCATAGACCCCGACAATACGCTCTTTTCGAGGACAGGCTAGTTCATGATGATTTTACGTCTTGTGAACCTTCTTCCTCATTAAGAGGGCTTTCTGCGCCTTGCGGAGCCTTTTTGCGTCTTGTCGGGGCAATTGTCCTTTTTTCAGGCGTAATTGCCGGTAAGCGCGTCATATGAAGACGCAGCAGGCTTGAAGGAGTGAAACAATCTGTGGAGCGCCAAGCAAATGAACATTGGCAGGAAATATTGTCCGTCATCCAGACGAAGCTAAGCAAACCTAGCTTTGATACCTGGTTCAAGGCCACGAAAGCTGTAAAGTTTACAGACTCACAGCTGCTCATTACTGCACCGAATACATTTTCGGTGGAATGGCTTGAGAGCCGGTATACGAAGCTTGTCAGCTCAACAGTGATGGAAGAAACGGGCAAGCAAGTGGACGTCAAGTTCATTATTGAGGAAGCAGCTCAAGCGGAAGCAGAAGTCGTACAGCCACAGGCTTCACCGGCTCGAGTCGCTGTCTATGATGAACCGGCTTCCAATATGCTTAACCCAAAATACACGTTCGATACATTCGTCATTGGCTCGAACAATCGCTTCGCGCATGCTGCATCGCTCGCCGTCGCTGAAGCGCCGGCTAAAGCTTATAACCCGCTCTTTTTATACGGAGGAGTAGGTCTCGGCAAAACGCATCTCATGCATGCGATCGGTCATTATATTTTGGAGCATAATCCCGCAAGCCGCGTCGTCTATACGACGTCGGAGAAATTTATGAATGAATTCATTAATGCCATTCGGGATAACCGCGGAGAAAGCTTCCGCAACAAATACCGCAATATTGACATTTTGCTTATTGACGACATTCAGTTCTTGGCAGGGAAGGAACAGACCCAGGAGGAGTTCTTCCATACATTCAATGCACTGCATAA
This sequence comes from Paenibacillus sp. cl6col, assembly GCF_900102125.1. Taxonomy (NCBI): domain Bacteria; kingdom Bacillati; phylum Bacillota; class Bacilli; order Caryophanales; family Paenibacillaceae; genus Paenibacillus; species Paenibacillus sp. cl6col. Next base: position 8,663 of record NZ_FNAZ01000021.1, read on the forward strand.
CGAGAACAAGCACATCGTCCTCTCCAGCGATCGCCCTCCTAAGGAGATCGAAACATTAGAGGAACGGCTGCGTTCTCGCTTCGAATGGGGTCTTATTACGGATATTCAGCCGCCGGATCTCGAGACGCGAATTGCGATTCTGCGCAAGAAGGCTAAGGCCGAGAACTTGGATATACCGAATGAAGCCATGGTGTACATCGCCAACCAGATCAATACGAACATTCGTGAGTTGGAAGGTGCGCTTACGCGCGTTGTCGCATTTTCCACGATGACAAATCAGGATATCACGACTCACTTGGCTGCAGAGGCACTCAAGGATCTCATCCCGTCCAGCCGTCCGAAGATGATTACGATCCAGGACATTCAGCATAAGGTCGGGGAGTTCTATGGACTTAAGATGGAGGATTTCAAGGCACGCAAGAGAACGAAAGCCGTCGCTTTTCCCCGTCAAATTGCCATGTATTTATCGCGGGAGCTCACTGATTATTCCTTGCCGAAAATTGGTGAAGCCTTTGGCGGACGAGATCATACAACCGTCATTCATGCCCACGAGAAAATCACCCAAAATCTGCAGCAAGATCAGGAACTTTATAAGGTTGTACAGAACCTGATCGACAAAATTAAAAATCCAACGCTGTGAACAACATAACAAGCCTATACACAATCTATACACATGTGGATAGGCTTTACTTTATGCCTGTTCAAGAGGGTTATCCACATATTCAGTGCCCCTACTATTACTACTATTATTAAAAAAGATTATATAGATCATCATAAGAAGAGCACATATTCGGCATATCTCGACTCAGAGCAACCGGATATAACAAGATTCGTAACAGATAGCAACAGTAGAATGAACGCAAATTGGCGTTAGGGAGTGAACGTATGAAACTTTCGATATTGAAAAATGAACTAAATGAAGCGATACAGAACGTATCTAAAGCGATTTCCAGCAGAACGACGATCCCCATTTTAAGCGGGATTAAGGTTGACGTTACGTTCCAAGGGGTTACCCTTACTGCTAGTGATACGGATATCTCTATTCAAACCTTTATTCCAGTTGAGGATGATCGCCAGACGATTGTTCAAGTAGAACGTCCGGGTAGCGTTGTTTTGCCGGCTAAGTTTTTCGTAGAAATCATTAAGAAATTGCCTTCCCAAGATGTAGAGATCGAAGTGAAGGAGCAATTCCAGACATTCCTTCGTTCTGGTACAACAGATATCCAGATGGTCGGACTTGATCCAGAAGAGTATCCTGTTCTGCCTAGCATCGAAGAAAACCAAGTGATTACAGTCAATGGCGATTTGCTGAGAACTATGATTAAGCAAACCGCATTCGCTATTTCTTCTAACGAAACAACGCCAATTTTGACGGGTGTATTGTGGAATCTGAGCGAAGGTAATTTGAAATTCGTATCCACAGACCGTCACCGCTTGGCAAGCCGTACAGCTGATATCCAAGCAGACCCAGAGATTCGTTTTACGAATGTTGTCATTTCCGGTAAGACGCTGAATGAATTGAGCAAAATCATCCCTGATCAGAACACAATGGTGGATATTGTCGTTGCCGACAACCAAGTGTTGTTCAAAATCGATCGAGTTCTATTCTATTCGCGTATTTTGGATGGGACGTATCCAGATACTTCTAAAATTATTCCGCAAAACTACAAAACAGAACTTATTTTGGACACAAAAAAGCTCATCGATGCAATTGACCGTGCTTATTTGCTGTCCCGTGAAGATAAAACGAACATTGTCCGTCTGCAGACGAAGGAAGATGGTACGATAGAAATTTCCTCCAGCTCATCTGAGCTAGGCCGTGTTACAGAGCAATTGGATGTGAAGGAATTCAAAGGGGATCCGCTTCGGATTGCTTTCAACTCGAAATATATGCTGGATGTGTTGAAGGTTGTCGAATGTGAAAACATCTTCATTGGATTTACAGGGGCAATGAGCCCAATCATCATTAAGCCGACTGAACACGTCAGCAGCTTGCATCTCATTTTGCCATACCGCACCACAAATTAAGATAGGGTTGGTGCATCTGCATCACAAGGAGGATACGACATGAATGACATCCAAATTCGAACGGAATTCATTACGCTAGGGCAGTTTCTGAAGTTGGCTAATTGCGCTTCAACAGGCGGTCACGCCAAAATTATGCTGGCAGAGAACATGGTGAAAGTAAACGGTGAAGATGAAGCGCGGCGCGGCCGGAAGCTGTATCCGGGCAACGTTGTCTCAGTAGATGGATGCGGTGAGTTCCTCATCGTTTCATCTCAGGAGGCTTAATCGAGTGTTCGTCAAATCGATCGCTCTGCAAAATTATCGCAATTATGGCGCGCTCGAATTGAATACAGACAATCGAGTTAATATTTTTGTCGGCAATAATGCGCAGGGGAAGACCAATTTGCTCGAATCCATATTTGTGCTTGCCCTGACGAAATCACATCGGACACCACGAGATAAAGAACTCATCGGATGGGAAGCAGAGCATGCACAGCTTCGAGCATCTGTAGAACGGAAGTACGGAACAGTTCAGCTGGAGCTAAACATTTCTCGGCAGGGGAAAAAGGCAAAGCTGAATGGTTTAGAGCAGCGTAAGCTGAGCGGCTTCATTGGTGCGCTTAATGTTGTCATGTTCGCCCCAGAGGATTTGGAGATCGTAAAGGGATCGCCAGGCATTCGCCGGAGATTTCTGGATATGGAGATTGGCCAAGTTCAGCCAAGCTATCTATACCATCTGCAGCAGTATCAGAAGGTGCTCTTGCAGCGCAACAATCTGCTCAAGCAAATGTGGAGCAGCCCAAGCGGACAAGCGAATACGATGCTCGATATATTCAATGAGCAGCTTGTTACGAATGGTGTTAAAGTTGTAAAGAAAAGGAAACAATATTTAAAGAAACTCCAATCATGGGCGGAGCAAATTCATGCCGGTATCACGAATGGCAAGGAAGCTCTTACCGTTGAATATAGTCCATCGTTTGCGATGCCAGACGAAGATGAAGCTGTCTTATTCGAGCAATTTATGTTAAAGTTAACACAGATGAAAGACCAGGAGGTGCGGCGCGGCATGACACTTGTCGGACCGCACCGGGACGATCTTGCCTTCTACATTAACGGCAAAGAAGTGCAAACCTATGGATCGCAAGGTCAGCAGAGGACGACAGCGCTGTCGTTGAAGCTGGCTGAGATCGAACTGATGCACGAGGAAATAGGAGAATATCCTATCCTACTGCTCGACGATGTTCTGTCTGAGCTTGATTCGATGCGCCAGACGCAGCTGATTGAGACGTTTCAGAGCAAGGTACAAACGTTCATTACGACGACAGGCATTGAAGGCATTAATACGAGCAAGTTGCATGATGCAAATATGTTCCACGTGGAAAATGGGCAAGTCATGCGGTAAGAGGTTGTTCTAAGGGGAGTGAGCGCTATGTATATTCACTTGGGCGGAGAAAGAGTCATTCGTTCCTCGGAACTGGTCGCCATTTTTGATGTATCGATAGAGAAATCATCTAAGCTGTCTAAGCAGTTCGTGGCGAATGCGCACAAAGTGAAAAATGTTGAGGCGATAGGCGAGGAAGAAGCAAAGTCCATCGTCGTGACGAAGGGAAAAGTATTTTACTCTCCGATATCATCTACAACATTGAAGAAGCGTGCGCATCATTTTAACGAGTAAGCGAACATTGCATATGGCCTTGTTGACAGCGTCATCTCTATATTCCACTGCCTAGCAGTTGGGATTGCTTGGGATGATGCTCTTGCAATTACATGCGATTGGCATAATGAACGGTACTGAAATTAGAGAAGTAGGTGAAGGCATGTCTGTGAATCATAACACGTATGATGAGAGCCAGATTCAGGTGTTGGAGGGCTTGGAAGCCGTACGCAAACGGCCGGGGATGTATATCGGTTCAACGAGTGCCAAAGGTCTGCACCATTTGGTATGGGAAGTCGTCGATAACAGTATTGACGAGGCGTTGGCTGGGTATTGCACGAAAATCGAAGTAACCGTACATGAAGACAACAGCATCACGGTCGTGGATAACGGTCGCGGTATTCCAGTCGGGATACAAGAGAAGATGAAGCGCCCGGCTGTTGAAGTTGTTATGACCGTGCTTCATGCGGGCGGTAAATTCGGCGGCGAAGGATACAAAGTATCCGGCGGCTTGCACGGTGTTGGTGTCTCGGTCGTAAATGCCTTGTCTTCGAGCTTAATCGTTACCGTGAAACGAGACGGACATATCCACCAGCAGGAATATCATCGCGGGGTTCCTCAAGCCGATTTGGAGATAATCGGAGACACGGAGGAGACCGGCACAACGATTCGGTTCCAGCCCGATCCTGAAGTGTTTACAGAGACGACGGTATACGAATACGACACACTTTTGTCCCGTATTCGCGAGCTCGCATTTTTGAACAAAGGCATCCAAATGGTGCTTACCGATGAGCGTACTGGACATTCAGAAACATTTAAGTACGACGGCGGTATCAAGGAATTCGTTGAGTACCTGAACCGCAATCGTGAGAAGATGCATGAGCAGCCCATTTACGTGGAAGGCTCCAAAGATAACATTACGTGCGAAATCGCACTCCAATATAACGATAGTTACACCGAGAATATTTACTCTTTTGCCAACAACATTCATACGCACGAAGGTGGTACGCATGAATCTGGTTTTAAGAGTGCCCTTACGCGAATCATTAACGATTATGCTCGGAAGATGAATCTCATGAAGGACAATAACTCCAATTTAAGTGGGGACGATGTTCGCGAGGGTCTGACCGCGATTATTTCCGTGAAGATTCCAGAGCCGCAATTCGAAGGACAGACGAAGACGAAGCTCGGCAACAGTGAAGTACGCAGCATAGTGGAATCCGTATTTTCTGAGAAGTTCATGGAGTTCTTGAACGAGAACCCGATGGTTTCGAAGAAGGTCGTTGAGAAGGGGATGCAGGCATCCCGAGCTCGAGAAGCAGCTCGCCGAGCACGTGAGTTGACGCGCCGCAAGAGTGCGCTTGAAGTGAGCTCCCTTCCAGGTAAGCTGGCGGATTGCTCTTCCAAGGATGCTGCACATTGCGAATTGTTCATTGTCGAAGGTGACTCTGCGGGCGGTTCTGCGAAGCAAGGCCGTGATCGCCATTTCCAGGCGATATTGCCGCTGAAGGGTAAAATCTTGAACGTTGAGAAGTCTCGCTTGGATAAGATCTTATCCAACGCAGAGATTCGTGCGATTATTACGGCGCTTGGCACAGGGATTGGCGAAGACTTTGATCTTGAGAAAGCTCGCTATCACAAAATCGTCATCATGACCGATGCCGACGTCGACGGTGCTCACATTCGAACACTTCTATTGACCTTCTTTTATCGTTACATGCGCAAGCTTATCGAAGCGGGATACGTGTACATTGCACAGCCGCCGCTCTATAAAATTGAGCGCAACAAAATTGTTCGATATGCAGATAGCGACAAGCAGAAGGACGAAATTATCGCGGAATTTGGTGAAGGCGTGAAGATCAATGTTCAGCGTTATAAAGGTCTTGGTGAGATGAATGCAGAGCAGCTGTGGGAGACGACAATGGATCCTGAGAGCCGGAAAATGCTCCAAGTTTCGTTCGATGATGCCAAGATGGCAGATGATGTGTTTGATACGCTAATGGGTGATAACGTTGAACCACGACGTGATTTCATTCAGCGCCATGCCAAGTTCGTTAAAAATCTTGATTTCTAATCGAATCCTACCACTTGGGATCGTGCACTCCATCGCGAAGCACGGAGGTTCGATATAACAATAGAGCCCCAGTTCCACATCAGGACTGGGGCTTTGGTGTGGCAGCGGGCTTCAGTTGATGCAGTAGGTGAGAGGAATCCTTGTTACTTCAATCGTCCATAAGCTTTGGCATTTCGGACGATGCGGCGATAAGCAGCAGGGTTGAATGTGCGGTACACGTAGATAGCGGGCTTCGTATTGACCTCTAAGATCCAAGGGTGCATGCTTTTGTCAATCGCAATATCGAGCCCAAGCTCCTTGAGACCCTTGTGCCCCTTGCTCAGTCGTGCCCCGACGGACAGCCCGATTCGTTCCAACTCGCTGCGGAGCTGCTGAGTGGAGCTTGCATTTAAGTGGGGCTTCAAGAGAGTCCGCAGTGATTCCATTTTTCCTCCGTTGCTGACGTTCGTCACAATCTTGTGAGCAGCCGCCTTTCGACCGAAGATAGACATAACCTCCCACTTGTTGTTCACATTTTTTTGCACGAACACACGGAGATCGAACTTCCTTCCCCGGTGAGACAGCATGTGGACTCCTTGTTGAATCAAGTACTTTCGTTTTCCGATTCTGGTTTTGATTTTGGCCAGGAGAGAGTCTATTTCGGTGAAGGTAACCGTGGAAGTTCCTTCTCTCAACTCGAATGAGTCATTGGCGTGCTGCTTAACACGCATAACGCCTTTGCCATGAGTACCTAGGTCAGGTTTCACATACACCATTTGAAATTGATTCAGCATCTCCTTCAACCGGAGACCACTATAGATGGACGTCTTAGGAATATACGAACGTAGTGAGGAGTCCTGCAAAATTTTCGTCTTTTTCCATTTGCTAAATATACGCCGGCTGGACAAACATCATCACCCTTTTCCAAATCAATCATTTTATTTTTTGAACGGGTAGGGAGCAGAGGGATATGAAGTTGATATCAATGTATGATCAATCGGGCAAATAGAAATAGTACAATCAACTATATGTCGTGTAAAATGTTCGGATTTTGGGCGGTTTCATGGAACGTTTAATTGTATCTCTTTTGTGAAAGTAATATAATATAAATAGTGCAGTTAAGGAATTGATGAGTATGATTTTATCCGCATGATCAAGCTAGAGTAGAAATTATCCCTTGTGAACATGGCGCCTTTTTAGTCCATAATGGTTTGTGTTGCCATGTGGGGAGTTTCGATATGGACTAGATAAAAGATTATTCGTCCGTGGAAATGGTTCGACTCCATTTATGGGGGGGAAGGGCCGTTTTCGCTTGTAGAGAGCAAATATTGCATTTTGCTAGATGATGATGACGCTGTTAAATACGAATTTTAAGGAGGTCCAGCATGGCGGAAGAACAACAACCGCAAATCAGGGATCGCGACATCGGCACGGAGATGCGGGAATCATTCCTGGATTACGCGATGAGTATCATCGTAAGCCGCGCTCTGCCGGACGTGCGTGACGGATTGAAGCCGGTTCACCGACGTATTTTGTATGCGATGTCAGACCTCGGCATGTCACCGGACAAACCGTATAAGAAATCAGCGAGGATCGTTGGTGAAGTTATCGGTAAGTATCACCCGCATGGTGACTCTGCCGTATATGAGACCATGGTGCGTATGGCCCAGGATTTCTCGCTTCGTTACATGCTCGTGGATGGTCACGGGAACTTTGGTTCCATTGACGGAGACTCAGCCGCGGCGATGCGTTATACAGAAGCGCGACTCTCCAAGATTGCCATGGAACTGCTTCGTGATATTAACAAAGAAACGATCGACTTTGCTCCGAACTATGACGGCGAAGAGCAAGAGCCTGTTGTATTGCCGGCTCGCTTCCCGAATTTGCTCGTGAACGGGGTATCCGGTATCGCAGTAGGTATGGCAACGAACATCCCACCGCACAACCTGACGGAAGTCATTGACGGTCTGCAGGCGCTGATTCAGAATCCAGAGTTAACGCCAATGGACTTGATGGAATACATCAAGGGCCCAGACTTCCCAACATCCGGATTGATTATGGGTCGGGAAGGTATTCGCCAAGCGTATGCGACTGGCCGCGGATCTGTTACGATGCGGGCACGTGCGACAATCGAGGACAATAACGGCAAGGCTCGTATCGTTGTTCACGAATTGCCTTATCAAGTCATTAAGGCTCGTCTCGTTGAGAAGATTGCTGAATTGGTACGCGAGAAGCGCATTGACGGCATTACTGACCTTCGTGATGAATCTGACCGCAACGGAATGCGCGTTGTTATCGAACTGCGCCGTGATGTGAACCCGAATGTCGTTCTGAATAACTTATACAAGCATACAGCGATGCAGAGCAACTTCGGCATCAATATGCTGGCGCTTGTGAATCAAGAGCCTCGCGTTCTTAATTTGCGTGAGATGCTCCATTATTATTTGGAGCACCAGATCGAAGTGATTCGTCGCCGTACCGAGTACGATTTGAAGAAAGCCGAGGCACGTGCACATATTCTCGAGGGCCTGCGCATTGCGCTTGATCATATCGACGAGATTATTGCGCTTATCCGCGGCTCGAAGAATGACGAAGAGGCTCGTGAAGGGTTAATCACTCGATTCGGTCTAAGCTTCGACCAAGCACAGGCGATTCTCGATATGCGTCTGCGCCGTCTGACAGGCTTGGAGCGCGAGAAGATCGAAGCTGAATATAACGAATTGCTGATGAAGATCGCGGAATACCGTGAAATCTTGGCGAACGAACATCTTGTGCTGACCATCATCAACGATGAGCTTGAAGAAGTGAAGCAGAAGTATGGGGATGAGCGCCGTACAGAAATCACGATTGGCGAGGATAGCATACTTGATGAGGATCTGATCCCTCAAGAAGATGTTATCATCACCATTTCGCATAGCGGATATATTAAGCGTCTTCCGGTAACGACATATCGTAGCCAGAAGCGTGGAGGCCGTGGTGTAGTTGGTATGGATACGAAGGATAATGATTTCGTAGAGCATTTATTCGTGTCCAACTCTCACCATTACCTGATGTTCTTCACGGACAAGGGTAAGGTTTACCGCATCAAGGCGTATGAGATTCCAGACTTGAGCCGCACGGCGAGAGGGACGCCAATTATCAATTTGATTCAAATTGAACAGGGTGAGTCCATTAGTGCGGTGATTCCAGTTGTGGAATTTGAATCTGACAAGTACCTGTTCTTTGCAACCCGCCAAGGGATCGTGAAGAAGACTCCGCTTGACGATTATGTCAACATTCGCAAAGGCGGCTTGATTGCCATCAACCTTCGTGATGATGATGCGTTGATTGGGGTTCGCCTGACGGACGGCGAGCAGGAGATCATTATGGGTACGAAGATGGGAATGTCGATCCGATTCTCTGAGAACGACGTTCGCTCCATGGGACGTTCGGCTACAGGCGTCAAAGGCATTACGCTTGATAGTGAAGATGTCGTAATTGACATGGATGTAGTCAATAAGGAGAACGATGTGCTTATTGTTACAGCCAAAGGCTACGGCAAACGTACCCCTATGGAAGACTATCGAATTCAGAGCCGTGGCGGTAAAGGGATTAAGACGATCAATGTAACGGACAAGAACGGTGCAGTAGTCGGCTTGAAGGTTGTACAGGATGGAGAGGACTTGATGATTATCACTGCATCAGGAACGATTATTCGTACAAGCATGTCGGGCATTTCCCAAATGGGTCGATACACGCAAGGTGTGAAGCTCATCAATATCCGCGACGACGATTCCGTATCTACGGTTAGCCGCTGCGATAAGACTGAGGATGATCCTGAGGAATCCTCTGAAGAATCGTCTGAAGAAGCAGAACAAAATCCGGGCATGACAGAGAGCGAAGCACCTTCTGCCTCCGAACCGGAATTAGAATAGAATGATGAACGTGAAGATGCAGCAGCAGTGTGAGCATTGACAACAGGTAGGGCGTATTCTTTTATAGAGTGCGCCCTTTTCCTTGATATAAGCAGATACATAACGATAACCGAGTCAAATCCATATGAAGAGGCCAACAGGAGAGTGTAAGAACCTATGGTATTCATCCCCGTCTCGCAAGCTAAGCCAGGAGATCAATTGGAGCAGGACGTGATAACAGGGCTTGGCGGCGTAATTATGAATAAAGGAAGAACGCTCAGTATACGTGATTTGGATGTGCTCGATGCTTTTATGATCAAATCAGTTGCAGTGGCAAGTTCAAATCCTTCGCCGGTTATGGACAGTGCAGGGACACGTGCGGATGCGCCGGATCGCAAAAACTGTGAACCGACCATTCCTCAAGCATCACGCCAGACGAGCCATTTTCAACATGATGCCGGCTTTGTAGAATCATGGCTTCAGATGGTGAACCTACTCAAGAATGTATATAAGACAGCAGGGGCTACCAAGCTTCCTATATTAGAACTGCGCCAGCAAATGGAATGGCTGCTCGGACAGAGCGAACATTACTCTCCAGTCTGCTTCCATCCACAAATTAAAGAAATGCTGCAAGGAAATGAAGAAGACTATGTGTATCATAAATCCGCTGCTGTTGCACTCACGTCATATCTTATCGGACAATGGAGCGGGTATCCTTCCAAAGAAGGGATGCAGATCGCTTTATCTGGGCTGCTGCACGATATTGGGAAGACTAAGGTCGATAGCGATATCTGGTCTAAAAAAGGCACCCTGACGGAAAACGAGAAGATTGAGATGCGCAGACATACCCATTATGGTTATGAGTTGCTTCGAAATGTGCCAGCCATTAATGATGGTGTTAAACTTGCCGCATTGCAGCATCATGAGCGTATCGATGGGAGTGGGTACCCTCTAGGAGTAACGGGGGAGCGAATACACCCGTATGCCAAGATCGTAGCGATCGCTGATATCTTCCATGCGATGACACAGAATCGAATATATAAGAGAGCTTCTTCTCCTTATATTGCACTTGAGAGATTGAAGGAAGAATCATTCGGCCAGCTCGATCCCCAACTTGTACGCATATTCATCCATAAGGTGGCCCAGATGCATCAGAACGCATTTGTTAAACTGAATGATGGACGGGTGGGACGCATCGTATTTACGGAGGATTCCCACATGACTCGTCCGTGGGTGTCGGTAGATGGCAGCATCGTTCAACTTACGCAGGAAAGACAGATATGGATAGAGGAAGTACTCGCCGTACATTGATCCTATTGGGCGGTGCGAGTATAGCAGCAACCCTGTTATGGGCTGGTATCGATAGAGTCTGCTATAAGGCTATATGCAGGTGTTAGAATGGCTCTGCAATTAGCTTTATAGCAGACTTATATTCTTTTTAAAGTTTTTTTAAAAAAGTGCTTGCGTTATTATTGTGGGCGTGATATATTATATGAGTCGCCGCTGAGAGACGCGGTGAACGAAAGCGAAAGAGGCAATAAGCCGAAGCGCTGGATTGAAGATTGTTCTTTGAAAACTGAACAACGAGCAACGTTTGTGAATGAGGTAGCAATACCTCGTCAAAAGATATGAGCAGTTCAAACTTAACTTTAACGGAGAGTTTGATCCTGGCTCAGGACGAACGCTGGCGGCGTGCCTAATACATGCAAGTCGAGCGGACTTGATGGAGTGCTTGCACTCCTGATAGTTAGCGGCGGACGGGTGAGTAACACGTAGGTAACCTGCCCATAAGACTGGGATAACCCACGGAAACGTGAGCTAATACCAGATAGGCATTTT
>NZ_FNAZ01000015.1:0-72279 GCF_900102125.1 Paenibacillus sp. cl6col
GAGGTGGAAGCACAGTAATGTGTGGAGCTGACCAATACTAATCGGTCGAGGGCTTATCCTAAAAGATTAAACCCCAAAAAGTGAAGTGAAGCTTTGCAGCAACACCGAATACTTTCCGGGGGCCCCGGATGAACATCTAGCACTAACTTTCGCATTCAGTTTTCAAGGTTCAAACCTTGAATTTCATATTGGCTTTAGCCAATGCTGTTTGGTGGCGATGGCGGAGGGGTTCCACGCGTACCCATCCCGAACACGACCGTTAAGCCCTCCAGCGCCGATGGTACTTGGACCGCAGGGTCCCGGGAGAGTAGGACGTCGCCAAGCAATGAAAGACCACTGTTGAGATATCTCGACGGTGGTCTTTTTGTATATAAGGACTTAGGCTAGGTCTTAAGGATGGTTGACAGGGAATAAACGAACCAGTATGCTTGATTTTGCAAGCGTTTACATTGAGGGTGATTTATCTATGGAGGTATTGCACCACTACATAATTAGATAAAGACAATCAATCTAGCATCATTATTTTTTGTTATTTATGCAAACGTTTGCATTTATTTGGAGAGGGGATATGTCATGAGGAAATGGAAGGCTTCGATCTCTGGTATGTTAGTTGGTGTCATGCTAATTAGCTTGATGCCAGTATGGGGAGGAGGGATGACTTATGCATTTTCTACATCTGCAGTCCAAGACTCCTTAGGCGAGAAGAAGCAGCAACTACAGCCCCAATCAGCAGAACAGACAACGGCAGAAGACGCATTGAAGGCTGTTGATTGGAATATGGTGAAGCCATTAGGCTCGTCATCGACAGCAGGCTGGAATAGTGCCAAGTTGGATCAGATGAAATTGACAAGCGATGCAAAGTATTTGTATTTCCGTGTCGATGCAGCTCATGCGGAGTCATGGCAGTATCTTGATATCGCTTTGCAGATCAATGATTTTGATTCCGGAGTCGCAACCAATCCTTATCAACGACAATTCAATTATAACCATACACAGCTGAAGCCGAAGTTCCATATCGTGATGGAAGCGAAGCAAGGCGGCGAGGCGGCTGTATATGAGAGTGCCTCATCAACACCATTGCTTCATACAGGAGATTTGCAAGGGGCATACTTCCAAGTTACAGACCAAGCCAAAGTGATGACAGGGGCAATTCCTCTGAACAAGCTTCAATTGAAGCTGGATGACACCGTCAAAGCGATTGTTGTTCTTAGCGGTGATCGCGCGGATGAGCATGGTGTATTCGATGTCATTCCCGAAACGGCAGACAATGAAATTGCGACAGGCTGGAATATGAAACAGAACCCGAACGGCTTATCTACCTATAGCGAGCCGTTTACGGTTACTTTTGCTCCAATCATTGATGGGGTTAAAGACAATCTCTGGGACGATGTGGAGGCACTTGGGACATCAGTAACAGAGAGCACATATGGCGATACGAAACTAGGTGCAATCAAACTGATCAATGATAGTAAGAAGCTGTATATATGGGTAGATGCACGATTGCCAAATTGGGGAGATAAGGGGCAGTATATTGATATTGCTCTTAATGTAGATCAGGTTGATTCAGGCAATGCGGACAACCCATGGAAAGCGCAATATAATTTTAGCGGTACAACAGAGAAGCCGCAGTATCATCTTATGATGCGTTTGAAACAAGACAATGAAATAGAAGGCGCTGCTTTATATGAGGCCTCGGATTACAATACCCCCATTTTATCCACATGGGGAGATCGCAAAGGAGCAGAATTCGCTGTATCCAGACAGTCAGGATTTGAAGCGTCTATACCACTGCATCAGCTCAAGCTAAAAAATCATGACGTTTTGCGTCCAATTGTTGTTCTAAGCGGAAATGAGGACACGCATGGTGCATTCAATGTAATACCAGAAGATCCGGGGAATACACGAGCAAGTAGTTGGAATGAATCATCGAACCCGAATGTACAACGTGTATATGCCGGAAATTACGAGATAAAGGGGATGAGTGACGCTCTGGAGCTGATTAGCACAGATCCGGCCCATAAACAGCAGCATGTAGCAGTTAATAAGCCGATTATCGTCACCTTCTCCGAACAAATTGAGATGAATGGGCAAGGCATCACGCTTGAGGATAAGCTAGGTGCGACCCAACCGATAGATGTGACGATAAAGGAGCAGCAGTTGGTCGTTACACTGAGTCAACCGCTGCGCTATTATACAGAGTATAAGGTTGTTATTCCAGCGGGAGTGGCAACGGGGAAAGACACGAATACACCGAACACAGCATATGAGTTTTCCTTTACAACGAAGGCTCAGCCTTCTATGCATGCTGCATGGATGGATCAGGATCATGAAGTTCGCGTTACATTGAAGGACATTGTTCCGAACTTGGATTACTCCGCATTTGCCGCATATGAAGGTACAACCAAATTGGAGGGTGTATCCTCTCAGGGCGCAGATGAGAAATCTGTGAAGATCTATTTGTCCAATCCGGTTGATGATGTGTCAAAGGCATATACAGTACGCTATGAAGGAAATCCACAGAACATGTATCGGGATATGCCGATCAAGATGCGTGGTATTTTGGATAGCTACGTATATGCTGGGGATGACTTAGGTGTTACGTATCATTCGACTTCAAGCAGCTTCAAAGTATGGGCGCCTACGGCTGCACAAGCTTCGTTAGCCTTGTACGATAGAGCGGACATGGCGAAAGACGTGCCTAGCAGGGAAGTCTCGATGCGTAAGGATGCAGCTACAGGGGTATGGGCCGCTAACGTGAATGGCAACTTACATGGAACCTATTACATGTACAAGCTGCAATTCCCAGATGGCAGCACATCGTATGCACTTGATCCATATGCGAGATCGGCATCGGTGAACAGCGGGAAGTCGGCAATTATTGATCTTGCAGCAACCAATCCGAAGAACTGGGACGGAGATCGGAAGCCCCCATTCCTGAATCCAACAGATGCTGTCATATACGAACTGCATGTCCGTGATTTTTCAATTCATGAGAATTCAGGCGTATCGCCAGGCAATCGAGGCAAGTTTACTGCCTTTACGGAAACGGGAACGACTTTGCCTGGAAAGCCAGATATAAAGACAGGGATCGACCATTTGCAAGAGCTTGGTATTACGCATGTTCACTTGCTTCCGACCTATGACTTCGGTTCGGTAAATGAGAAGCTGGTGGATGATCCAAGTTTGAAAGAACGAAAATTCAATTGGGGCTATGATCCGGTAAACTATAACATGCCAGAGGGTTCCTATACGACCAAGGCAGCACAGGAAGACCCAGCGAAGCGAATTCGTGAGTTCAAGGCAATGGTGCAAGCGCTTCATGACCAAGGCATTAGGGTCGTGCTGGATGTCGTGTACAACCATACATTTGTAACCGGCCTGGAATCGGATATGTCGGTATTTGATAAGATTGTACCGGGTTATTTCTATCGGAGCGATGAGCAAGGCAACTTCACTAACGGCTCCGGTGTAGGGAATGAAGTAGCAACAGAGCGACCGATGGTTAGCAAATACGTGCAGGACTCCGTGAAATACTGGGCTGAGGAGTACAATGTAGACGGATTCCGCTTCGACTTGATGAAGCTAGTCGATCTGCAGACAACACGCGCTATCGTGCGTGAGCTGAAAGAAATTGATCCAAGCATCATGATCTATGGCGAGCCGTGGTCGGGGGGCAGCACACCGCTTGCTGCGGAATTGCAGATCGAGAAGGGCAAGCAGCGCGGAGAAGGGTTTGCAGTATTCAATGACAATATTCGTGGGGCAATAAAGGGTGGAAGTGACGATGCTTCCAAAGGATTCGCCACAGGAGCCGAAGGCAAAGAAGCGGATGTAGTGAAAGGTCTGCTTGGTGCAATCACAGATTTTACGGCCTCCCCGACAGAGACGATTAACTATGTAACCGCACATGATAACTTGAATTTGTGGGATAAGGTGCTGAAGACGCAAGGGAAAGATACGGACATAAAACGCAATCCGTTCGCAACCTTGACGGAGTCAAATGTACTGGATAACGAGACCGTTAAGCGTTCCTTGCTTGCAAATGGCATTGTTCTTACGGCACAAGGCATTCCGTTCCTTCATGCAGGAGATGAGCTGCTTCGCAGCAAGTTCGGAGATCATAACAGCTATGAGAGCCCAGATGAGATTAATCAAATCTTATGGAAACAGAAGGCGGAGTACAAGCCAGTATTTGATTATTTGAAAGGTCTTATCGAGCTGCGAGCAGCGCATCCAGCATTCCGCATGACAACGAAGGATGAGGTGAAATCGAACTTACAAGTGTATCGCCAAGAAGGGCAAGTTATCGCATTCAAGCTGAATAACTATGCAAATGGGGATACATGGCGCAATATTGCCGTCATTTATAACGGTTCGACTGCTCCGCAAGAAGTTGCACTGCCCACTGCGGATGAATGGAGTGTGGTTGTCGACCATACGTCTGCTGGAGTGAAGACGATACGTACGGTGAAGGGCGGCAAGGTAGAAGTAGCCGGATTGTCCATGATGGTGTTGTACGATCAGGAGAATGGCTATACACCGATAGCGTCAAAGCTTGAAGTAGCGCCTGCTACGCTTGGGTTAGAGCCAGGCACAAGCACTCGTTTGACAGCAGTGGTGCGTGATCAGAAGGGCCGTCCTATGTTTACTGAGAATGTAACATGGTCAACATCCGATGCTGCGGTGGCCGTCATTAACAGTGGAGGCAAAGTAACAGCAGTGAAGGAAGGAGCCGCAGTTCTTACCGCAACCTCGGGCAATTTGAAAGCACAGGTAAATGTGACAGTAGCGAAGCTTGTTCCTACGACGCTGTCCATTAACGGTGCAGATTCAATCTTTGAGGGTCGCACATCACCATTTACAGTTGCTATCAAGGATCAATTCGGACAGACGATTTCTGGTGCAGCTGTGGAGTGGAGTACGTCGGATGCATCAGTGGCTAGAATCGACCGTGCTGGGAAGGTAACAGGCGTGAAGGAAGGAACGGTGGTCATTACAGCTCGGGTTGGAGCAGCAGAGGCCTTGAAGAAGGTAGTGGTTAAGCCGTTACTGAAGCGCTATGTACAAATCAACTATGTACGTCCAGACGCGAAATATGACAACTGGGGATTATGGGTATGGCAGACAGGTGTAAAAGATGACGGTCATGAGTTCCAGCGGTTTGACAAAGGAATGGCGACTGCCATGATTGAAATCGCTCCAGAGTCTGAATCGATTGGGTTTATCGTCAAACGGGGCAACTGGGAAGAGAAAGATATCGATGCCAATCGCTTCATTAAGACAAATTTGGATGACACGTTAACTAAGGTGTATGTATACAGTGGGCAGGAATCATTTCGGACGCTGCCTTCAGTAACTGGCCCAGTTCAAGAGAAGAGTCAGGTTGCGTTCTATTATCGGGATGAGGCGTTGTTTGCGAGTGGAGCGCAGGATCGGATCACGCAGGCTGATATTGCGATCAACGGCAAGTTTTACTCGATGACGTACGATGCAGAAAATGAATGGTTCATCTACGTAATGAAGAACGCAGCGAAAGGCGATTATACGTACAAATTCTCCATTACCAAGGATGGAGTAACGAACGAACTGAATGACCCGCACAATACCGTAAACGGACGCTCGATTGTCGTCGTGAAAGACCCAGGAACAGACCCCGGTACGAAGCCAGAAACGGGCACTGACACAGGAAGCGGCTCTGAAAACGAAAATGGCAGCAAGGAACGAAATGGCGGGGCTGCTCATAAAGGGGCACAGAAGAGTCATTCAAGGGAATGACCGTCACGAAGGATGGCGTTCGTTATGAGCCAACAACGTTGAATTTTCTGAAGAATGCTGACGGAAGGGCGACTGTTGAGCTGTTCATTCGCAATGAAGATATGGAAGAGATGTCTCGTTTGACAGGTTCGGCAACAGAAAGGAGAACTTGGATAATTGCAGCGCCGTCGGAGTCAGAAGACGTACGTATTCGAATCCCGATGAAGAAATTGAGTCAGGCAATGAAGGAACATACGCAATTGAACATTGTGGTACGCTCGGGAACAGGCAGCTATCAACTTCCGGTGAAACAGCTAGCAGATCTGAGCAATGGGAATACATCACAACAGCTCATCGTGCACATGATGAAGCCTTCGGCTGAATTGCTGAAGGTGCTTACATCTGCGGCATCCACACAGCCAGGGGCTCATTTGATGGCAGCTGTTCAGTTCCAGTTGCATTTGGAGCAGGATGGGAGGCAGGAACCAATTCCTGATCGTGCAGGCATTCTTACAACGGGCTCTATCCGGCTGCCGAGCAGCCAAAGTGCTAGGAAGATGACGGCTGTAAAGTATAATGCAAAGACAAAGACATTCTCATTCGTTCCGTCCTGGATGGAGCGTACTGAGGGCGAATCGAATTCGATAATGAACATGAAGCACGATTATAACGGTATCTTCGCAGTACTCAAGTATGCACCTAGCTTCCATGATTTGAACGGCCATTGGGCGAAAGCAAATATGGAGCTGCTAGCTTCTAAGTTCATTATTCAAGGCAGAGGAAATGGACAGTTTGCCCCGAATGATAAGGTAACTCGGGCAGAATTCACGTCCATGCTTGTGCGGGCGTTAGGCTCTGGCGATGTCCAAGGACAGAAACTGTCCAAGGATGCCGATGCCTTCAAGGATGTGCCAGCATCAGCATGGTATGCAGATGCACTTGCGACTGCGGTACAACTGAAACTTGTTGAGGGGGATGGTAACGGCTCATTCCATCCGAATGCATCCATTACTCGCGAGCAATTGGCACAAATGCTTGTCAATGCTGCTCGTCTTACAGGTCATCATCTGGAACTCTCAACCGATTTCCTCAATGGCTACCTAGACCGCACGCTGCGTCCTAATGGTGACGCTACACGAGCAGAAGCAGGAGTTGCATTGACCAGACTTCTTCTTGCTCTACAATATATTGCTGAATAGCACGACCAACACTCCCGTGTCATCCGTAAGGACGGCAGCGGGAGTTTTTTAACTGGGACGAACGCAATCATTCATTAGGTCATTTCAACTTGTTATTCACATGTGCATAATTGGACGGACATAGCGGTAAAATGTACACCATGCATATTTTCTCTATGAACAAGCTGTGGAGAGAGGATTAGTGAATCTCCTTATGCACATTTTACCCATCATTTATCCACGAGTGTGGAGAAGTTCCCATGTATCCACATATAGAGTTTCATGAATAGGGCTTACCATCAACCGTGTAATTGAATATATTGCGTAATTGAGATGGAATGAGCGTGTGCTTTTTAACCAAGAAGAAGGTTATCCACATTATCGTGTAGAATAGCTGATGAAATCGATCTAAAATAGTTGCAAAATCATACGAGTGCGCTATAATAAAAATAAAGTCAAAGAAAGTCAAAGTCAGATTAATAGTCAAAAAAGTTCAAAATATTGCGCCAAACTAGAATAAGTGAGGCTTATATTTGGTTAAACCTAATATAGAGACTGCTGCAGGCGGAAAGGGGGGAGAAGATGCGCAACATTTCCGACCTAATCGAGCACTACTTGAAGCATATATTACTTGAGAGTTCGGAAGGTGCCGTTGAGATTCAGCGCAATGACTTGGCAGAACAATTCTCTTGTGTTCCATCGCAGATTAACTATGTGATCAGCACACGCTTTACGTTGGAGAAGGGTTATGTTGTTGAGAGCAAACGTGGCGGTGGAGGGTATATTCGCATTCAGCGAATTGACTTGCCAGCCCATCAAGCGATTCATAATCATTTGTGCGAATCCATTGGGGAGCAGATTGAGCAGAGTGCCGCTGAAGGTCTTATCTATCAACTGGAAGAAGCGGAATTCATCTCCCGCCGGGAAGCGAATCTGCTGCGGGCTGCTGTTTCTCGGGACAATATAACAGTAAAGCTTCCTTACCGCGACGAGATACGTGCCCGGCTGCTAAGGTCGATGCTGCTGGCACTGCTTAGCAAGTAGAGATGTAAGTATGTAAGATGATGCTACCTATAAAGGAGGAGAGACGGTTATGGTGTGTCAACAATGTGGTCAGAAACCGGCTACCCTGCATTTTACGAAAATCATTAATGGACAGAAGACGGAGTTTCACATTTGTGAATCATGTGCCCGGGAAAAAGGCGAATGGATTCCAGGCACGGCGAACGGATTCTCCATCCATAATCTATTGTCGGGATTGCTTGATTTCGATCTGACAGGCAGCAAACAGGGAGCTAAGGAAGATGCGAAGCCACAGCCTATGCGCTGTGAGAAATGCGGACTGACTTATGCACAGTTCGGTAAGCTCGGCCGCTTTGGCTGTGATGAATGCTACACCTTTTTCGGTGAGCGCTTAGATCCGCTATTGAAGCGGGTACATGGCAATACCGTTCACGTTGGCAAAATTCCGAAGCGTGGGGGAGGCCGAATTCAGCGCAGACGCGAGCTGGAAGAATTGAAGAAGCAGCTGCAGTTCAGTATTTTGCGTGAAGAGTTCGAAGAGGCCGCAACCTTGCGTGACCGTATTCGCGAATTGGAGAAGCAGCCGCAAAGCGATTCGGAGAGAAGCAGTTCATAGCACCTAGGATACAAGCGCTATCGAGAGAGTAAGATGACAATAAGCAGTGCGAATTGGAAGGAGATGACGAGATGACAGAGCGACGATTTATTGAAGAAGCCCTAAGCGATTGGATGCGCGGCACGGGTCCGGATTCCGATATCGTCATCAGCAGCCGTATCCGTATAGCACGGAATATTAGCGGACTGCCGTTCCCGATCTTGGCTACGAATCAACAATCGGCCGAGGTGTTGGATCGTTTGTCAGCAGTCATGAAAGACCCGGAATTTGCGCAATTGAATCACTTTCATGAATTAGAGCTGGCAGAGCTTAGCGATACAGAGAAGCAAGTTCTAGTAGAGAAGCATTTGATATCCCCGAGTTTGGCAAATGAGTCCCGCAATGGCGCGGTCATTGTCAGTGAGGATGAGTCAACCAGCATCATGATTAACGAGGAAGATCATCTTCGTATTCAATGCCTATCACCAGGGCTGCAAATTCGTGAGGCTTGGGAGCAGGCTAACCGCATCGATGATGTGTTTGAATCGCAAATCGACTACGCCTTCGATGAGAAGAGAGGTTTCTTAACGAGCTGCCCGACGAATGTGGGAACAGGAATACGGGCATCGGTGATGATGCATTTGCCAGCATTGGTAATGACACAGCAGATTAACCTCATGCTTCAGGCCGTTACCCAAGTTGGATTGGCGGTTAGAGGCATATACGGAGAAGGAAGCGAAGCGATCGGCAACCTGTTCCAAATATCAAATCAGATTACATTAGGCCAATCCGAATCTGAGATTATTGATAATTTGTACAGTGTTGTGAAGCAATTAATCGAGCATGAGAAGGCAGCTCGGGAACAGCTGCTGACAAGCAATAGCATGCGGCTTACGGATCGCATTTGCCGCTCATATGGAATTTTGAAGCATGCAGTTATTATGGATTCAAAAGAAGCCGCACAGCGGTTGTCCGACATTAGGCTTGGTTCTGACCTTGGCATCCTGCAGCATATTCAATCGTCACAACTGAATGAATTATTGGTCATGACACAGCCAGGCTTCTTACAATATAAATACAACACGACATTATCTCAAGAAGATCGGGATTCATATCGCGCGAAGATGATTCGCGAGACGTTATCCAAATCTAAATCATAATGTAATATGGAGGTGCAACACTTATGATGTTCGGTAGATTCACAGAACGTGCGCAGAAAGTATTGGCTTTGGCACAAGAAGAAGCAGTACGACTCGGGCATAACAATATCGGAACGGAGCATATTCTGCTTGGACTTATCCGCGAAGGGGAAGGCATCGCAGCTAAGGCACTTGTAGCGCTTGGCCTTGGATTGGAGAAGATTCAGGACGAAGTCGAAACCTTGATCGGGCGCGGTCAAGAACAGCCACTCAATATTGCATATACCCCGCGTGCGAAGAAAGTGATTGAGCTGTCCATGGATGAAGCGCGCAAGCTTGGCCACACTTATGTGGGTACAGAGCACATTCTGCTTGGTTTGATCCGGGAAGGAGAAGGCGTAGCAGCACGGGTGTTGAACAACCTTGGCATTAGCTTGAACAAGGCACGCCAACAAGTGCTGCAGCTGCTTGGAAGCAGCGAAGCGGTATCCAGCCATCATGGACAATCGCAAAATGTAAGCACACCGACACTGGACAGCTTAGCTCGTGATCTGACAGCAGTAGCGAAGGAAGGCAATCTTGATCCGGTTATCGGCCGTTCGAAGGAAATTGAGCGCGTCATTCAAGTACTGAGCCGCCGTACGAAGAATAACCCCGTACTTATCGGTGAGCCTGGGGTTGGTAAGACGGCCGTAGCTGAAGGTCTGGCACAGAAGATTATTAACAATGAAATTCCAGAGACGCTTCGCGATAAGCGTGTTATGACGCTTGATATGGGTTCGGTTGTAGCCGGAACGAAATACCGGGGTGAGTTCGAGGATCGCCTGAAGAAGATCATGGATGAAATCCGCCAAGCAGGCAATGTCATCCTGTTCATCGATGAATTGCATACGCTCATCGGTGCCGGCGGTGCTGAAGGCGCCATTGATGCATCGAACATTTTGAAGCCTGCATTGGCTCGTGGAGAGCTGCAGTGCATTGGGGCGACAACACTTGATGAGTACCGCAAATATATCGAGAAGGATGCAGCGCTCGAACGCCGCTTCCAGCCGATTACGGTTGACCAGCCTACTCCAGAGGAAGCAATCCAGATCTTGACTGGGCTGCGTGATCGTTATGAAGCCCATCACCGTGTGAAAATTACCGATGAGGCAATTGAGCAAGCGGTGAAGCTCTCGGATCGGTATATTACAGACCGCTTCCTGCCGGATAAGGCAATTGACTTGATTGATGAAGCGAGCTCGAAAGTTCGCCTTCATTCGTATACAGTACCACCAAATTTGAAAGAGCTTGAAGCACGTTTGGAAGACATCCGCAAAGAGAAGGACGCATCTGTGCAAAGCCAAGAATTCGAGAAAGCCGCTGCGCTGCGTGATACGGAGCAGAAGATGCGCGAAGAACTGGAGACCGTTCGCAACCAGTGGAAAGAGAAGCAGGGACGCGTGGATTCTGAAGTTACGCCAGAGGATATTGCTCAAGTCGTAGCGAGCTGGACCGGAATTCCGGTATTGAAGCTGAAGGAAGAAGAGACAGAGCGCTTGCTCAAGATGGAAGAGATTCTTCATGAGCGTGTCATCGGCCAAGATGAAGCGGTGAAAGCAGTGAGTCGTGCAATCCGCCGTGCGCGTGCAGGGTTGAAGGATCCGAAGCGTCCGATGGGCTCCTTCATCTTCCTTGGCCCAACTGGGGTAGGTAAGACTGAGCTTGCTCGTGCCTTGGCCGAATCTTTGTTCGGTGATGAGAATGCGGTAATCCGAATTGATATGTCCGAATACATGGAGAAGCATTCGACAGCTCGTCTCGTCGGAGCGCCTCCGGGATATGTCGGCTATGAAGAGGGCGGCCAATTGACGGAGAAGGTTCGCCGTAAGCCATACTCAGTCGTCTTGTTGGACGAAATCGAGAAGGCACATCCAGAAGTATTCAACATTTTGCTTCAAGTGTTGGAAGATGGCCGTCTCACCGATTCGAAGGGACGTGTAGTGGACTTCCGTAACACGCTTATCATCCTGACATCCAACGTTGGGGCCGAAGCAATTAAGCGTAATTCTACGCTTGGCTTCACTGCAGTTGATGATGCAGGCAAAGACTACAACAACATGAAGGATAAAGTGATGGGTGAATTGAAGAAGAGCTTCCGCCCAGAATTCTTGAACCGGATTGATGAAATTATCGTGTTCCACTCCTTGGAGCAGAAGCACATCGCTGAAATCGTATCCTTGATGGCTGGTGAGCTTCGCAAGCGTCTGAAGGAACAGGATGTTGATTTCCAATTGACAGACAATGCGAAGAATTTCCTCGCGAAGGAAGGCTTTGATCCAGCGTATGGCGCCCGTCCATTGCGTAGAGCGATTCAGAAGCATATCGAGGATCGCCTGTCAGAGGAATTGTTGAAGGGTAATGTCAGCAAGGGCGATGCCGTCGTCATCGACGAGAAAGATGGCGAGCTGCTCGTCCTGCGCAACAACGAGGTTAACACAGCACATGTATAATGAACTGTAGTATTTAGGAAAGAATCGTACTTTCTCCCTCCCGGAGGAAGGTACGGTTCTTTTTTTCTTCGTTATTTATTGCTCCACATATGCCTGTTTCTGCTTGCGATATGCTAAAGCACTTTATCCTCCTTCTTAAAAATGGTAAACTAATGAGTAATGAGTAACGAGGTACCTGTTTGCGGACATGGCGACCGACGACTTGCAGCATATTGATTAGGAGTGTCGGCTTCATGGCCAAAGTGAAAACGAAATTTTTCTGTACGGAATGTGGATACGAAACACCGAAATGGATGGGGAAATGCCCTGGCTGCGGTGAGTGGAATACGATGGTGGAAGAGCGGGAGACAGTCATTAAGACAGCAGGTGTGCATTCTTCCTTGATTCAAACGAAAGAAAAGCCGCAATCTATCATACACATAGAAAGTGGACGTGAACCTAGACTCACTACGACACTTAGTGAGTTGAACCGCGTACTGGGCGGCGGTGTTGTTCCTGGATCACTTATTCTAGTGGGGGGCGACCCGGGTATCGGGAAGTCAACACTTCTACTGCAGACTTCCAATGCACTGGCTGCCAGCGGCCTCAAGGTGCTGTACGTATCTGGTGAGGAATCGATGCGTCAGACGAAGCTGCGGGCAGACCGTCTTGGTGTCTTGTCGGAGAACTTATTCGTCCTCAGTGAGACGAATCTGCAATATATCGAGGAGGCGCTTGAGGCGGCACAGCCTGACTTCCTCGTTATCGACTCCATCCAGACCGTCTTCCAACCTTCGGTGGAATCAGCTCCCGGCAGTGTTGCACAAGTACGCGAATGCACAAGCACATTCATGCGCATCGCTAAAGGGAAGGGCATCGCAACTGTCCTTGTTGGACATGTGACGAAGGAAGGTGCGATTGCCGGTCCGCGGCTGCTGGAGCATATGGTCGATTGTGTCCTTTATTTCGAAGGAGAGCGGCATCATTCCTATCGTATTTTGCGGGCTGTAAAGAACCGGTTCGGTTCGACCAATGAGATAGGAATCTTCGAGATGACGGAGGGCGGTCTTGTCGAGGTGAAGAACCCATCCGAGATGTTCCTGCAGGAGAGACCGCTAGGTGTTGCAGGATCCACGGTTGTAGCCAGCCTTGAGGGAACCCGTCCCGTCCTTGTTGAGATGCAGGCGCTCGTATCGGCGACGAACTTCCCGTCTCCGCGGAGGATGGCGACAGGGATTGATCATCATCGTCTGGCGCTTATTATTGCGGTGCTGGAGAAACGAATGGGAATGTTCCTGCAAAATCAGGATGCATACGTGAATGTAGCGGGTGGAATTAAGCTTGATGAGCCAGCTGTTGACTTGGCTATGGCGGTTGCAATTGCTTCGAGCTTCCGAGATATGCCGACACAACCATTCGATGTTGTCTTTGGCGAAGTGGGGTTAACTGGTGAAGTGCGTGGGGTATCTCGTGCAGAACAGCGAGTGAAGGAAGCAGAGAAGCTTGGATTCAAGCGCATTATATTACCAGAGAAGAGCTTGCGCGGCTGGAAGCCGCCTGCCAATATTGAGATTATTGGAGTAAATACGGTTGCTGAAGCATTAGCTGTGGCGTTAGGTTAGGGGGCATAGATATAGAATGAAGGAAAGCCAACTGGATATTATGAACGACCTGCTGCGGATGGTCGCACCAGGAACGCCTTTCCGCGACGGGCTTGAGAATGTGCTGCGCGCGAAGACAGGGGCACTTATTGTCGTTGGATACAGTCCAGAAGTAATGGAAGTTGTAGACGGGGGATTCTCTATTAACTGTGACTTCTCACCGAGCTACTTGTACGAACTGGCCAAGATGGACGGCGCCATTATCTTGAGTGAAGACATTAAGCGGATATTATATGCGAACACACAGCTCATTCCGGATTCCTCCATTCCATCTACGGAGACAGGCATCCGGCACCGGACAGCGGAGCGGGTAGCGAAGCAGACGGGGAAGCTGGTAGTCTCCATCTCCCAGCGCCGGAATGTCATTACACTGTACCAAGGCAGTCTGCGTTATGCACTTAAGGAGATTGGCGTTATTCTCACGAAGGCGAACCAAGCGATTCAGACATTGGAAAAATATAAGGTTGTGCTTGTACAAGGCATGACAAATTTAACTGCATCCGAGTTCGAAGAATTGGTTACCTTATACGATGTCGTAAACGTTGTGCAACGTATTGAGATGGTGTTACGTATTAAGATGGAGATCAAGCGTTACATCAACGAACTGGGAACAGAGGGACGTCTTATCAGCATGCAGCTCGAAGAGCTCGTAAGCAACACCGAAGAAGACGCTTGGCTGCTGTTGAAGGATTATGCCCGGGACGGAAGCGATGAGAAGGTACGTGAGATCATAGCCCAACTTAAGAAATGCACGGCAGATGAACTGCTTGATACCCATCATTTAATAAGACTGCTCGGTTACCCGACGACGAGCACGATTCAGGAAGAATCCGTTTCGCCGCGCGGTTACCGCGTTCTTAGCAAGATACCAAGACTTCCTAATGTCATAATTCACAACTTAGTCGAAACCTTCCAATACCTCCCTCATGTCATGATGGCAACGATTGAGGAATTGGATGAAGTAGACGGCATTGGCGAAGTTCGCGCTCGTGCGATTAAGGAAGGGCTTAAGCGGATTCAGGAGCAGGTCTTCATTGACAGGCAAATTTGATTTTCCTACAATGAAAGGACGTACGTTGGGCATAGTAAAATTAGAGGTGAACCTATGATTACAAAGTCCATTCCGAGCTTGTTTACGATCGGTAACTTGTTTCTCGGAATCATTTCCATCATGCTTGCGTTTCACGATGACTACAACTTAGCAGCTCTTATGATTATTATTGCCATGTTGCTCGACGGATTGGATGGGCGTGTAGCAAGAGCATTGAACGCACAGAGTGAATTCGGCAAGGAGCTTGACTCCCTATCCGATGTGATTTCATTCGGTGTAGCGCCAGCCTTCATTATGTATGCCGTCGCTTTTACAGATAGTAACCCGGTGCTGGCTTGCATCGTTACTGCAATCTTCCCGATTTGTGGTGCGCTGCGACTTGCACGCTTCAACGTTAAGGATGGTATTCCGGGGTATTTCATCGGCTTGCCAATCCCAGCGGCTGGCGGTGTGGCATGTACACTTGCCTTGTTCCATGAGAGCATCCCAGCGGCTTATCTTATGATAGCGATGATTTTATTATCTTACTTAATGGTTAGTACTGTGAAATATCCGAACTTCAAGAAAGTCGGTATTCCGAAGAAGGCCATCTGGATTACGCCTTTTGTTATTGCAGGGGCAGTAGCGATCGCGGTATGGCAGCCAGAACAGACACCGAAGCTGATTTTTGTGCCGTTGGTACTGTATGCGCTGCTTGGTTTAAAAAAAAACGTTAGAATGCTGAATCGCCGCCGCAAGAAACAGCTTGATGCGGAAGAGTGGTACCAGTCAAAGCATTCTTAAGCGAATAAACCCAAAAGAAAAGCACTTGCAGTCCATAATTGGGCGGCAGGTGCTTTTTGTGTTGTATATGATTTCCGTTCCAATTATCTTGTATCAATTTTCAGTTCTTCTTCATTCCATTAGGACAGGTTGAATATCCCGAGAGTTTGGCACTTGCTCGATTCCTGTTTGACGACATCGTCAAGATCAATATCAAGCAGATTGCACAGGGCAGACATATAGAATAGGTGCTTGCCAAGCTCGCTCTTCACAACATCCTTGCAGTTCTCGCATAAGTGACCTTGAACATGTGATTCAAGAGATTGCTTCGCTTGATCCATATCCATGTCGTCATGGTAGGGCTGCCGCTTCGCATGCAGCTCCAAGCAGCCACATTCTGTTATGGCTTTTGTTACCGCGCGGTTTACCGAGGCGTCAGACTGTCCGTATTTCGAAAGAATGTCCAGCAAGCTTCGGTGTCTTAACAATAAATCGCCGACTTGATCCTGGAAAGATTGCAACCTGGAAGTACTCATTACTCATCCACCTCTATTCATGGAATCGTGGTTCGGCCCGAGCCATACTGCTCAAGGGACTCACGTTATTTCAGCTCTCCCCATTCCGTACTACTCCCCTATTATACGACTAGGATTTCCTACATTTCAACTTCGCCTCGAATTTAAAAATGTAAGAATGGACGATTAGGAGCGAGAGGGTTGGGCCATAATTGTAAAGATATTCAAATTAGATAAGGAGGTGGACTTCGTGTTCAGACGATTATTTTATGCGGTTGCAGGATTGATCGGAGCATGGAGTGGGACAGAGTTCCATCGGTATTGGAATATGCAGACAATGGAGTTTTCGTCATTATCCAACCCTGGAATAACTTCTAACGGACTGTTATGGGCACTTGGCGGGGCATTTTGCTTTATTGTGATGGGTCGTGCACTTTTTACGCCATTGGCACGGTTATGGGGCAGCTTGGAAGAACGCATGGTGAATATGTCAGCAGGGATGCTGGTGATTGGAGCTTCTGGCGCATTGATGGGACTGTCCTTTGGGGGGTTGCTTGTACCGCTATTTGAGCCGTTTGGGACAGTAGGGCGTATGGTATCGGTTTGTATGATTGTCCTGCTGTCAACAGCAGGGTTGCAAGCAGCACTTATGAAGCAGGATGAGATTGTAAAGTGGGTCTCCGCCTTCCGCATGCCTGAACGAGGTGAAGAGAAGAGCAGAGGAATGGAAGAACATAAGATCTTGGATACAAGCGTCATCATTGATGGTCGCATCGCAGATATATGCAAGACCGGATTCATTGAAGGGACAATCGTCATTCCTGAGTTCGTCTTAGAGGAGTTGCAGCATATCGCGGATTCGTCGGACTTGCTCAAGCGGAACCGTGGACGCAGAGGGTTGGACATTCTGAATAAAATTCAAAAAGAACTGGAAGTAAAAGTACTCATTTATGAAGGGGACTTTGACGAAATTTCGGAGGTAGACAGCAAGCTGGTTAAGCTCGCGAAGCTGCTAAAGGGGAAAGTCGTCACGAATGATTTCAACTTGAACAAGGTATGTGAGCTGCAGGGAGTATCAGTGCTCAATATTAACGATCTAGCCAACGCTGTGAAGCCAGTGGTTCTCCCAGGAGAAGAGATTGTTGTTCAAGTCATCAAGGATGGTAAGGAACATGGTCAAGGTGTAGCCTACTTGGATGATGGTACGATGATCGTCGTTGAGGGCGGCAGAGATTATATCGGCATGACGATGGAGGTTCTGGTGACCAGTGTACTTCAGACGTCAGCAGGACGAATGATATTTGCTAAGCCAAAACTGTTGGAAAAAGCCCAATAAACAGGTATGATGGGGATACTACCATCATGGGGGTTAGTAAGGATGGACAGAGGGTTTGGCGTGGTCATAGTCGCTGCTGGCAGAGGCACGCGCATGGGCACGGAAGAGAGTAAGCAGTATTTGCATTTACAGGATAAGCCAGTAATCATCCATACCGTAGAGCGGTTTCAGTCCATGGAGGAGTGCGAATCGATCGCATGGGTAACCACGGAACAGGATTATGCGCGCTGCGAAGCATGGGTGAAACAATACGGATTGCATAAGGTTCAAGACATCGTTACAGGAGGCAAGGAACGTCAGCATTCAGTATATGCTGGCTTGCAGGCTCTGAAAGCGCGTGGACTCGAATATGTGTGCATCCACGATGGTGTACGGCCCTTTGTAGAGCCGGGCAGAGTAAGCGCATGTTACGATGCGGCCCGGCAGCACAGAGCGGCCGTATTGGCCGTTCCGGTCAAGGATACCATTAAGCAGGTGGACAAGTCCGGTATTATTACGGCAACACCTGATCGCAGCAGCTTATGGGCGATTCAGACACCACAGGCTTTCCGGCTTGCTGATGTAATGGCTGCTCATGAGCTCGCGGAGCAGGAGCAATTCGTGGGAACGGATGATGCGATGCTTGTTGAGCGGATGGGAATTGCTGTTCACGTAGTGGAGGGGAGCTACACGAACATTAAGCTAACGACGCCGGATGATCTGGATTGGGCTGCATGGTGGCTGTCTCGTCATGAAGCTGAGCGAAATTGAATGTTGAGGCAGAAGGAGAGGGAGGCTTACGTATGATTAGAGTGGGACAGGGATTCGACGTGCACCAGTTAGTAGAGGGACGGCCGTGCATTATTGGCGGCGTTCATATTCCTTACGAGAAGGGATTGCTTGGGCATTCAGATGCTGATGTGCTTCTGCATACGGTAAGTGATGCAATTCTGGGCGCACTAGGATTAGGGGATATCGGCAAGCATTTTCCAGATACGGATCCTGCATTCAAGGATGCGGACAGCATGAAGCTGTTAGAGCATGTATGGCAGCTAGCTGTTGAGCGCGGTTATCGACTTGGCAACATCGATTGCACGATTATTGCACAGAAACCGAAGATGCTGCCGCATATTCCAGCGATGGTAGCGAATATCGCTCGTGCTCTCGGCGCAGAGGATTCGCAGGTGAATGTGAAGGCTACGACAACGGAACAATTAGGATTTGCTGGACGCGGTGAGGGAATTGCCGCACAGGCTGTTGTCTGCTTATTTCACAATATGGTATGATGAAATGATTAATGGAAAGACAAAGTACGGGAGTGAAGCAATCATGAATAACGATATTCGAGTTCGTTACGCACCAAGCCCTACAGGACACTTACATATTGGTAATACGCGTACGGCATTGTTTAACTATTTGTTCGCACGTCACCATGGGGGTAAGTTCATCGTTCGCATCGAGGATACGGACGTTAAGCGCAATGTGGAAGGCGGAGAAGAGAACCAATTTACGTACATGAAGTGGCTCGGCATGGATTGGGATGAGAGCATTGATGTAGGTGGGGATTTCGGCCCGTACCGTCAGACGGAGCGCTTGGATATCTATAATAAATATGTGGACGAGCTTCTAGAGCGCGGGCTTGCCTATCGCTGCTATTGTACGGAAGAAGAGCTTGCAGCGGAGCGGGAAGCACAAGTTGAACGCGGCGAAACGCCGAAGTATTCCGGCAAGTGCTGCAGCTTGTCCGCTGAGGATCATGCACACCTGGAGGCAGAAGGCCGCAAGCCTAGCATCCGCTTCCGCGTGCCGCAAGGACGCTCGTATACCTTTAATGATATGGTTAAAGGTGAAATTACGTTTGAATCCGATACAACAGGCGACTGGGTTATCGTGAAGAAGGACGGTATACCGACTTATAACTTCGCGGTTGTCATCGATGACCATTTGATGCGGATGTCTCACATTCTGCGTGGAGAAGATCATGTGACGAATACGCTTCGCCAATTGATGATCTTTGAAGCGTTTGGATGGGAAGCGCCTGTATTCGGACATATGACGCTTATCGTAAATGAGAATCACAAGAAGCTCAGCAAACGGGATGAGTCGATCATTCAATTTATTGAACAATATGAGCAGCTCGGCTACTTGCCAGAGGCAATGGTTAACTTCATCGCATTGCTTGGCTGGTCACCAAAAGGGGAAGAAGAGATCTTCTCAATGGAGGAGCTCATCTCGATCTTTGACGAGACGCGCTTGTCCAAGAGCCCTGCTGTATTTGATACGAATAAGCTGACGCATATTAATAATACGTATATGAAGAAAGCAGAACCTGATCGCATTGCGGCATTGTCGATTCCTCACCTCCAGCGTGCAGGACGCTTGCCAGAGCAGCTGAATGAAGAACAGCAAGCTTGGGCGGCTGCACTTGTGAAGCTGTATCAGGAGCAAATGAACTGTGCATCCGACATTGTGGAATTGTCGGAGATGTTCTTCCGTGAAGAACTTGTCATCGACGAAGAAGCTAAGGCAGTGCTCGCTGAAGAGCAGGTTCCTACTGTATTGGCAGCACTTCGTGCGAAGCTGGAAGCTGCAACGACTTGGGATGCAGATACGATCAAGGTATCCTTGAAGGAAGTTCAGAAGGAAACAGGCGCCAAGGGCAAAGGTCTGTTCATGCCGGTTCGTGTTGCAGTATCTGGGCAAATGCACGGCCGTGATTTGAATGAGACGATTGTTCTGCTTGGTAAAGAGAAGGTCCTAGCTCGCTTGAATGGATAGATCAGATTTGATGTTTCTGGATAGGATTTGATTCGAATGCACATGCGGATAACTTTCAACGATTGTTATTGTCATGCAGTAGGAGCTTCGAATATACTTAACGATAGAATCCTTTTCATTATTTCGTTCTGAAGGAAAGTCATGCTTCGTACAGTATGATTGAGCATACTAATAAAAGCGTTGAACGGGAGAGTATAAGCGGGATAAAAATGAACAGAGAGAACGATCGAGATAAGGAAGACTATGGATCTGGTGTCCATCGCTCCTTACAGGCTGTGAGTCGTTCCATTTTTAAGCTTATGCGATGCACCCGGAAGCTCCGTCCTTGAGCATGTACCTGGTACATGGGTAGGGGGTGGCGAATCATCCGCGTTAAGGATATTCAAGAGGGGCAACAAGTATTTGGCTATGTCATGGTTTTGTATCCGGTGTAAGTGGAGGATAGATATACGATGGCAATAGCGGAGATATGATGTTGTCCAAGCAGAGTGGAACCGCGCATCGCGTCTCTGCAGCATCATGCTGCAGGGGCGTTTTTTATTGTGATGAATTTATGTATCCGCTTGTGTGTATGAGAGAGGAATGCTAACTCAATTCGCTGAGTTCCGGGGGGGACAGAGCATGTGGCGTGTCATTCGAAGAATGAAATCCGATGTGCAGGCGGTGTTCGATAACGACCCGGCGGCGCGCAACCGATTCGAAGTAATCTTTACCTATTCAGGCCTGCATGCCATCTGGGCGCATCTCATTGCACATCGGTTCTATCGTTGGCGCTGGTTTACGACTGCGCGCATTATTTCGCAAATAAGCCGGTTCATGACGGGAATTGAAATACATCCTGGAGCGAGGATTGGCCAAAGACTGTTTATTGACCATGGCATGGGAGTCGTCATTGGTGAAACCTGTGAGATTGGCGATGATGTAGTCATTTACCAAGGCGTAACACTTGGAGGTACGGGGAAAGAGAAGGGGAAGCGGCATCCGACGATTGGGAACAATGTCGTCATTGCTTCTGGATCGAAAGTGCTTGGCTCTTTCACTATTGGAGACAATTCAAGCATTGGAGCCAATTCCGTCGTGCTCCGGGAAGTACCGCCGAACTGTACAGTCGTGGGCATTCCGGGACGTGTAGTGAAGCAGGATGGAGTGCGCATTGACCGCTTGAACCATGCCCAACTGCCTGACCCAGTGATTGATATGCTTCGAAGCATGCAGATTGAGATGGATGCATTGAGAGCTGAACTGCACCAACTTAAGCATCCCCAAGGCAGAGACTCTGAAATTGCAGAGACTGAAAGTCAAGAAAGCATACAAGTAGAGGAGTCTGTCCAACAACCGAGGAAAGAACTTGAGAAAGTGAACAAATAAATGCCCGAACATCAAGGAGGAGTGACTTGCATGACCTTGCACATTTATAATACGCTGACACGTACGAAAGAGCCGTTTCAGCCGATAGATCCGGATCGCATTACGATGTATGTATGCGGGCCAACTGTGTATGACTATATCCATATCGGAAATGCGCGGCCTGCGATCTTTTTTGACGTTGTTCGCCGTTATTTAGAGACGCTGGATTACGAAGTAAACTACATCGTGAATTTCACAGATGTTGATGACAAGCTGATCCGCAAAGCAGCAGATCTGGGATCCACGGTACAAGAAGTTGCGGAGCGCTTTATTCAGGCGTTCTATGAGGATAATGATGGTCTAGGTATTCGCCGTGCATCGAATAACCCGCGTGTAACGGATAATATGGAGGAAATCATCGCCTTCATCTCAGAGCTTGTGGCAAACGGTAAGGCTTATGAATCGGGCGGAGATGTGTATTTCCGTACGAGAGAATTTGCGAAGTATGGCCAGGTTTCCGGTCAGAACATTGATGAGCTGCAGCTCGGAATTCGAATCGAAGTGGATGAGCGCAAGGATGACGCAGCTGACTTCGTCTTATGGAAAGCGGCGAAGCCAGGGGAAATCTCTTGGTCAAGCCCATGGGGCGAAGGCCGTCCAGGCTGGCATATTGAATGCTCGGCTATGTCGCGCAAATATTTGGGTGAAACGATCGATATCCATGGCGGCGGCCAGGATCTTCAGTTCCCGCACCACGAATGTGAGGCTGCACAGTCCGAATCCGTGACAGGAAAACCACTTGCCAACGTGTGGATGCATAACGGATATATTAATATTGATAATGAAAAAATGTCGAAGTCGCTTGGTAATGGGGTAACGGTTCATCAATTGCTTAAGCAATATGATCCGGCTGCTCTGCGCTACTTCATGTTGTCGACACACTATCGCAACCCACTGAACTTCAATGCAGAAGCGATGGAACAGGCAGAGAAAAGCGTCAGCCGCATAGCGAATGCAGTTGCGAATGTCCGCCATGCATTGGCATCTCTGAATACAGATCCATCTGTGCAGGAAAATGCGAACGAGGCACTTCAAGTGAAGATAGCTTCCATTCTAGAGACCTTTGATGCGAAGATGCAGGATGACTTCAATACGGCAGATGCCATTACTGCTGTATTCGAATGGGCAAGTGAGGCGAATTCGTATTTGCAGCAAGCTGATTCGCTTGCAGCTGGGGACTTGGAAGCATTGCTGGATGCCTTTGAAGCGATGAACGAGGTGCTTGGACTGGTATTGGAGAAGGAAGAGGAATTGCTGGATGAGGAAATCGACCAACTTATCCAAGAACGCAACGATGCTCGCAAAGCGAAAAACTGGGCGAGAGCCGATGAAATTCGCGATCTGTTAACCGAGCAGGGGATCGTTCTGGAAGATACGCCTCAGGGTGTGCGCTGGCGCCGAAAATAGTCGCAGCGGCATTACGGTCGACGAAGGAGCTTATGCATACGCAATGAATGATAATCAACAGGAACATCAATCGACAACAATAGAAGCAAGGTCAGGGGATGCTGGAACATGGCTGTTCCCTTTCGCCCCGACCAAGCGGCCGCAGCAGCTTAATCCGATTGTACTCGCTTATATAGGCGATGCAATCTTCGAAGTTGCCATCAGACAATATCTTATATCACAGCCGAATCATCGGCCGAACCACCTGCATCGTGAAGCGACGGGGTATGTGTCTGCCAAGGCGCAGGCGCGTGCGCTATCGCTTCTGATGCCGATATTAACAGATGAAGAAGCAGACGTCGTTCGTCAAGGACGCAATACGAAGTCCAGTGTGCCGAAAAGTGCGAACGTAAGTGAATATAGACAGGCTACAGCGCTTGAATCTTTATTCGGCTATTTATATCTGAATGAAAATTTTGAACGGATGCGGCAATTCGTTAATATGATTGTTCAAGCACATGGGACAGAACAGCAGCAAAAGTAAAAGGGAAACATCTAGACGGGAGGCACACTTACGCATGCATGAAGAAGAATATATTGCCGGGAAGCATTCGGTAACCGAGGCGCTCAAATCCGGGAGAACGATAAATAAAGTATGGATTGCGGAAAATGCACAAAAACATTTAACAGGGCCGATTATTGCAGAAGCCAAGAAAGCTGGCGTCGTGATTCAAATGGTCGATAAGCGCAAGCTCGATCAAATGGTCGAGGGGGTTCAGCATCAAGGAGTTGTCGCACAGGTTGCAGCTTATCATTATGTAGAAGTGGAAGATATTTTAGCTCAAGCTGAGGCTAAAGGCGAGACTCCGTTTCTGATCCTATTGGATGAGATCGAGGATCCGCACAATTTGGGTTCCATTCTTCGGACAGCGGACTGCACAGGTGCGCATGGCGTAGTTATTCCGAAACGCCGCTCAGCTGGACTGACTGCTACGGTATCTAAGACTTCTGCTGGAGCTGTCGAGTATGTGCCGGTAGCCAAGGTGACGAATTTGGTTCAGACGATGCAGCAGCTTAAAGACCGTGGAGTGTGGATCGTAGGTACAGATGTAACAGCAACTCAAGACATTTATGAAGCGGATGTATTCAATCTTCCAATCGCGCTTGTCATCGGTAACGAGAATAAAGGAATGGGCAGACTTGTTCGGGAAAATTGCGATATGTTGTATAAGCTTCCAATGGCAGGGCAAATTAACTCGCTTAATGCGTCGGTAGCTGCAGGCATCTTCATGTATGAGGTCGTGCGCCGGCGTCGCGGCTGAGGCTGCCCGATATGGATCGGCAGGATTGGCGCGATGTGCTTCTTGTTGACGGCTACAACATGATCGGGGCGTGGCCGGAATTAAGAGAGCTGAAAGATAAAGACTTAGATGAAGCAAGAGAACGACTGTTAAATATGCTTGCAGACTATCTAGCATATTCCGGCCGAAGAGTAATTGTGGTATTTGACGCATATCGCGTTCCTGGCTTAGGAGCCAAGTACACGCAGGGTAAAGTCTCTGTACAGTTCACGAAGGAGAAAGAGACAGCGGACGAATGCATCGAGCGGCTTGCCAGGGGGCTTGGGCATCGCCGCCGTCAAATCTACGTAGCAACATCAGACATGACAGAACAGAACGTAGCTTTTGCACAAGGTGCACTTCGTATTTCGGCACGCGAGCTGAGGCTCATTATTGTACAGGCCCGGCGCGAGGTGGAGACGAAGATTCGTGAACAGGCACTGCAGCCGATCAAGCGTAACCCGATTGAAGGCAAGCTTAAGCTGGATCAACTGCTTAAGCTTGAACGGCTGCGCCGAGGGGAAGAAGATTGAGTAGCGTAGGACAGGAG
This sequence comes from Paenibacillus sp. cl6col, assembly GCF_900102125.1. NCBI lineage: Bacteria > Bacillati > Bacillota > Bacilli > Caryophanales > Paenibacillaceae > Paenibacillus > Paenibacillus sp. cl6col. The sequence goes on from NZ_FNAZ01000015.1 coordinate 24,926, forward strand.
CATGAGCGTCATTTTCAACGTTATTTTTGGCGTATGCAGTCAAATGCATAGACTTATTTTGGAATAATGCTCAAATTCCGCACAGGATAAGGCTTCCTTTGGTTGACGATGATAGATAGATTCATATATACTGAATCTATCATTTGTGATGTAACGGGTGGATTGCGTTGCAGGCCGGAGGGATTGCTAGTGAGTGTTGACCTCAAAGTATTAAGCACCTCCTCATACGATCGTTCGTCGGATGAACAGCTAGTCGACGCGGTCAGGGAGGGAGATAGCGAAGCGCTCGAATACTTAATTAACAAGTACCGCAATTTCGTTCGAGCAAAAGCACGCTCATATTTTCTAATCGGCGCTGACCGTGAGGATATTGTTCAAGAGGGCATGATCGGATTATACAAGGCAATTCGTGATTTTAAGGGAGACAAGCTGGCATCATTCAAGGCATTCGCCGAACTGTGCATTACTAGACAGATTATTACTGCGATTAAGACTGCGACGCGCCAGAAGCACATACCATTGAATTCTTATGTGTCGTTGGATAAGCCGATATATGACGAAGATTCAGATCGCACCTTGCTAGATGTGATTGGTGGCTCGCGGGTGTCTGATCCAGAAGAATTGATCATTAATCAAGAAGAATTCGTTGGGCTCGAGGACAAGATGTCTGAAATTTTGAGCGATTTGGAACGGAAAGTGCTCATGCTGTATTTGGATGGGCGTTCCTATCAGGAAATTGCCGTTGATCTGGATCGCCACGTCAAATCGATAGACAATGCGCTGCAGCGAGTCAAGCGAAAGTTGGAGCGATATTTGGAGTTACGGGATGGCGGGGATAGCGGATGTTAATTAGTCGAATACAGATGTAGGAGCTTATCAACCTAGTATGGGAGATAGGCTCTTTTTCATTGTTTACATACTGTTCCCGATTGAAAGCAATTAATTTTACATCGAAAGTTTACGAGAATGAAGGTTTAGATTGCGTAATATTCCACCATACTGATAGCGACTAGGAACATTAGTGATCTTTTCCTTTGTCAAGCAGCTGTCGGATATGATAGAGTGAATGACATCGCCCCCCACGGCGTCAACATCTTATCATTGACATCATTTGCCCCTTGTGATAAAGTGTTTTAGGTAGCCCTAAATATGCGTACGTATTTACTGAATAAGAAATGATTGGTTATTAGACTGAGAGTGGATTATTCAGCGAACAAGAGACGATTTGTCCCCCTGTAGAAGGATGGTCAATCCGTTTCTGCTTGGGGAAATTCGACGCTTCTTATCATTAAGGTGTCTTCAGGAGGTGTACTACATGCGGGTAATCGTTACGATGGCTTGCACGAACTGCAAACAACGCAACTATACGACAACAAAGAACAAACGTAATCACCCAGACCGCATTGAGTTGAAGAAATTCTGCAAGTTCTGCAACGAGCATACTTCTCATCGCGAAACGAGATAAGTCTGATGGAGGTGTAGTCCGTGGCTTTCTTCGGGAAACTGAAACAAAGTTTCGGTTCGATGTTTTCCTTCTTTGCCGACAGCTGGGGTGAATTAAAAAAGGTTCGCTGGCCCAGTCGTAAAGAACTGACAAGCTATACGATCGTCGTTTTAGCCACGGTTATCTTTATGACGCTTTATTTCTGGGTCCTTGATATCGGAATTTCCGCGATAGTCGAAGCGATTATTTAATAAAGTCCCAAGGTGGCTTAGTTATGGAAAAAAGATGGTACGTTGTTCATACCTACTCAGGTTATGAGAACAAAGTTAAAGCCAATTTGGAAAAGCGCGTTGAATCCATGGGCATGGAAGACAAAATATTTCGCGTTCTTGTTCCGATGGAAGAAGAAATGGTAAACAAGGATGGCAAAAAGAAAGTTGTCATGCGTAAAGTTTACCCGGGTTATGTTTTGGTTGAAATGATTCAGACGGATGAGTCTTGGTATGTTGTTCGCAACACGCCAGGGGTTACCGGATTCGTCGGATCTACCGGCTCTGGTTCAAAGCCTATTCCACTGTTGCCTGAAGAGGTCGATCAGATCTTAAAGACAATGGGCATGGAAGATCCGAGAGCAAAAGTCGATTTCGACTTGAAGGAATCGGTTCGCATTATGGTAGGGCCTTTCGCAAACTTCGTCGGTACGGTCGAAGAGATCATTACAGACAAGCAGAAGCTTAAGGTTCATGTCAACATGTTTGGAAGAGAAACCCCTCTTGAGTTGGATTACCACCAAGTGGAGAAGATCTAATACATCTTTCTATTGGTTTCTACTGTGAGATAGGGCAACCTGAACCTCACATAACTAGCGCAAGGAGGTGTTTGAAATGGCGAAAAAGGTCATTAAAGTCGTTAAATTGCAAATTCCAGCGGGTAAGGCGAATCCAGCGCCTCCGGTAGGTCCAGCATTGGGTCAAGCGGGTGTCAACATCATGGCGTTCTGTAAGGAATTCAATGCGAAAACAGCTGATCAAGCAGGTTTGATTATTCCTGTTGAAATCTCTGTATTCGAAGATCGTTCCTTTACGTTCATCACGAAGACTCCACCGGCTGCAGTATTGTTGAAAGTAGCGGCTAAGGTCGAAAAAGGTTCCGGTGAACCGAACACGAAAAAAGTTGCAACAGTGAAACGCGACGTTGTACGTCAAATCGCTGAGCAAAAAATGCCTGACCTGAACGCAGCATCCGTTGAATCGGCTATGCGTATGGTTGAAGGTACAGCTCGCAGCATGGGCTTTGTCGTAGAAGACTAATACGTTCTTCTTTGGCGCATGTGGGAGGTTAATCCGTTAAAACCACAAAGGAGGAAAAAATCATGGCAAAACGTGGCAAAAAATATGTCGAAGCTGCAAAGCTTATCGATAGAGATGCTGCTTATGAGTCGATGGAAGCTATTGAGTTGGTTAAGAAATCGGCTACAGCAAAATTCGACGAAACAGTTGAAGTTGCTGTTCGCTTGGGTGTAGACCCTCGTAAACAAGACCAAGCTGTTCGTGGGGTAGTTGTACTTCCACACGGTACAGGTAAAACAAAACGCGTTCTCGTCTTTGCAAAAGGCGAAAAAGCAAAAGAAGCAGAAGCAGCTGGTGCTGATTTTGTAGGCGATCAAGATATGATCAACAAAATTCAACAAGGCTGGTTCGACTTCGATGTCTGCGTAGCTACGCCAGACATGATGAGCGAAGTAGGTAAATTGGGACGTATCCTCGGTGGTAAAGGTCTCATGCCTAACCCTAAAGCTGGTACGGTTACATTCGACGTTACTAAAGCTGTTCAAGAGATCAAAGCTGGTAAAATCGAGTACCGTCTGGACAAAGCAGGACAAATCCACGCACCGATCGGTAAAGCTTCTTTCGATGCAGACAAGTTGCATGACAACTTCAAAGCGTTGATCGATGCATTGAACCGTGCGAAGCCAGCAGCGGCTAAAGGCGTGTATTTGAAAAACATCGCGGTTTCTTCCACGATGGGTCCTGCAGCACGTGTGAACACAGCATCTTTCCGCTAAGATTTATTCTTTAGTGGGAATCTGTTGGCAAGTTTTGAGAGTGGTTGACATGGTTCAACTGTCCATGCTATGCTAATAGAGTTGCTAACACATGATGTGCAATTAACTTTTGAATAATCGTACCGTAGACAGTAGGTGCCGAAAGGCTTAATCTCCTACCGAGGTGTTCGAAATAGACTGAGTGCTTGGAGCGTGTCGTTGACACGTCTGCGCACCAAGTGCTATCGTGATGCCTCTGTAGTAAACTGCAGAGGCTTTTCTTATGCTGAAGTAGGTAGAAGATCTCGGACAGGATGCGGTGTTAAGTAGAACCTTGTAGGAGGTGGAACGAGTGGCAAACGCAAAAGTAATCGAAGCGAAACAGCAAGCTGTACAAGATATCGCTGAGAAATTCCGTAGCAGCGCTACAACGGTTGTTGCTGACTACCGTGGATTGACAGTATCTCAAGTTACTGAACTTCGTAAGCAACTGCGCGAAGCAGGCATCGAATTCCAAGTGTTGAAAAATACATTGGTACGCCGTGCGACAGCAGAAGCTGAGTTGTCTGAACTTGATGAAGTATTGTCTGGTCCGACAGCTATCGCATTCAGTCGTGAAGACGCAGTAGCACCTGCGAAAATCTTGAACGACTTTGCGAAGAAAAACGAAGCTCTTGAAATTAAGGGTGGAGTAGTTGAAGGTCGCGTCGTTGACGTAGATCAAATCAAAGCCTTGGCAGCATTGCCTTCCCGCGAAGGTTTGTTGTCCATGTTGCTCAGCGTGCTCCAAGCACCAATGCGCAACTTCGCATTGGCTGTCAAAGCCGTTGCAGAGAAGAACGAAGCGGAAGCGTAAGCTTAATCGCGTAACATACACTTTACTAAATATGGAGGTTTAACAAATGAGCAAAGAGCAAATCTTGGAAGCCATCAAAGGCATGTCCGTATTGGAATTGAACGACCTTGTTAAAGCAATTGAAGAAGAATTCGGCGTAACTGCAGCAGCTCCTGTAGCTGTAATGGGTGGCGCAGCTGGTGATGCTGGCGCAGCTGAACAAACTGAGTTTGACGTAATCTTGACTGCACCAGGCGCAGGCAAAATCAACGTTATCAAAGTTGTTCGTGAAATCACTGGTCTTGGCTTGAAAGAAGCTAAAGACTTGGTAGACAACTGCCCGAAACCATTGAAAGAAAAAGTAAGCAAAGAAGAAGCAGAAGCAGTAAAAGCGAAGCTCGAAGAAGCTGGCGCATCTGTAGAAGTGAAGTAATCTCTGCTTGCAAAGTGCGAACCCCTTGGAACTTGTTTTCAAGGGGTTCGTTGTCTAAGATACGACTTACCGATTTAGCTTAGGTGTCATCGAATACGAAGTGTAAATAGGGAACTCGACGCGCATCTTAGCCAATGAACGATAGCACTTTTTATTTTTACCATGACAGGAAGGGATCAAGATGGCAGGGCATTATTACAGCAAGCGTCCAGATGTAGAGCATAATCGCAAGAAATGGACGGCATCCTTGCGAGGTATGCAGCTAGCATTCGTGTCGGATGCCGGTGTATTTTCCAAAGGCGGTGTCGATTACGGCAGTCGAGTGCTGATTGATTGCATGGACATTCCTGAAGACGCCACCGTTCTTGATGTCGGCTGTGGCTATGGGCCGATTGGATTAACAGCTGCAAAACTGGCTAAGCGCGGACGAGTAACGATGGTAGATGTGAATGAGCGAGCCTTAGATTTAGCGAGAGAGAACGCTCTTCTAAATGGAGTCCATAACGTCACGATTCAAGAGAGTGATGGCCTCAATGCGCTAGGTAGTGAGCATTATTCTGTTATTCTCACCAATCCGCCGATTCGTGCAGGCAAAGAGGTTGTTCATCGCATCTTTGAACAATCCTATGAGCATTTAGCAGACGGAGGTTCTCTATGGATTGTCATTCAGAAGAAACAGGGAGCGCCATCAGCGGAAGCGAAGCTGCAGCAGTTGTTTGGAGAAGAAAACGTAGAGTTAGTTGTGAAGGACAAAGGGTATCGGATCTATCAAGCGAAGAAATCATTTCCAAGTTGACTCTGAGTGCCCAATATGGTATTATTATAAAATGTCAGTATTAGGATGGACTCCATGTCTACACATGGCCCAAATGTCAAGCCTTTTTTTGAAAGGATGCATACATTTTTGCGAAATGACGTATAATGTTTACATTTTGGGCAAGTCTATCGGATATGTAGTTGTATCGACAACAGGAAACGGCGACACGGGGGAAAACGGCGTCCATCGCATTTGCGTTTTGCCGTGAACGTGCGTTTTTCTTTTTTCTGACATTTTGTACTATATTATTTGTTTTTAGAGTCTCTTTCGTGGACTTTATTATAAAGGATACCGAAAAGGATTCGCAATCCATTTTTGTGAGTAGACATGAGGGGTGAGTTAAAGTTGGCAGGACATCTTGTTCAATATGGACGACGCACTCGGCGCAGTTATGCGCGCATCAAAGAGGTACTCGAAGTTCCGAACTTGATTGAAATCCAACAGAAATCGTATCAATGGTTTTTGGACGAAGGATTGCGCGAAATGTTCCAAGATATTTCGCCGATTCAGGATTTCACAGGTAATTTGGTTTTGGAATTTATCGATTACAGCTTGGGTGAACCCAAATATACAGTCGATGATTCGAAAGAACGCGATGTAACTTATGCGGCGCCGCTCCGCGTGAAAGTGCGCCTTCTTAACAAAGAGACCGGAGAGGTCAAAGAGCAGGAAGTGTTTATGGGTGATTTCCCGCTCATGACGGAAACGGGCACGTTCGTCATTAATGGTGCTGAACGTGTAATTGTCAGCCAGTTGGTTCGCTCTCCGAGTGTCTATTTCAGTACTAAAGTTGACAAGAACGGGAAGAAAACTTACACGGCGACAGTTATACCGAATCGTGGTGCATGGCTGGAACTTGAGATGGATGCGAAGGACATTATCTATGTTCGTATCGACCGTACTCGTAAAATTCCTGTTACGGTATTGCTGAGAGCACTTGGATTCGGTACAGACGAGCAAATCTTAGATTTGCTTGGCCATGATGAGTATATCCGCAATACGCTGGACAAAGATAATACGGATTCAACAGAGAAGGCTCTGATTGAAATCTACGAGCGTCTGCGTCCGGGCGAGCCTCCTACACTCGAGAATGCAAGAAGCTTGCTGATTGCACGTTTCTTCGATCCGAAGCGCTATGATCTAGCGAATGTAGGTCGTTACAAGATTAATAAGAAGCTTCACATTAAGAACCGTTTGTTCAATCAACGCTTGGCGGAATCGCTTGTTGATACAGAAACAGGCGAAATCATTGCTGAAGCAGGTCAAGTTGTTGACCGTCGTCTCTTGGACGAAATTCTGCCTCGTCTTGAAAGCAATGTAGGTTTCAAAACCTATCATGTGGCAGGCGGAGTTATGGAGTCGGAAGATATTCCGGTTCAAGTCATCGACGTGTTCTCGCCAATTGAGGACGGTAAAGTTACTAAAATTATTGCAAACCGCAATATCGACAAGTCCGTGAAGAACATTACTCCAGCGGATATCATTTCGTCGATCAACTACTTTATTAACTTGCTGCACGGAATTGGTAGCACAGATGATATCGACCACTTGGGTAACCGTCGTCTGCGTTCCGTTGGTGAATTGCTGCAGAACCAGTTCCGTATCGGTTTGTCCCGTATGGAGCGCGTTGTGCGCGAGCGGATGTCCATTCAGGATGCGAACGTGATTACGCCACAGGCGCTCATTAACATTCGCCCGGTTATTGCATCCATTAAAGAGTTCTTCGGTAGCTCGCAGTTGTCTCAGTTCATGGATCAGACGAACCCACTTGCGGAACTTACGCATAAGCGTCGTCTGTCTGCACTCGGACCTGGTGGTTTGACGCGTGAGCGCGCGGGCTTTGAAGTTCGTGACGTCCATCCATCCCATTATGGCCGTATGTGTCCGATCGAGACTCCAGAGGGTCCGAACATCGGTTTGATCAACTCCTTGTCTACGTTTGCTCGAGTGAACGAGTATGGCTTCATTGAAGCACCATATCGTTGGGTCGATCCGAAGACAGGGCAGGTTACAGAACAAATCGATTACATGACTGCTGACGAAGAAGATAACTATGTAGTCGCACAGGCGAATGCACCGCTGAATGAAGACGGCACATTCCGTGACGAAACAGCTATCGTTCGTTACAACAAGCAATCAGATAACATCTTGACGATGCCAACGGATCGTGTTGACTACATGGATGTATCGCCGAAGCAGGTTGTGTCGGTGGCGACAGCGCTCATTCCGTTCTTGGAGAACGATGACTCCAACCGTGCGCTCATGGGATCGAACATGCAGCGGCAAGCGGTGCCTTTGCTCATACCAGAAGCTCCGTTTGTTGGTACAGGAATGGAATACAAGTCTGCAAAAGACTCTGGTGTATGTATCGTCTCCAAAGTAGACGGTGTCATCGAGCGTGTTACAGCGAATGAAGTTCAAGTTCGCAAGGTTGAAGTGATTGATGGTAAAGAGGTCAGAGGTGACCTCGTCAAATATAAATTGCAGAAGTTTATGCGTTCCAACCAAGGAACATGCATTAACCAACGTCCACTTGCCAAAAAAGGCGATATCGTCAAAAAAGGCGACATCTTGGCGGACGGACCTTCCACTGAGGTTGGTGAATTGGCCCTTGGACGCAACGTTGTCGTCGCGTTCATGACATGGGAAGGTTACAACTACGAGGATGCGATCTTGCTCTCCGAGAAGATGGTGAAAGAGGATGTATACACGTCCATTCACATCGAAGAGTACGAGTCCGAAGCTCGTGATACGAAACTTGGACCAGAAGAGATTACTCGTGATATTCCGAACGTCGGCGAAGAAGCGCTCAAGAACTTGGATGAGCGCGGAATCATTCGCGTCGGTGCGGAAATTAAAGACGGTGACATTCTCGTTGGTAAAGTAACACCTAAAGGGGTTACGGAACTGACAGCAGAAGAACGCCTCTTGCATGCAATCTTCGGCGAGAAGGCGCGTGAAGTACGTGATACTTCCTTGCGTGTGCCTCACGGTACTGACGGTATCGTCGTTGATGTTAAAGTATTTACACGTGAGAACGGGGACGAACTCCCTCCAGGTGTGAATCAACTCGTTCGTGTTTATATTGCCCAAAAACGTAAAATTTCCGAGGGCGATAAGATGGCGGGACGCCACGGTAACAAGGGTGTCATCGCACGTATCTTGCCTGAAGAAGATATGCCGTTCCTTCCGGACGGTACGCCTGTTCAAGTCGTCTTGAACCCACTAGGGGTACCATCGCGGATGAACATCGGTCAGGTACTCGAGGTTCACTTGGGTATGGCGGCACGTTATCTTGGTATGCACATGGCTACTCCGGTATTCGACGGTGCTACAGAGTATGACGTGTTCGATACGATGGAAGAAGCAGGCATGCAGCGCAACGGTAAGACAATCTTGTACGACGGTCGTACAGGTGACCCGTTCGAGCGCGAAGTTACGGTTGGTGTCATGTACATGATCAAGCTCGCACACATGGTTGATGATAAGATCCATGCTCGTTCTACTGGACCATACTCTCTCGTTACGCAGCAGCCGCTCGGTGGTAAAGCACAGTTCGGTGGTCAGCGCTTCGGGGAGATGGAGGTATGGGCACTCGAAGCCTATGGTGCAGCTTATACATTGCAAGAGATTCTTACAGTCAAGTCCGATGATGTCGTCGGCCGCGTGAAGACGTATGAATCGATTGTGAAGGGCGAAAATGTTCCTGAGCCAGGTGTTCCTGAATCGTTCAAGGTCCTTATCAAAGAGCTTCAAAGCTTGGGTATGGATGTCAAGATCTTGACAGAGAACGAAGAAGAAATTGAGATGCGTGAAATCGATGAAGATGACGATATTCCGCAGGATAAGTTGAATCTCGGCATGGATGACGAGTACGTCACCGAGTAAGCTGCCGAAGTCGTATAACGTTGGATCGGACGGTGGCCGTTAGCGAATTGCTATACGGCCACCGCCAGCCCATATATGGTTCGAACACAGAATTCCGCTCCTGTGTACTGACAGAGCGGTACACTCAAGTACAGATTAAGGAGGGTCGCTCCTTGATGGACGTCAACAATTTTGAATTTATGAAAATCGGGCTTGCCTCTCCCGAAAAGATTCGTTCTTGGTCCCGTGGCGAAGTCAAGAAGCCGGAAACGATTAACTATCGTACGCTCAAACCGGAGAAAGAAGGTTTGTTCTGCGAGAAGATTTTCGGGCCGACGAAGGACTGGGAGTGTCATTGCGGTAAATACAAGCGTGTACGTTACAAAGGCGTTGTCTGTGATCGATGCGGCGTTGAAGTAACACGCCAGAAGGTGCGCCGTGAACGGATGGGCCATATTGAATTGGCTGCTCCTGTATCGCACATTTGGTACTTCAAGGGGATTCCAAGCCGCATGGGCTTGGCGCTGGACATGTCTCCACGCTCCTTGGAAGAGATCATTTACTTTGCTTCTTATGTTGTAACAGAGCCTGGGGATACACCTCTTGAGAAAAAGCAACTGCTTTCCGAGAAGGAATATCGCAGCTACCGTGAAAAATATGGTCATGCATTCCAAGCTGGTATGGGTGCTGAAGCAGTTAAGAAGCTGTTGCAAGACTTGGATGTTGAGAAAGAACTTGAAGTGCTGAAGGAAGAGCTTCGTACGGCACAAGGCCAACGCCGCAACCGTGCGATCAAGCGACTAGAAGTAATCGAGGCATTCCGTAACTCTGGCAACCAACCAGATTGGATGATTCTCGATGTTCTTCCGGTTATTCCTCCAGAGCTTCGTCCAATGGTACAGCTCGATGGCGGTCGCTTCGCGACGTCTGACTTGAATGACCTGTATCGCCGTGTTATCAACCGGAACAACCGCTTGAAGCGTTTGCTTGATTTGGGTGCTCCGGACATTATCGTGCAGAACGAGAAGCGCATGCTGCAAGAAGCAGTAGACGCCTTGATTGATAACGGTCGCCGTGGTCGTCCAGTAACAGGTCCTGGTAACCGTCCATTGAAATCGCTCAGCCATATGCTCAAAGGTAAGCAAGGTCGCTTCCGTCAGAACTTGCTCGGTAAACGGGTTGACTACTCTGGTCGTTCCGTTATCGTGGTAGGTCCTTACTTGAAGATGTACCAATGTGGTTTGCCGAAGGAAATGGCGCTTGAGCTGTTCAAACCTTTTGTCATGAAAGAACTCGTGAATAAAGGTTTGGCACACAACATTAAGAGCGCGAAACGTAAAGTAGAGCGCATTAGCCCGGAAGTATGGGACGTTCTCGAAGAGGTTATTCGTGAGCACCCAGTCTTGCTTAACCGTGCACCAACACTTCACCGACTCGGTATCCAAGCATTTGAACCGATTCTGGTAGAAGGGAAAGCAATCCGTCTTCACCCACTCGTATGTACAGCCTACAACGCTGACTTCGACGGTGACCAAATGGCGGTTCACGTTCCGTTGTCTGCAGAAGCACAAGCAGAAGCTCGTCTTCTTATGCTCGCTTCCGGTAACATCTTGAACCCGAAAGACGGTAAGCCAGTTGTAACACCATCTCAGGATATGGTTCTCGGATCCTTCTACTTGACGATGGACAACAAGGAAGCTAAAGGAACAGGTATGATCTTTGGCTCCGTGAATGAGGCTGTATCTGCTTATCAACGTGGTTCAGCATCCTTGCATGCACGTGTTGCAATTCCAGTACGTGAATTGGGCAAGTCTGACTTTACTGAAAAACAACAAGATGCGTTCCTTATTACAACGGTTGGACGTATCATTTTCAACGAAATATTCCCGGCAGATTTCCCGTACATCAATGAGCCGACGAAGCGCAATTTGTTCGAGGGAACACCGGATCATTATTTCGTATATGAGAAAGGCGCGAATATTAGAGAAATAATCGAAAATATTCCGCAAACAGGTGGTGTAGGTAAAGACTATCTTGGTCAAATTATCGCCCGCTGCTTCGATGTATTCCATACAACGAAGACTTCGGTTATTTTGGATCGAATCAAGGAGATCGGCTTTACGTATTCCACAAAAGCAGGTATCTCGATTGCGGTATCCGACGTTATCGTACCGCAAGAGAAAGTGGATATCTTGAAGGAATCCGAAGAGAAGGTTCGTGTCATTACAAATCAGTATCGTCGTGGTCTGATTACGAATGAGGAACGTTACGATCGTGTTATCGAGGTATGGTCGAACACGAAAGATCGTATTACCGAGATTTTGATGAAATCGATGGAACGTTACAACTCCATCATGCTCATGGTTGACTCCAAAGCACGGGGTAACAAATCGCAGATTACTCAGTTGGGTGGTATGCGTGGTCTCATGGCCAACCCGTCCGGTCGAATCATCGAGTTGCCAATTAAATCGAACTTCCGTGAGGGCCTGACGGTCTTGGAATACTTTATTTCCACTCACGGTGCGCGTAAAGGTCTCGCGGATACGGCTCTTCGTACGGCGGACTCGGGTTACTTGACTCGTCGTCTCGTTGACGTTGCACAAGACGTTATCGTTCGTGAAGAGGATTGCGGTACGGATAAAGGCTTCTTAGTAGCCAACATCTCCGACGGTAAGGAAGTTATCGAAGGCTTGTATGACCGTATCGAAGGTCGCTATTCCGGTGAAACGGTTCGTCATCCGGAGACAAAGGAGATCCTTGTTAACCGCAACGAACTGATTGATACGGATAAGGCAGAGTTGATCGTCAATGCTGGCGTCAAGAAGATGATGATCCGTTCCGTACTCAGCTGCCGTGCTCGTCACGGTGTATGTAAAATTTGTTATGGTCGCAACCTGGCGACTGGTAAGCACGTTGAGATTGGTGAATCTGTTGGTATCATCGCGGCTCAGTCCATCGGTGAACCAGGTACACAGCTCACCATGCGTACGTTCCATACCGGTGGTGTCGCGGGTGACGATATTACACAAGGTTTGCCGCGTATCCAGGAGTTGTTCGAGGCGCGCAATCCGAAAGGGCAAGCGATTATTTCCGAGATCGATGGTGTGGTTAAAGAAATTCGCGAAGCGAAAGATCGTCGCGAAATCGAAGTCCAAGGTGAGGCAGAGTCCAAAGTGTACTCCGTCACATACGGTTCTCGTGTCCGCGTAAGCGAAGGCATGGCAATCGAAGCCGGCGATGAGATTACAGACGGTTCTATCGACCCTAAAGAAATGCTCCGCATTAAAGGTATCCGTGGCGTTCAGAACTACATCTTGCAGGAAGTTCAACGCGTATACCGGAACCAAGGGGTAGAAATTAACGATAAGCACGTTGAAGTTATGATCAAGCAAATGCTTCGCAAAATCCGTATCATCGATGCGGGTGAAACGACATTGCTTCCAGGATCATTCGTTGACATGCATGAATATGAAGCAGCGAACAAAGAAGCGATCCTCTCAGGCAAGGAACCTGCTGTTGCGAAACCGATCTTGCTCGGTATCACGAAGGCATCCTTGGAGACAGACTCCTTCTTGTCTGCAGCATCCTTCCAGGAGACGACTCGCGTTCTTACTGATGCAGCGATCAAAGGTAAAGTTGACCAATTGCTCGGCTTGAAAGAGAACGTTATTATCGGTAAGTTGATTCCTGCAGGTACAGGTATGAACCGTTATCGCAGCGTTAAAGTGATTAATCCGCTTGACGAGGAAGTAACGGAAGAATCCCTTGATGCAGCAGGTGTTGGCGCAGCGGAGTAAGCTCTACTATAGAGGTTTCAAATGAGGTGGTTGGCGCTGTCTAGATGGCGCCAATCTCCATTTTTGTGACAAATATATCGTTTTAAAAAAGAAGTTATGAAATTGCTTGACACTGGGTAAACGAAGTGCTATTATGTCGTAGTGTGCCCAAGACAAAGACCTGTACTTTTGGAGGAACATGCATCATGTGTAATGAAAAAGGTTTACAGGATGCAACAATTCGTATTGGGACGAAGCAAACATTGAAGATGGTTGAACTTGATAAAGCCATCGAGGTGTACATTGCCGAAGACGCTGATGAACACGTTACATCGAAAGTCGTAAGCTTATGTGAGAAGAAGGGCATCAAATTGACATATGTCAGCACGATGCGCGACCTTGGCAAGGCATGCGGCATTGAAGTAGGTGCAGCAGTCGCAGCTGTCGTTGAAGAAGAATAGGGAAGCCGATTGTTTTTGTAACAGAAGAAATTCTGGGGCAAAGACATTTCATTTGTTCATTTATGAACCACCTGGATCTGTGGACTTAAATGAATGATTTGTGAAGGTGTCGATAATATGGGAAGGGGGTGCCAACATGCCAACAATTAACCAATTGGTACGTAAGGGCCGCAAAGATAAAGTAACTAAATCCAAATCCCCAGCTTTGCAAAAAGGTTTCAACGCGTTGAAACGCGAAGAAACGGATTTGAGCGCGCCACAAAAACGCGGTGTCTGCACTCGTGTAGGTACAATGACTCCGAAGAAACCGAACTCCGCGCTTCGTAAATATGCTCGTGTTCGCTTGACGAACCGTGTAGAAGTTACAGCGTACATCGGTGGTATTGGCCACAACTTGCAAGAGCACAGTGTTGTTCTCGTTCGCGGTGGTCGTGTAAAAGACCTTCCGGGTGTTCGTTACCACATCGTTCGCGGTGCATTGGATACTGCAGGCGTAAACAATCGTATGCAAGCTCGTTCCAAATACGGTACGAAACGTCCTAAAGCTAAGAAATAAGAAGTTAATGCTACTCAGAAAGGGGGATTCACATGCCACGCAAAGGTCCTGTTACTAAGCGCGACGTGTTGCCGGATCCGGTGTATAACAGCAAGCTTGTTACTCGCTTGATCAACCGCATCATGCTCGACGGTAAACGTGGTGTTGCTCAATCGATCTTGTACAACTCTTTCGAAATCATTCGTGAGCGTACAGGCAACGATCCTATGGAAGTATTTGAAGCAGCACTAAAAAATATCATGCCAGTCCTTGAAGTTAAAGCTCGCCGTGTAGGTGGTTCTAACTATCAAGTACCTATCGAAGTTAAACCTGAGCGCCGCACATCCTTGGGATTGCGCTGGTTGGTTAACTACTCCCGCAACCGCGGTGAGAAAACGATGGAAGAGCGTTTGGCAGCAGAGATTATCGATGCTTCCAACAACACTGGTGCAGCAGTTAAAAAACGCGAAGATACGCACAAAATGGCTGAAGCGAACAAAGCGTTTGCTCACTACCGTTGGTAGGATAAAGCTGTTTTGGTCTCGATATTCGAGTAACCAAACCCAATTTGAAGGGAGACCATACCATGGCAAGAGAGTTCTCCTTAGCAAATACGCGTAACATCGGAATCATGGCTCACATCGATGCCGGTAAAACAACAACTACGGAACGTATCTTGTTCTACACAGGCCGTACTCACAAAATCGGAGAGGTGCATGAAGGCGCCGCTACGATGGACTGGATGGAACAAGAGCAAGAGCGTGGTATTACGATCACTTCCGCTGCGACTACAGCGCAATGGAAGGGCCATCGTGTAAATATCATCGACACTCCGGGGCACGTTGACTTTACGGTAGAGGTTGAGCGTTCCCTTCGCGTATTGGACGGAGCAGTAGGCGTGTTCTCCGCTAAAGAAGGCGTAGAACCGCAATCTGAAACGGTATGGCGTCAAGCTGACAAGTACAGCGTACCTCGTATCGCTTACGTTAACAAAATGGACATCATCGGCGCTGATTACCTCAACGTTATTGAGTCCATGAAGGATCGTTTGCAAGCGAACGCTGTTGCAATTCAGCTGCCTATCGGTGCAGAAAACGACTTCACAGGCATCATTGATTTGATGGAAGAGAAAGCTTACATCTTCAAAGATGACTTGGGTAAAGAAGTTGATGAAACAGAAGTTCCTGCTGAGTTCAAAGACAAAGTCGCTGAACTTCGTATGGAAATGATCGAGAAAATCGCAGAACTCGACGAAGAGTTGATGATGAAATACCTCGAAGGAGAAGAGATTTCGGTTCCAGAACTGAAAGCTGCTCTTCGTAAAGGGGTATGTAATGTTCAAATCTTCCCAGTAGTATGTGGTTCTTCTTACCGTAATAAAGGCGTACAGCTCATGATTGACGCTGTCGTTGACTACTTGCCATCCCCGCTTGATGTACCTGACATTAAAGGTCATCTTGAAGATGGTGAAGAAGAAGTTCGTCATTCTTCGGACGAAGAGCCGTTCTCGGCACTTGCGTTCAAGATCATGACTGACCCTTATGTTGGTAAGCTGACGTTCTTCCGCGTTTACTCTGGTGTATTGAACTCCGGTTCCTACGTCTTGAACGCGACAAAAGGCAAGCGTGAACGTATTGGCCGTATCCTTCAAATGCATGCGAACAGCCGTGAAGAAATCGCTACAGTACATGCTGGCGATATCGCTGCTGCCGTTGGTTTGAAAGATACCGGTACAGGCGACACACTCTGCGATGAGAAGTCTCCGATCATCTTGGAATCCATGAACTTCCCAGATCCGGTTATCAGTATCGCAGTTGAGCCGAAGACAAAAGCAGACCAAGATAAAATGGGTACAGCTTTGTCGAAATTGACAGAAGAAGACCCAACACTCCGTGTTTACACTGATGAAGAGACAGGTCAAACGATCTTGTCCGGTATGGGTGAGCTTCACCTGGATATCATCATCGACCGTATGCGTCGTGAGTTCAAGGTTGAGACGAACGTAGGTAGCCCACAGGTTGCTTATCGTGAGACATTCCGTCAACAAGCTAAAGTTGAAGGTAAATTCGTACGTCAGTCCGGTGGTCGTGGTCAATACGGTCACGTATGGATCGACTTCGAACCTCTCGAAGCAGGATCAGGATTCGTGTTCGAGAACAAAATCGTTGGTGGCGTAGTCCCTCGTGAATACGTACCTGCGGTTCAAGCTGGTATTGAAGAATCCATGAAGAACGGTGTCTTGGCAGGCTTCCCATTGGTTGACCTCAAGGCTACTATCTTCGATGGTTCCTACCATGATGTTGACTCCAATGAAATGGCGTTTAAAATCGCTGGTTCCATGGCGCTTAAAGCTGCTAAGGACAAGTGTAAGCCAGTATTGCTTGAGCCAATCATGAAAGTAGAAGTTACAGTACCAGAAGAGTACATGGGCGACGTTATGGGTATGTTGAACTCCCGCCGTGGTCGTATCGAAGGTATGGATACTCGTGCAGGTGCACAAATTATCCGTGCTAAGGTGCCTCTCTCCGAGATGTTCGGTTACTCCACAACATTGCGTTCCGGTACTCAAGGACGCGGTGTGTTCTCTATGGAACTCTCTCACTATGAAGAAGTTCCTAAGAATATCTCCGAAGAGATTATCGCGAAGAACAAAGGCGAATAATTTCGCTTCTGATTCATTTGCTATCGGCTGAGCGCATGACTTGTCATGTGTCTCGGCTGCTTATAACATATATCTATTCCACTTATTGAAGGAGGACTAGTTCAAATGGCAAAGGCTAAGTTTGAACGTACGAAACCGCACGTTAATATCGGTACAATTGGTCACGTTGACCATGGTAAAACAACTTTGACAGCGGCTATCACAACAGTTCTGTCTAAAAAATATGGTAACGGTGCAGCTGTAGCATTCGATCAAATCGATAAAGCTCCAGAAGAGCGCGAGCGCGGTATCACAATCTCCACGTCCCACGTAGAGTATGAGTCCGCTAACCGTCACTATGCACACGTTGACTGCCCAGGTCACGCCGACTATGTTAAAAACATGATCACTGGTGCTGCTCAAATGGATGGCGCGATTCTCGTAGTATCCGCAGCTGACGGCCCAATGCCACAAACACGCGAGCACATCTTGTTGTCTCGCCAAGTAGGCGTACCTTACATCGTCGTATTCATGAACAAATGCGACATGGTTGAAGACGAAGAGTTGTTGGAATTGGTTGAAATGGAAATTCGCGATTTGCTTAGCGAATACGAATTCCCTGGCGATGACACTCCAGTTATCCGCGGTTCCGCTCGTGAAGCTCTTCAAAACCCAGACGGAGAATGGGCTGACAAAATCGTTGAATTGTTCACACAAATCGACGAGTACATCCCAACTCCAGAACGTGACACTGACAAGCCATTCTTGATGCCAGTCGAGGACGTATTCTCCATCACTGGTCGTGGTACAGTTGCTACTGGCCGCGTAGAGCGTGGTACTGTTAAAGTCGGCGACGAGATCGAAATCGTTGGTATCCAAGAAGAGACTCGTAAGTCCGTAGTAACAGGCGTTGAAATGTTCCGTAAACTTTTGGATTCCGCTCAAGCTGGTGACAACATCGGTGCGTTGCTTCGTGGTGTAGACCGCAGCAACATCGAGCGTGGTCAAGTATTGGTTAAGCCAGGTTCGGTTAAACCACATACTGAGTTCACTGCTCAAGTTTACGTTTTGACTAAAGAAGAAGGTGGCCGTCATAAGCCATTCTTCACAGGCTACCGTCCACAGTTCTACTTCCGTACAACGGACGTAACTGGTATCATCAACTTGCCAGAAGGTACTGAAATGGTTATGCCTGGTGACAACATCACAGTTACTGTACAATTGATCGCTCCAATCGCGATCGAAGAAGGTACACGCTTCGCGATCCGCGAAGGTGGCCGTACAGTAGGTGCTGGTGCGGTTGCAACTATCATTAAATAATGATAGTACCGACAATAGTCGGTAATAAGAGCCCCTTATCCTTACGGATAAGGGGCTTTTTGCTTTACAAGAAACACAGCTTTTGTTCAATATTCTTTCAAGAAGTCCCTTCCAGATCACTGTACATGATTTCTGTTATAGCGCTATAATATGTAACAATATAAGCTTACATATAGGTATGTAGATCTAGTAATATAGGGATTTAGGCCGATAAGTGAGGCGCAGGAAGGAAGAGCGACTGAAATGAGCAAAAAGCTATTAGGATGGGCAGGAAAGTGGAATAAGGAACAACAAACTGTGGATAGAATTACACCAATATCCGAAGAAGCTAAATTAATGGAGCAAGGTATGATTCATTTATCCACAACTCATCCTATTCATAAACAGATCGAAGTGATCGGATTGACAACAGAAGACCTAACTTTACTGCGTCAGCTCAAGCCATATTTATTGCCGCACATGAAATCATTAACGGAGGCATTTTATTCGGTTATTTTGAGTGTAGAGCATTTAAAGCAACTCATAACAAAACATAGTACAATCGAACGATTGCAGTTAACGCTCGAACGTCATATCGAAGAAATGTTTGATGGAAAGATAAATGATGAATTTGTAGGGAAACGAATTCGGATTGCAGACGTTCATCGCCATATCGGTCTCGAAACGAAATGGTACATGGCAGCTTTTCAGAATATGCAGAACAGGCTTCTTGATCTGATAGCAGCGGAGATCCGCAACGTAGAAGATCGAATGAAGGCGATCTTGGCTGTGAATAAAATATTGAACTTGGAACAACAGCTTGTCCTTGAGGCATATGAAGAACGAAACCGATTAGAACGAGAAGAACAATATCAACAGGTCAAGAATGAACTGAAGGGGAGTATCGCACAACTTAGTAATCAACTTGAACTGTTAACGACGGAAACAAAGCATACAATTGAACAACTGGTCGAACGAGGCAAGAGTGTAAAAAATATCATTGAACATACAGCTTCTACTGTACGGCATGCTCAACTAGAGGCAGATGAGGGGGAGCGAATGATGCGTACGTATATCGAGCGCATTCAGGACATTGACCACAATGCTTATTTGATGAAGGGGCATGTTGATCAATTAAAGGACACGTCTGCTCAGATCAGGACAATTGTTAGTGCTGTAAAGGAAATTGCAGGTCAAACGAAACTGCTGTCGCTTAATGCATCTATTGAAGCAGCGCGTGCAGGTGAACATGGTGCAGGCTTTGCCGTGGTAGCCAAAGAAGTGAACAAGCTGGCTGATCATACAAAGGATACCGTGGATCATATTGAAGAACTCGTCGGCAATTCGAATTTGGCAACGAATGCAGTTATATATAATATTGAAGTCGTGAAGTCGAGTGTAGGAACAGTTCGGGGACAAGCAGATGCTGCCGGAAACGCGTTCCAGCAAATTGTTGATCATGTTGAGCAGAGTACATCGAATATGGAGCATATCCAAGGCGAGATGAGCGATTTGCTGCAAATGATCAGTCATATCCATGAGGCGACAGCTGAAGTTGCGGCATCTGCAGAGCAGCTCAATCGAACGACGAAGCATTTGTAGCCTAATTAATTTCCTATTCGATAGAAATATAGCATACAGTGGAAGAGACTGGTTTAATAACTAGTCTTTTTCTATGTTATGGCAGTTTATCATGTTATGATTGCTTTCGTATTTACTTCGTTATGATGAGCAGGGGGAGAAAAATGAGAAAGTGTATGATTCAGGGGATTGTATTGACGCTTGTAAGTGTATTACTGCTGACCTCGCTGTCGGGCGTAGCATCAGCAAAATCGAACTATTTACAAGAAGGTGCTGTTATTGGGAAGATTTCATCTGAGCAAATGAAAGGAAAAATAAACGATTTATCGATATCAGGATTTACGTTTAGAAATTCTTTCTGGATACCGATTAAACAGTTAACCGAATACGGATTTGATGTAGCAGTTGGTGGTAAATCGGATCCAATACGCATTTCTCGTAACCTCAATAAGGAAGTAAAAGGAGTAAAACAAGCGAATACAGCTCCATCAAAAAAAGAAATTACGGTTCAATATACAAACAAAGAAATCTACGTGGGAAACATTAAGCTAACCGCCTATCAAATTGATAACACAAATGTAATTCGTTTAAGCGACCTAAAAATGTTTGGTGGCATGACATGGGATGCAAAAAGTAAAACAATACAATTGAACCTCAGTACTTCGACTTACAATAATGAATTGAACATTTGGGTCACAGACGATAAAGTATATAACCGCAGTGGTCAAACGATGAGTGAAATTCAAATTAAGCATTTCTACTTACAGGATGGGCAGATAAAAGAGAAATTCGAAACCTTACGTAATGTTGAAACAGTGGCTACAGTTAAAGGTAATAAGCAAGAGGACGATGCAAAACGAATCGTGATGGGATACTTAGGAACGGTATTATTTAATGTGGTAACCACCGATGGGGAAACAATAGCAAACTCAAGAGCTTTGGATGAAATCGATTATTACAAAAGTAAGACACGACTTGAAGACGTGAAGTACCAATTGGATAAGGAATATCTGGTATTCGAGAAAGATGTCAAAGAGTTTTTGAAGCAGGAGTTGAAGAAAAATAATAACCAACCATTAAAAGTGCTAGGTACAGAAGTGAGTTATGACTCTATAGGTACTCCTGAAGTAAATGTTGATATCATAAATTTAACGGAAAAGAGAGTTGTCGCATTCGAAGTTGTAATGACGGGATATGACAGTTACAATCGAGTCGTCCGAAATAGCATTACAAAGGAATCGTCATTAAAGGGAATTGCTCAAAATCTGTCTGAAGTGATAGGAATGGGAAGTAGAGGAGTCTACACCTGGAAAATGCATTTGCATGACACTATGGTAAAGGCAAGTGTGAAGGTAACTTCGGTTAAGTTCTCCGACGGCACAGTATGGAGAGCGAAGTAATTCGGGCAGCTTACGGAGGCTGGAACAACATCCAGAACCTTCAACTTTTATTATATATATAAACTGTGATAGACTCTAACAAGTGCCTAATAGAATCGATTTATGTAGTGTCCTGGCTGTCCGCAAGCATCGTCAAAAAGAGTTACGAAAAAAACTTGCAATAGTCGGGATATTTATATATAATAGTGAATGTTGTTCGTCGACGTTGCGATGAAGTGAGAGGTTACCGACACACCCGGCCCCTTTGCCATGGCGATGTGTTAGGAAAATTTTCACGGAGTATGTCCGATGCAAAATTGGGCGATAAAAGGAGGGACTAAAATGGCAAAGCAAAAAATTCGTATCCGCTTGAAAGCATACGATCACAGAATTCTTGACCAATCCGCTGAGAAAATCGTTGAAACGGCTAAACGTTCCGGTGCTGGAGTATCCGGTCCAATCCCGTTGCCAACGGAGAAGCAAATCATTACGATTCTTCGTGCGGTGCACAAGTATAAGGATTCCCGCGAGCAGTTCGAAATGCGCACTCATAAGCGCCTTATCGACATCGTGAATCCAACGCCGCAAACGGTGGACGCGCTGATGCGCTTGGACTTGCCGTCCGGTGTAGATATCGAAATTAAATTGTAAGACAGTTGAAACGGTTATCCACATGTGGATAGCGAAGCCGTTTCTACTTCACTATGAACGGACTAAGGAAAGAAAAGAGGTGTCAACATGAAAGGTATCTTAGGTAAAAAGCTCGGCATGACTCAAGTATTTACCGCTGAAGGTAATGTACTGCCGGTAACTGTTATCGAAGCTGGCCCTTGCGTCGTTCTTCAAAAGAAAGACGTTGAGAACGATGGCTACGAAGCTATTCAAATCGGCTACGCTGATAAGAAAGAAAAGCGTGCTACGAAACCAGAAATCGGTCACGCGAAAAAAGCTAACGCAACACCTAAGCGCTACGTTAAGGAACTTCGTGGTGTGGATCTTTCTCAATATGAAGTTGGCCAAGAATTGAAGGCTGATTTGTTCGCTGAGGGAGAATTCGTTGACGTTACAGGTATCTCGAAAGGTAAAGGCTTTGCCGGCGTAATTAAGCGTTGGGGACAAAGCACGGGTCCTATGTCTCACGGTTCCCGTTACCATCGTGGACCAGGTTCCATGGGTTCCATTCAAGCGAACCGCGTACCGAAGGGCAAACGCCTTCCAGGTCACATGGGTACTGACACAGTAACAATTCAAAATCTTGAAGTTGTTAAAGTGGATGCAGAACGCAATGTTATCCTCGTTAAAGGTTCTATTCCAGGCCCTAAAAACAGCTTCGTTAACGTTAAATCTGCAATTAAAAAGTAATTGGTGAGGAAAGGAGGAGCACATTATGCCTAAAGTAGCAGTTTACAACATGAGCGGTGCGCAAGTTGGCGAGATCGAATTGTCCGACAGCGTATTCGGCATTGAACCAAACAAAAACGTACTTCATGATGCAGTTGTGATGCAGCTTGCATCTATGCGTCAAGGTACTCATAAAGTTAAAGGCCGTTCCGAAGTTCGCGGCGGCGGTCGTAAACCATGGAAACAAAAAGGCACAGGTCGTGCGCGTCAAGGTTCCATTCGTTCGCCACAATGGGTTGGCGGCGGTACAGTATTTGGACCGACACCACGTAGCTATGCTTACAAGCTTCCTAAGAAAGTTCGTCGTTTGGCGATTAAATCCGCATTGTCTTCGAAAGTGTTGGCAGAGCAAATTATCGTAATCGATAGCCTTGCTTTGAACACACCGAAAACGAAGGAATTCGCGGCAGTATTGAACAACCTAAAAGTGGATCGCAAAGCGCTTGTCGTGCTTCCTGAGTACAACGACAACGTGGCACTTTCCGCTCGCAACATTCCTTCTGTGAAGCTTGTTGCAGCTGATGGTGTTAACGTATATGATGTTCTTCGCCATGAGAAGCTCATCATCACGAAGGATGCGGTTCAGAAGGTAGAGGAGGTGTTCGCATAATGAAAGACCCTCGCGATATCATTAAGCGTCCGGTTATTACTGAGCGTACAGCAGACATGATGAATGACTTGAAATACGTATTCGAAGTTGATATGCGTGCTAACAAGACTGAAATCAAATTGGCTGTAGAGCAAATCTTCAAAGTGAAGGTAGCGAACGTGAACACGCTTCGTATGCCTGCTAAGCCAAAACGCTATGGCCGTCACTCCGGCTACACTTCCGAATGGAAAAAAGCGTTTGTCACTTTGGCAAAAGACAGCAAGCCACTCGAGTTCTTCGAGACGGTTTAATATAGACTTCTGAAGTAAGGAGGGAAAACAAGTGCCTATCAAAAAGTACAAACCGACATCCCCGGCTCGTCGTAATATGAGCGTGTCCACGTTCGAAGAAATTACAACGAATGTACCGGAGAAATCGTTGCTGGCGCCTTTGAGCAAAACTGCGGGCCGCAACAACCAAGGTAAAATTACGGTTCGTCACCACGGTGGTGGACACAAACGTAAATACCGTATCATCGATTTCAAACGTAACAAGGATGGCATTCCAGGCCGCGTTGCTACAATTGAGTACGATCCAAACCGTACTTCCAACATTGCGTTGATCAACTATGCTGATGGTGAAAAGCGTTATATCATCGCTCCTAAAGGATTGAAAGTAGGCGACGTTATCGAGTCCGGTACCGGCGCAGACATCAAGATCGGTAACGCATTGCCAATGGAAAACATTCCAGTAGGTACAGTTATCCACAACATCGAATTGCAACCAGGTAAGGGTGGTCAGTTGGTTCGCGCCGCTGGTACGGAAGCTCAATTGCTTGGTAAAGAAGAGAAGTACGTAACAGTACGTTTGTCTTCTGGCGAAGTTCGTAAATTGTTGAAAGTGTGCCGTGCTACAATCGGTTCCGTAGGTAACGGTGACCATGAGCTTATCAAAATCGGTAAAGCAGGCCGTAACCGCTGGTTGGGCAAACGTCCAGTCGTTCGTGGTGTGGTAATGAACCCGGTTGATCACCCTCACGGTGGTGGTGAAGGTAAAGCTCCAATCGGTCGTAAGTCTCCTATGTCTCCATGGGGCAAACCGACACTTGGTTACAAAACGCGTAAAAAAGGTAAACATTCCGATAAATATATCGTTCGTCGTCGCACGAAATAATATGTTTCCATTTGATTGCGCAGCAGCGTAATCACAAACGAATCAGTTCTGTCGAAGGGAGGATTCATATATGGGTCGC
The DNA here is from genome assembly GCF_900102125.1 of Paenibacillus sp. cl6col. Taxonomy (NCBI): domain Bacteria; kingdom Bacillati; phylum Bacillota; class Bacilli; order Caryophanales; family Paenibacillaceae; genus Paenibacillus; species Paenibacillus sp. cl6col. The sequence goes on from NZ_FNAZ01000015.1 coordinate 49,280, forward strand.
AGTTTGAAAAAAGGACCATTCGTTGATGGTCACCTGATGAAGAAAGTTGAAGGATTGAACGATACAAGCAAGAAAGTTGTTATCAAGACTTGGTCCCGTCGTTCTACGATTTTCCCTCAATTTATCGGTCATACGTTCGGGGTATATGACGGACGTAAACATGTACCAGTATACGTAACGGAAGATATGGTTGGGCATAAGCTTGGCGAATTCGCACCAACTCGTACGTACAAAGGTCATGACGATGACAGAAAAACAGGCAAACGCTAATTATTGATATAGCATTCGAGGGGAGGTACTTCCATGCAAGCAAAAGCACATGCGAATAACATTCGCATCGCCCCACGCAAGGTTAAGCTGGTTATTGACTTGATCCGCGGCAAACAAGTGGGCGAAGCAATCGCAATTTTGCGCCACACGCCGAAGTCAGCTTCGCCAGTGGTTGAAAAATTGTTGAACTCTGCAATTGCCAATGCAGAACACAACCATCAAATGGACGTTAATAGTCTCGTTATTTCGGAAGTCTTCGTAAACCAAGGACCAACGATGAAACGTTTCCGTCCACGCGCTATGGGACGTGCGAGCCGCATTAACAAAAGAACAAGCCACATCACGCTTGTAGTATCTGAAAAATAAGGAGGGACAACGTGTGGGTCAAAAGGTAAATCCAGTCGGACTTCGAGTGGGCGTTATCCGCGATTGGGAATCCAAGTGGTATGCCGAAAAAGATTTCGGTACATTGCTCATCGAAGACGTTAAGATTCGTGAATTCCTTAAGAATAAATTGAAAGAATCCGCCGTATCCCGCATTGAGATTGAACGTGCAGCTAACCGCGTGAACGTTACAATCCACACTGCGAAACCGGGTATGGTAATCGGTAAGGGCGGTTCCGAAGTTGAAGCACTTCGTCGTGAAGTAACGAAAATTGCTAACGGCAAAAAAGTACACATCAACATCTCGGAAATCAAAACTCCAGATTTGGACGCAACTCTCGTTGCAGAGAGCATTGCACAACAACTGGAACGCCGTGTTTCTTTCCGCCGCGCTTTGAAACAATCAATTCAACGTTCCATGCGTTCTGGTGCGAAAGGAATCAAGACTGCAGTTAGCGGTCGTCTGGGCGGTGCTGAAATCGCTCGTACAGAAGGTTACAGCGAAGGGACAGTGCCACTTCATACGCTTCGCGCCGACATCGACTACGGCACAGCTGAAGCTCATACAACTTACGGCCGTATTGGCGTAAAAGTATGGATCTATCGTGGAGAGGTACTTCCTACGGCTAAGAAAAAGGCTGTTGAGGAAGGAGGCAACTAATCATGTTGGTACCTAAACGTGTAAAACACCGGAAGCAGCAAAAAGGACGCATGAAGGGTCAAGCTAAAGGTGGCACGACAGTTCACTTCGGTGAATACGGGTTGCAAGCATTGGAGCCTACATGGATTACTAACCGTCAAATCGAGGCTGCTCGTATTGCGATGACTCGTTACATCAAACGTGGCGGTAAAGTATGGATTAAAATTTTCCCAGATAAACCAGTAACGGCTAAGCCGCTTGAGGTTCGTATGGGTAGCGGTAAAGGTAACGTTGAGAAGTGGGTTGCTGTAGTTAAGCCTGGTAAAGTAATGTTCGAACTTTCCGGTGTACCTGAAGAGGTAGCTCGCGAAGCTATGCGCCTTGCTGCTCACAAACTGCCTATTAAGACTAAGTTTGTGAAACGTGAAGAAATGGGTGGTGAAGCAAATGAAAGCTAGTGAATTCCGCAACTTGACCACTGCCGAAATCGAACAAAAGATTGCCGGATTCAAGGAAGAACTTTTCAACCTCCGTTTCCAATTGGCTACCGGACAGCTTGACAACCCAACTCGCATTCGTGACGTGCGTAAAGCGATTGCTCGTGCACATACGATTCTGCGTGAAAGAGAACTTGGTATTACTAGCTAATACACCAAGATGTCAGTTTCGGAAAAATAGACATCCTGTATCCAGGAAGGAGGCAGAACACTAATGAGTGAAGTACGTAACGCTCGTAAAGTGCAAATTGGTAAAGTTGTCAGCGATAAAATGGACAAAACAATCGTAGTAGCGGTTGAGACATACAAGAAGCATGATTTGTATCACAAACGCATCAAATACACGAAGAAGTTCAAAGCGCATGACGAAAATAACGAAGCCAAAATTGGCGATACTGTAAAAATCATGGAGACGCGTCCGTTGTCGAAAGACAAGCGCTGGAGACTCGTTGAAATCGTTGAGAAAGCAGTTATCGTTTAATGAACGGATAGTTTCACCGAAAGGAGGACATTCGAATGATTCAAGCATTTTCACGTTTAAATGTAGCAGACAACTCTGGTGCGAAAGAACTGATGTGTATTCGCGTGTTGGGCGGTACTGGCCGTAAATCAGCTCACATCGGTGACTTGATCGTATGCTCTGTCAAACAAGCAACACCAGGCGGCGTTGTCAAAAAGGGTGACGTAGTCAAAGCGGTTATCGTTCGTACGAAGCGTTCTGTACGCCGTAAAGACGGTTCTTACATCGCATTTGACGAAAACGCAGCGGTTATCGTGAAAGAAGATAAGGGCCCACGTGGGACTCGTATTTTCGGACCTGTCGCTCGCGAACTTCGCGAAAAAGACTTCATGAAAATCGTTTCCCTGGCACCGGAAGTTATCTAATCAGCTTGCCCGCCAGGCAAGACTCAGGAGGTGTGACACATGCCACGATTGAAAAAAATTCTCGAGTCGCATAACAACAAATTGCACGTGAAAAAAGATGACACTGTCATCGTAATCACGGGTAAAGATAAAGGCAAAAAAGGCCGTGTTATTGCAGCATTCCCTCGTGAAAACCGCGTTATTGTGGAAGGCGTAAACATGGTGAAGAAGCATCAGAAGCCTAACGCTAAGAACCCACAAGGCGGTATCGTTGAGCAAGAAGCAGCAATTCATGCATCTAACGTTATGCACGTGGATCCAAAGTCGGGTAAAGTAACGCGCATCGGTTACAAAGTGGAAAACGGTAAAAAAGTGCGCGTAGCTAAACGCTCCGGCGAAATTATCGACTAATCGCTTCGGAAAGGAGGTCCATTCTACATGGCAGCTCGTTTGAAAGAACGTTATTTAAACGAAATTACTCCTGCGCTAGTGCAGAAGTTCAACTATACATCAGTAATGCAAGCACCAAAAGTGGAGAAAGTCGTCATCAACATTGGTATGGGTGAGGCTGTTCAAAACTCCAAAGTTTTGGATGCTGCAGTAGCTGAATTGCAACTAATCGCTGGTCAAAAGCCAGTAATCACTCGCGCGAAGAAGTCTATTGCAGGCTTTAAACTTCGTGAGGGAATGCCGATTGGTGTGAAAGTCACATTGCGTGGTGAGCGCATGTATCACTTCTTGGACAAATTGTTCAATGTCACGCTTCCTCGTGTCCGCGACTTCCGCGGTATCTCGAATAAAGCGTTTGACGGCCGCGGCAACTACACACTCGGTTTGAAGGAGCAAATTATCTTCCCTGAAATCGAGTATGATAAAATTGACAAGGTTCGTGGTATGGATATCGTCATCGTTACAACAGCGAAGACGGACGAAGAATCCCGCGAATTGTTGACGCAACTCGGCATGCCTTTCACGAAGTAATTCGTTTTAAAGGTCGGTTACGTTTGAGATACGGACTGAGCAATCAGTTCTTAATCCATCGACACAAATCTCTAGGAGGTGTCAACTCACGTGGCAAAAACTTCGATGAAAATCAAGCAACAACGCAAACCGAAGTTTGAAGTACGGGCATATACGCGCTGTGAGCGCTGCGGACGTCCGCATTCCGTATTACGTAAGTTCAAAATTTGCCGGATTTGTTTCCGCGAATTGGCATATAAAGGCCAGATTCCTGGCGTTAAAAAAGCAAGCTGGTAATCAACCCTGTTGCGGGAAGGAGGTTTACACTAATGGTTATGTCCGATCCGATTGCAGATATGCTTACACGCATTCGCAATGCTAATACAGTGCGTCATGAAACGGTGGAAATGCCTGCTTCTACTATGAAGAAGCAAATCGCAGAAATCTTGAAGCGTGAAGGCTTTATCCGTGACGCTGAATATATCGATGACAACAAACAAGGGATCATTCGCGTGTTCCTGAAGTACGGTGCAAACAACGAGCGTGTTATCACAGGCTTGAAGCGCATCAGTAAACCAGGACTGCGCGTGTACACGAAGGCTAATGAGGTTCCTCGCGTACTCGGCGGTCTCGGTATCGCAATCATCTCGACGTCCAAGGGCGTCATGACTGACAAAGAAGCTCGCCAGTCCAAATCCGGCGGCGAGGTAATCTGCTACGTTTGGTAAACCATTCGCATAAGATTGGAGGTGCAACAACATGTCCCGTATTGGTCGCAAACCAATTGAGGTACCAGGTGGCGTAACTGTCACTTTGGAAAACCACGTTATTACAGTAAAAGGACCGAAAGGAACTTTGACTCGTGAACTTCACAAAGACATGAAAGTGTCTGTAGAAGAGAACGTCATTTCCGTAGAACGTCCTTCTGAAAATAAACTTCATCGTTCGTTGCACGGTACAACACGCAGCGTAATCAACAACATGGTTAGCGGAGTAACTGATGGTTTCTCCAAAACCCTTGAGTTGGTCGGTGTAGGTTACCGTGCAAACAAATCCGGCGACAAGCTTGTCTTGAACGTTGGTTACTCCCATCCGGTTGAAATTACACCGGAAGCTGGTATTGAATTCGAAGTGCCTGCTCAAACGAAAATCATCGTTAAAGGCATTGATAAAGAGCGCGTTGGTGCTTATGCAGCGAACATTCGTGCAGTACGTGAGCCAGAACCTTACAAAGGTAAAGGTATCAAGTACGAAGGCGAACGCATCATTCGTAAAGAAGGTAAAGCAGGCAAGAAGAAGTAAGATCTTGCCTAGCTCACTTACCTTAGCAGCTTAATGGTTAAACTGAAGGGAGTGAAACAATCCGATGATTACCAAAGGCGATAAGAACAAAGCTCGGTTGAAAAGACACCTGCGTGTCCGTAAAAAAATCGAAGGTACAACGGAACGTCCTCGCTTGAACGTATTCCGTTCTTCTAAACATATTTACGCTCAACTTATCGATGACGTGAAAGGCGTAACAGTCGCTTCCGCTTCGACTATGGACAAAGAGCTTCGTGAAGATATCAAAAATGGTGGTAACGTAGAATCCGCTCGCAAAGTTGGCGAATTGATCGCAAAACGTGCGAAAGAGCAAGGATACGAGACAATCGTATTCGATCGTGGCGGTTACTTGTACCATGGACGTATTCAAGCTTTGGCTGACGCAGCACGTGAAGCTGGCCTTGAATTCTAATTTTTAATCGAAGGAGGTAAACGACTTGCGAGTTGATCCAAACACGTTAGAACTTTCTGAAAAAGTTGTTCAAATTAACCGCGTTGCTAAAGTTGTTAAAGGCGGACGTCGCTTTAGCTTTAGCGCTCTCGTGGTTGTCGGCGATGGCAAGGGCTGGGTTGGCGCTGGAATCGGTAAAGCATCCGAAGTACCAGACGCAATCCGCAAAGGTATCGAAGACGCTAAGAAAAACCTGATTCATGTTCCGTTTGTTAACACGACAATCCCTCACCAAGTAATTGGTCAGTTCGGCGCTGGTAAAGTTCTTTTGAAGCCAGCATCCGAAGGTACTGGGGTTATCGCAGGCGGTCCTGTTCGTGCCGTTCTTGAGTTGGCTGGTGTAGGCGATATCTTGACGAAATCGCTTGGTTCCTCTAACTCCATGAACATGGTTAACGCTACATTGGAAGGCTTGTCTCGTTTGAAGACAGCTGAACAAGTAGCTAAATTGCGCGGTAAAACCGTTGAAGAACTGTTAGGTTAAGGAGGGGACGAAGATGGCGAAATTGCAAATTACCCTCGTTCGCAGTCTGATCGGTCGCCCGGAAACTCATCGCCAAACGGTGAACACTTTGGGTTTGCGCAAGTTGAATCAGACGGTTGTTCATAACGACAACGTTGCGATCCGCGGAATGGTAAACCAAGTTAAACACTTGGTTGAAGTCAAAGAGATCGAAGCGTAAGGGTAAAACCATACGACTTCTGTAATCAGTTATAGATTACATGGTACAATACAAAAGATTAGAGTCATAAATATTAAAGGAGGTGCGACGAACGATGAAGTTGAATGAACTTTCTCCGGCACCTGGTTCCCGCCAAACACGTAACCGTGTAGGCCGTGGTATCGCGACAGGAAACGGTAAAACATCTGGCCGTGGTCACAAGGGTCAAAATTCCCGTTCCGGCGGTGGTGTTCGTCCGGGCTTCGAAGGTGGACAAAACCCACTTTACCGTCGTCTGCCAAAACGCGGCTTTGTAAATCCAACTCGTAAAGAGTATGCGGTAGTTAACGTAACGGATTTGAACCGTTTTGAGGCTGGTACGGAAGTAACTCCGGAATTGTTGATGGAACAAGGCATCGTGAACAACCCAATGAGCGGAATCAAAGTATTGGGCAATGGCGATTTGTCCGTCAAATTGACGGTCAAAGCTAACAAGTTCTCTCAATCTGCGGTAGAGAAGATCGAGGCTGCCGGCGGTAAATCCGAGGTGATCTAATGTTCAAGACCGTATCGAATATATGGCGAGTCGAGGACTTGAGACGTAAGATTTTGTTTACGCTCATGGTTCTGATCGTTTATCGCGTCGGGTCCTTTATACCGGTCCCCGGCGTCGATACGTCGGTCTTTGCTACAGCAAACCAAAACACGGACTTGTTCAGCATGCTGAACACTTTCTCTGGTGGTGCGCTGTTTAAATTCTCAATTTTTGCTCTAGGAATTATGCCGTACATTACGGCCTCGATCATCGTACAGCTTCTGTCGATGGACGTTATTCCGAAATTTACACAATGGGCAAAAGAAGGAGAAGTCGGCAAACGTAAGCTTTCCCAAATTACGCGCTACGGCACAGTAGTATTGGGATTGATTCAAGCTTTCGGTACGGCGATTGGGTTTAATCGCATGTACGGTGCGCAGCTGGTTCCAGGTGCAACATATGCGGATTATATCCTAATCGCGATTGTCTTGACTGCTGGTACGGCGTTCTTGATGTGGATCGGTGAACAAATCACGGAAAAGGGTATCGGCAACGGTATTTCGATTCTGATCTTCGCAGGTATCGTCGCAGCTATCCCGATTCATATTGGGGAAATTTATCGTAGTCAATTTGCCGATGCAAGCGGACAATTGTTCCTCAACATCGTCAAAATGATCGTTATCGTATTGGTTATCGTGCTGATTGTGATCGGTGTTATCTACATTCAGCAAGGGAACCGCAAAATCCCGGTACAATACGCTAAACGTGTTGTGGGTAACAAAATGTATGGTGGACAGAACACACACATTCCGCTTAAAGTAAATGGTGCAGGCGTTATTCCGGTCATCTTTGCATCTTCGCTCTTGATGTTCCCGGCTACAATTGCTCAATTCTGGGCGGATAAGCCGTGGGCTCGTTGGATCATTGAACATATGGGATTGAACAAGCCGCTGGGCATGTTCTTATACGTTCTTTTGATTATCGGGTTTACGTTCTTCTACACGTTCGTACAGTTGAATCCACAACAAATGGCAGATCAAATGAAAAAGAATGGCGGATATATCCCAGGAATTCGTCCGGGGAAAGCAACAGCAACGTACTTGACTCGAGTTATGTCTCGTATCACACTTGCAGGTGCTATCTTCCTCGCTGGCGTATCCATCTTGCCAGTGTTCTTCGGAGCACTAGCTGGATTGCCGCAATCTGTTCAAATTGGCGGTACTTCGATTCTGATCGTTGTCGGCGTTGCGCTTGACACAATGAAGCAAATCGAAAGCCAGTTGATCAAACGTCATTACAAAGGTTTCATTAATAAATAGGCAATAGGTTCCGGTGAGACCATCTAGGCTCATTGGCACCTATTGTGCTGTTCTTGTAGAGCAGAGGCTTAACGAATGGCATCGAAGCACCCCACTTCCGACGAAGTTAAGCCTGTGCTTACCATAAAGGGAGTGACATTCGATGAACATTCTATTCATGGGGCCTCCTGGGGCAGGAAAAGGAACACAGGCCGAGCGCATCGTAGTGCAATTCGGCGTTCCTCATATCTCGACAGGAGACGCATTTCGCAAAGCAATTGGAGAAGGCACTCCTATCGGATTGAAGGCTAAAGAGTACATTGATCAGGGTCTGCTCGTTCCAGATGACGTGACGGTAGGCATCGTGCGAGAGCGCCTTGCACAACCTGATTGCGAGAAAGGGTTCCTTCTGGATGGTTTCCCACGCACATTGGCGCAAGCTGAAGCGTTGAATAGCATCTTGGTAGAACTGAATCGCAGTCTTGATCATGTCATCAACCTGAGCGTTGACCGCGATTTACTGCTGGCGCGTCTTACAGGACGACGCATTTGCAAGTCTTGCGGCGCGACGTACCATGTCATCTACAACCCGCCTAAACAAGAGGGCGTTTGTGATAAGTGTCAAGGCGAGCTGTACCAACGTTCGGATGATTCCGAAGAGAAAGTCGGCACACGTCTTGATGAGTACATCAACAAAACGGCACCTTTGCTCGCATACTATGAAGACAAAGGCTTGTTGCGTCAGGTTGACGGGGAGAAGGAAATTGATACGGTCACGTCAGAAATCGTATCTTTACTGCGGGGTTAAACCATGATCATTTGTAAGTCCGAAGTGGAGTTAGGCTTCATGAGGGAAGCTGGGCGAATTGTTGCGGAAACGCATCGTCTTTTAGCGAAAACGATTGAGCCAGGGATTACCACTCTCGAGCTTGATTCGATCGCGGAATCGTTTATTCGCAGCCAAGGAGCAACACCTTCTTTCAAGGGCTACAACGGTTTTTCCGGCAGCATTTGCGCGTCAGTGAACGAAGAACTGGTTCACGGCATTCCCGGAAAGCGCAAGTTAAACGAAGGCGACATCATCAGCATCGACATCGGTGCGGAATACCGCGGATATCACGGTGACTCTGCCTGGACATATGGGGTTGGGAAGATAACGGAGGCAGCTCAGCAGCTGCTTGACGTAACGGAGCAATCACTTTATGCTGGCTTAGCGCTGGTTAAACCGGATGTACGGTTGTACACGATATCGCACGCGATTCAACGCGTGATCGAGGATGCAGGTTTTTCCGTTGTACGGGAATATGTCGGACACGGAATCGGTGCGGAGCTTCATGAAGAGCCGCAAATTCCGAACTACGGCATTCCGGACCGCGGACCACGCTTGAAACCGGGCATGGCGCTCGCGATTGAGCCGATGGTCATTGCCGGTGGGCGTCACGTCAAAACGCTCACTGACAACTGGACGGTCGTGACGGTGGACAGTTCATGGTGTGCTCATTTCGAGCATACGGTGGCTGTAACGCCGGACGGATGCGAAATTTTGACGAAGCTGGTTGAGTAGGTGAGAGGCATGAATGAATATTCCACTCCGCGTCTCGGCCAATTCGTCAAGGTTCTTCAGGGTCGTGATGAAAGCAAATATGCGGTTATCATTGATATTGAGGAGTCGCGCTACGTCAAGATAGCGGACGGAGACAAACGAAAGTTTGATCAACCAAAGCGTAAAAACTTGCTTCATCTCGAATTGCAACCTGCAATTAGCCATGAAGTTGTCCATAGTTTACACGAAAGCGGACGGGTAACGAACAGCAAGCTTCGTTATGTTATAGCGAAGTATGCTGAACAACAAGCCGCTGCACATGCTGATGAGAAAGGAGAATGACGTTGGCCAAGGAAGATGTAATTGAAGTTGAAGGTGTTGTAATTGAACCGTTGCCGAATGCAACGTTCCGTGTTGAGCTGGAGAATGGTCACCAAATTCTTGCCCACGTTTCCGGAAAGCTGCGGATGCATTTCATCCGTATCCTGACGGGGGACAAAGTGGTCGTTCAACTGTCGCCATACGATTTGAGTAAAGGTCGCATCACATATCGGAAGTAGTGCTCGGATCGTTCCGAGTCGCGCTTGCATGAACTTGCAGGCCGTTCAAGCGTCAGGAAGACGGTTTGACGTGCTACTTGAGAAACTGGGAGGTATTCAGCATGAAGGTAAGACCTTCTGTTAAGCCCATTTGCGAGAAATGCAAAGTCATTCGTCGCAAAGGCAACGTTATGGTAATCTGTGAAAATCCGAAACACAAACAAAAACAAGGATAATAGAAGGGGGTGTAGCGTAAATGGCTCGTATAGCTGGTGTAGACTTGCCACGGGATAAACGCGTTGAGATCGCCTTGACATACATTTTTGGTATTGGTAAAACAACTTCTAAAAAGGTAATTGCTGAGGCTGGCGTTAACCCTGATACTCGCGTTCGCGATTTGACGGAAGATGAGGTAAACAAAATTCGTGAGCTGATTGACAAAACGGTTAAGGTTGAAGGTGACCTTCGTCGTGAGATTTCTCTGAACTTGAAGCGTTTGGTTGAAATCGGATGCTATCGTGGTATCCGTCATCGCCGTGGATTGCCTGTTCGTGGACAACGCACGAAAACAAATGCTCGTACACGTAAAGGCCCTCGTCGTACTGTAGCGAACAAGAAGAAGTAATAAGGGGGGATAAGTAGCAATGGCAAAACCAAAAAAAGTCGTACGTACTAAACGTCGTGACCGTAAAAATATTGAGACTGGTGTGGCTCATATCCGTTCCACGTTCAACAACACGATCGTGACAATCACGGATCCACACGGCAACGCAATTTCTTGGGCTAGCTCCGGCGGTTTGGGCTATAAAGGCTCCCGTAAATCTACGCCATTCGCGGCTCAAATGGCTGCTGAATCCGCAGCAAAAGCTGCTATGGAACATGGCATGAAGACGGTAGAAGTTATGGTTAAAGGCCCAGGCGCAGGTCGTGAAGCTGCCATCCGTTCTCTGCAAGCTGCAGGTTTGGAAGTTAGCATGATCAAAGACGTAACGCCAATCCCGCACAACGGCTGCCGCCCACCAAAACGTCGTCGCGTATAATGACGGCAACACCGATGCGTGTAGTATTAAGCTAGCGCCTGTTGGGAAGAATGGTTGTTTAGGCATACTGCATGAATCGACCGACCGTAGGTGTTTGACGTTAATGAACGCCAGCGACGTTTTAAGGAGGGTTATATAGTGATTGAGATCGAAAAGCCGAAGATTGAAACCGTGGTAGTCGATGAGGAAGGCACATACGGCAAATTTGTCGTAGAACCGTTAGAGCGTGGATACGGTACGACGCTGGGTAACTCCCTGCGCCGTATTCTCCTCTCCTCGTTGCCCGGTGCAGCAGTGACGTCCGTTCAAATCGACGGTGTCTTGCACGAGTTCTCGACAATCCCAGGAGTCTATGAAGACGTAACTGAGATTATCTTGAACTTGAAGGCCTTGTCGCTGAAAATCCACTCTGATGAAGAGAAAATTCTCGAAATCGATGCGGAAGGCGAAGGGGTAGTAACGGCTGGCGATATTCGAGCGGATAGTGATGTGGAAATTTTGAACCCGGATCTCCGCATTGCGACATTATCACAAGGTTCCAGACTCCATATGCGCATCTATGCGAATCGTGGACGTGGTTACGTACAAGCAGATCGCAACAAACGAGAAGATCAGCCTATCGGCGTAATTCCAGTTGATTCGATCTACACACCAATCTCGCGTGTAAACTACACAGTAGAGAACACTCGTGTTGGTCAAGTAACGAACTACGACAAGCTGATGCTTGAAGTATGGAGTGACGGAAGCATTCGACCGGAAGAAGCGGTTAGCCTCGGCGCGAAGATCCTTACAGAGCATCTGATGCTCTTCGTTGGACTGACTGACGAAGCGAAAGACGCGGAAATTATGGTTGAAAAAGAGGAAGATAAGAAAGAGAAAGTTCTTGAGATGACTATCGAAGAGCTGGATCTCTCCGTTCGTTCCTATAACTGCTTGAAACGTGCCGGCATCAATACGGTTCAAGAGCTGATTACGAAAACTGAAGAAGATATGATGAAGGTTCGCAACTTGGGCCGCAAATCTTTGGAAGAAGTTCAAGAGAAGCTCGAAGAACTCGGATTGGGCTTACGCATGGAAGACTAAACGGGACTTGGCATAGAAGGAGGGGAAATAGCAATGGCATACCAAAAGTTGGGTCGTGACTCTAGCGCGCGTAAAGCTTTGTTCCGCGACATGGTTACTGACTTGTTCTTATATGAGCGCATCCAAACAACTGAAGCGAAAGCGAAAGAAGTTCGTTCCATCGCTGAGAAGTTGATCACGTTGGCGAAGCGCGGTGACTTGCATGCTCGCCGTCAGGTGGCAGCATTCGTTCGTCGCGAAACGTTGAACGGTGAACAAGATGCAATCCAAAAGCTGTTCTCGGAGCTTGCACCACGTTACGCAGAGCGTCCAGGTGGCTACACACGTATCATGAAACTGGGACCACGCCGTGGCGACTCCGCGCCTATGGTTTATTTGGAACTGGTTGACCGCGTGTAATTGCGGTTGCAGAATACGTTCAATACGTCGTGTAACAACGTCGTAAAAAGAAGGCTCCCATGAGGAGCTTTTCTTTTTAACTGTGTTAGGATTGGAGCCAACTTCTGTTGGCTTCCTGTCTTGACTCTTGCAATGATTCCACTTATGAATTTATGTGCTATATATTTCATGTGGTGAATGAATGCGAGAATACGCAATGCAGCGGCTGTCTTTATGCGAATAGAGATAGTGGCGACTGCCTGTTCACAGAGCAGTGAATGAAAGGAGTCTTCATGCGTAACGTAGGAATGCTGGTAAGTTACGATGGAACAGCTTACAGCGGTTTTCAGATACAGCCGAATGAAGACACGGTACAGGGTCGTATTGAGCAAGCTATCAAGATGCTGACGAATGAATCCATAAGCATTCATGCTTCGGGTCGGACAGATGCAGGGGTGCATGCTTACGGCCAAGTATTTCACTTCATGACCGAATCGGCGATTCCGATTGACCGGTGGACGATTGCGATCAATTCGCGTTTGCCGGATGACATTGTCATCCGTGAGACGTGGGAGGCGCCATTGTCATTCCATTCTCGTTACTCGTCGAAGCGGAAGACATACCGCTACTCCATCATTGCAGAGCGGAAGCCGGATGTATTCCGGAGGTTAACCGAGTTCTTTTACCCGAAGCCTCTGGATGTCCGTGCAATGCAAGAAGCCATTACTCATATAATAGGGGAACATGACTTTACTTCGTTTACTTCTCCGAAGTCGACGAAGGTGAGTAATGTCCGTACGATCTATGACGCCCACATCGAATATGAACCGAGCGTAACGGGGGAAGAAGGCCGCGGTCGCATTCATATCGTAGTGACAGGCAATGGTTTCTTATACAATATGGTTCGCATTATTGCAGGCACACTGATACGGGTGGGCCAGGGTAAGCTTGCACCGCATGACATCCCACGCATCTTGGAAGCGAAGAATCGACAAGTGGCAGGTCCATTGGCGGTTCCGCATGGATTGATGCTGTGGAGCGTGGAATACGGTGGCGAGGAGCGACTTGAGTCCATAAACAACGTATCCGAGTGAATCGAAATATTTTCTTGCAATATGCCCTAATCTATTGTAAAATAACATTTGTGTTTCTTTAGGCTTTCCCACAGCCCCCCAAAGAAATCACACTGCAGATTGCAGTTCATGAATGAAAATCAACGATTGAATGAATATACACAAGCTAGACAGGAACGAATGTTATTAAGGAGGATATTTCATGCGTACCACTTACATGGCGAAGCCAGCTGACGTTGAGCGCAAATGGTTCATTATCGACGCTGAAGGCAAGACACTTGGCCGCTTGGCGAGCGAAGCAGCTGCACTTATTCGCGGCAAACACAAACCAACTTTCACGCCACATGTTGACGGCGGTGATTTCGTTGTTATCATCAACGCTGAGAAAATCGTGTTGACAGGTAAGAAATTGACTGACAAGAAATACTATCGTCACTCCCACTATCCAGGCGGTTTGAAAGTGACATCTGCACAAGAAATGTTGAACAACAAGCCAGAGCGTATGATCGAACTTGCTGTTCAAGGGATGTTGCCTAAGACTCGCATGGGTAACAAAATGAAGCTTCGCGTTAAAGCATATGCAGGCGCTGAGCATCCACATCAAGCACAACAACCTGAAGTTTACGAACTTCGCGGATAATAAATAAAGGGAGGACAGTTTCATGGCACAAGTACAATACTATGGGACAGGTCGTCGTAAGCATTCCGTAGCGCGTGTTCGCCTTGTACCAGGCGAAGGCCGCATCGTGATCAACAAACGTGACCTTAATGAATACTTTGGTTTGGAAACATTGAAGCTTATCGTGAAGCAACCATTGAACCTTACAGAGACACTCGGTAAATACGACGTGTTGGTATTGGCTCATGGCGGCGGTATCTCCGGTCAAGCAGGCGCAATCCGTCACGGCATTTCCCGTGCATTGCTCAAGGCTGACCCTGAGCTTCGTCCAGCTTTGAAAAAAGCAGGATTCTTGACTCGCGACCCTCGTATGAAAGAGCGTAAGAAATACGGTCTTAAAGCAGCTCGTCGCGCACCTCAGTTCTCCAAACGTTAAGATTGGATTACCGAACATACAGCCCTTTCTTGGCCCTTGGCCAAGGAGGGCTTTTTTGTATGTTAAGACCTTCTCTGGAATCTTCATGTCCCTCACATTTCCCGCACGCATGACATTTACCTGGAATAGGCTGTAATCATATGTCTAACCCTTTGTAAATTTCGAATTGACAAAGCAAAGAAACGATCTATAATTATTAATTATACAAAACATACCAAAATACTAGGAATAAAAAGTGAGTATGTGGAGGATGCGAAAATGAATTTATTGGAGAAAGAGGCTCTTGTTCATGAGAAGGCGGAGCAATATGAGCAGTCCAATCCGGAAGAGGTAATCGCTTGGGCTGTTAAGGCGTTCCCGAATATTACGTTTGCTTGTAGCTTTGGAGCGGAGGATGTTGTGCTTGTAGACATGCTGCAGCGGATCAGTCCTTCGACCGATATTTTTTACCTGGATACGGATTTTCACTTTCAAGAAACATACGAGACGAGAGATCGCATTACGGAGCGTTACAGTTTAAACTTTGTACGCGTCACCCCGCAACTTACCCCTGAAGAGCAATCCGAGACATACGGTGATGAATTGTGGCTTAGTAATCCCAACCAATGCTGCAATCTTCGTAAAGTCGAACCACTCACTGGCATTCTAAGCAAATATGATGCATGGATTACCGGCATTCGAAGAGATCAAGCCCCAACACGAGCCAATACACGAAAAGTAGAATACGACTCGAAATTCGGCCTCATCAAATTCAATCCATTAGCTGCTTGGACATCAGAAGATGTATGGAACTATATCCATACAAACGATATCATTTATAACCCCCTGCATGACCAAGGATATCCCAGTATAGGATGCTCCTATTGTACGCGCGCCGTTCAAGCAGGTGAAGATCCAAGGGCTGGACGTTGGTCAGGATCAGCGAAAATAGAATGTGGGCTTCACAAGTAATAAGTGCGTGGGTACCATTTGATTTGCTAATAAAGAATGGTACTATTGCCACATGCAGAGGAGAGGTGCTAAGAAGATGTCAACAATTGAGCCTCACGGAGGTACACTGATCAATCGATTGGTTCCAGAAGACGAGAAGGAGCTGAAGCGTAATGTGGCGGCAGCCCTACCGCGCATATTGCTCGATGCACGTACATTATCGGATATCGAAATGATAGGGGTAGGTGCTTTTTCTCCCCTTGAAGGCTTTATGAATGAAGAGGACTACAAAAGTGTTGTAGATCAGATGAGATTGGCGAATGGAACGGTATGGAGCTTACCTATTACACTGGCAGTCTCGGATGAAGCAGCTAAGAAGCTCAGCATAGGAAGCCCAGCTGCGCTTGTTGGGGAAGAAGACGGGGAACTGTATGGGGTTATTGAAATAGAGAGCATATACCACGCTGATTTACTGCATGAAGCAGAACAAGTGTACAGAACGATGGATACAGCACATCCAGGAGTGGAGAAGCTGCTAAAGCGTCCTTCTACATATGTGGGAGGCAAAGTATCTGTATTGGGGCGCAGGCAGCCAGATCAATTTTCTCAATATTATTTTGATCCCGTGGAGACGCGGCAATTGTTTGTGGACAGAGGCTGGAGAACTGTTGTTGGTTTCCAAACACGAAATCCGGTGCATCGTGCTCATGAGTACATCCAGAAGAGTGCGATGGAGATTGTAGATGCTCTATTTCTAAATCCGCTTGTAGGGGAAACGAAGTCTGATGACGTCCCAGCTGATGTGCGCATGCGCAGCTATGAAGCGCTACTGGCGAATTATTATCCAGAGAATCGCGTGTTTCTTGGGGTATTCCCAGCTGCGATGCGTTATGCAGGACCAAGAGAAGCTGTATTCCATGCCATTGTGAGGAAAAATTACGGCTGCACCCACTTCATTGTTGGCCGAGACCATGCAGGTGTGGGAGATTATTATGGCACGTATGACGCCCAGCATATCTTCAGCTCCTTCGAACCCGAAGAATTGGGGATTCAGCCGTTATTCTTCGAGCACAGCTTCTACTGTAAGACATGTGGAGGTATGGCCTCCAGCAAGACCTGTCCTCATGATGCAACCCATCATTTGACCCTATCCGGAACGAAGGTGCGTGCGCTATTGCGTGACGGTACATGTCCACCCCCTGAATTCTCAAGACCTGAGGTGGCACGCATTCTGATCGAAGGCATGGCACACTCAACAACTGCCCAAAAGTAATTGAATATAGAGGAACCAGTGGATCGTTAACGTATATTTGTCCACCTCGTCCCATATAGATGATTAGAAGTCTTTATGGAGCGGAGGTGGGCTTTTTTTGTGAAAAAGGTAAATTGGGAACAAAACCGTCAGAAGCGAAGACATACGTCAATCTTATGGATACCACTGCGAAATGTCCGTCGCTGGTTAATAAGTTTATGCTTGCTGCTTCTAGTCGTTGTTGTGATGACGATGGAGATGCCGGTATCGAAGACATGGACCTATTGGTCCATTCCTCTATCGGGCAGAGTGATTGCTATCGACGCAGGGCATGGTGGAGTAGATGGAGGGGCTGTTGGTCGCGAGGGGTTATTAGAGAAGGACATTAACCTAACGATTGCACTACTTCTTCGTGATTACTTGCAGCAAGCTGGGGCTATTGTGGTCATGACCCGGGAAGGGGACTATGATTTGGCGGATAAGGATACGAAGGGATACTCCCGCAGGAAGGCAGAGGACTTGAAGAAGCGTGTTGGTTATATCGAGGAGAAGAAAGCGGATGTTGTCATTAGCTTGCATATGAACAGCGTACCTTCTTCTCGCTGGAGTGGAGCACAGGCTTTCTATACGAATCGCCATCCGGATAATGAACAGCTTGCGAAGTGGATTCAAGCGGAAATTCGTACGAATCTGGCTAATACGGATCGGGAGGCCAAGCCTATAGATCGTAAGCTCTATTTTATGGATCATATTTCGATCCCAGCTGTATTGGTGGAGTCAGGCTTCTTATCGAACCCAGAAGAGTCACGGAGTCTGGCGAATGAAGAATATCAGCGGAAGCTAGCTGCATCGATCTACAAGGGAATTCTGCGATATATTGCAGGAGAAAAAACTGGAAAATGATGACCTTATGCTATAATAGAAACGGTTACATAGTGACCGATCTGAACTTCATAGGAGACGAGGTGCCATCATGACGACGAAAGAAGAAGTGCTGCAATCACTGCAGGGCTTGCAGGAACCAGTGTCGGGACAAGACATGACAAGCCTTCATTGGATTCGCGATATGATGATTAAGGAAGATGAAGTGAAGCTGACGGCAATCGTAGCGCCACAAGCAGCAGATGCAGCCGCTAGAGAGGCGCTAGTCGGACAGATTAAGGAGCGTCTAGCAGCAATTGAGCTGCACAATGTATATGTTCGTACTCGCATCGCATCTGAAGCTGAGCTGAGTGCAGCTGGAATAGCGGTACAGAGCGGGCAATCAACAACCGATCATGCGGGTAATGGCCGTGATTCCCAAGAAGGGAGTGCTCCTCGTGGACACGGTGCTGGATTAGAACAGCATCCTATCTTGGATCCGGCATCTGGAGTGAAATTTATCGCAATTGCCAGCGGCAAAGGTGGAGTTGGCAAATCGACAGTGACCGTGAACCTTGCGGTTGCGCTCGCTCGTCTCGGCAAACGTGTTGGCCTAATAGATGCAGACATATATGGATTCAGTGTACCTGACATGATGGGGATTGAAGACCGCCCTGTCGTTGTAGACAACTATATCATTCCACAGGAGCGCTTCGGAGTGAAGGTGATGTCCATGGGTTTCTTCGTACAGGACAATAGTCCGGTCGTATGGCGCGGTCCAATGCTTGGCAAGATGCTGCGGAATTTCTTCCAAGAAGTGCAGTGGGGGGAGCTTGATTACATGCTTCTTGACTTGCCTCCAGGTACGGGGGATGTAGCCTTGGATATTCACCAAATGATACCGCATAGCCAAGAGATCATCGTAACGACACCACATGCGACAGCTGCCTTCGTTGCGGCTCGAGCAGGCACAATGGCCATTCATACGAAGCATGAGATTATCGGTATCGTCGAAAATATGTCCTATCTGGAATGCGGTTCTTGTGGAGAGAAGCAATATGTATTTGGACGAGGGGGCGGTGCTAAGCTGGCAGATGAGCTTCATGTTGACCTGCTTGCGCAGCTTCCGCTCGGCGCTCCAGACAATCATCCTGCAGAACCGGATTATGCTCCTTCTGTATATATGGCAGATTCGTCAATTGGCAAGCAATTCGATGAGTTGGCGGCTTCCGTTGATGCGAAGATGCAAGTTGTGCAGGCCTAACAATGTCGGAGAGGCCTCAACATGAGTGCCTCTCCATAAGTGAGAAATAGAGGGGAAAGAGTGGGCTCCTAGCCTTCTCCACTACCACCTTCTTCTTCCGATCCACCTTCACTCTCACCGCCTTGCTTTTCCTTTTCCCCACCTTTTTTCTTTCCTTCCTTTTCTTTTTCTTTTTCCTTCGGCTGCAATTCTTCTTTAACGACCTTCCCTAATAAGTCCATGATTTCAAGCTTAAATATAGGGCTATTCAAAGCATCTTTCATTACAGTCTGTAGCTGTTTGCGATACTCTGGTGTCTTCATCATATCCAAATATGACTTCATCATGTCTGGAGATTTAACAATGTCACCAAAGTCCTTCTGATACTCTGGGTCTTTCATTAAAGTCTTAAGAATTTGTTTATTTTCCTTGCTTACCGCCTTAGCGAATTCCCCGGCAAACTTCGGATCTTTCATTACTTTATCGAGGACTTTCTCATAATCGGGTGATACAAGTGTATCCTTAACTGCCGTCCGGATCTGCTCCTGCTGCTGCATATTTAATGATTGGGCTTGCATGCCGCCTCCGCCAGATGGACCGGATTGGATCGCCTTCTGCGCTTCCTCTGTCTTTAAAATATCGACAACCATCGTTTTAACTTCTTTATAATCGAGATTACTGCTTTGTGTGGGCTGCTCCATGCCGCAAGAGGTCAACAGCACGATTACGACGAAACTGACGATCGCAAGTTTGCCCAGTGGTGCCTTCATAACAGCTTCGCTCCCTTCTGTCCATGTCCTCACGCGTAGTATGTGGAGGAAATTATGAATTATGTTTGACAATGATAGTTTTTTGCTGAGAACATTGGTAAAATAATGAACATTGCGGAGGTGGAGCACCATGAATTTGAAAAAATGGTCTTATTTATTTTGGACGACTACGTGTATTGGTGGGGCAATCAGTCTCGTCATTGGCCTCGCATTACAGGTATTTCAAGGGGAAATGGGCAATTTTAGAGGGCCAGTGGATATTTTGCTTAATGTGCTTCAGTTAATCTTGAGCGGATGTATGATCAGCGTCTATTCGCAGATGGGATTCTTCGCATATCTGACGTTGAACTATATTGCTATTGGCTTGTTCAAGAAGGGATGGCCGTATGTTCAGGTATTATTGACCGTGATTGCACTACTCGATCTAATGTTCCTGCGCATGCTTCTGGGAAACAGGCCAGAAGGAGTGCGTGGAGGGGGCTACGAGGATATCGTGCTGGGTTTAGTTGTTCTAGTGCTTGCTGTAGCTGTTTCTTATTGGAAAGTAAAGGCGACAAATGCGACGGCTCTCATTCCTACCTTATTCTTCATGATTGCAATCACCACAGTGGAGACGCTGTCGGCACTTAACATTGGAAATATGGCTACCTGGTTCGTATACATACCGCTCGCAATATGTAATGCGTATCAAATCTTGATGCTGCATCGATTGGTGGGCACAGCAAAAAGCTGACGGAAATCCGTCAGCTTTTTTGTATACCTTTACATCCATCACATGCCTACTGCATTTTGCAAATGTTCCATCATCGTTGCTTGATCCTGAATCGTTTTGCTCTTCATTTCCGTTTGTTGAATCAGCTCAGAGACCGTAACGAACTCATATCCCTTTGCGGACAATTGATCCAGAATGGTCGGCAAGGCGAGATGGGTTTGCTTGCATGAATCACTAGCGTGCATGAGAATAATGTCTCCAGGATGTGCTTTACTAACGACGCGGTTCACGATCGTTTCAACCCCGGGATTTTTCCAATCCAATGAGTCGGTATCCCATTGTATGACCTTGTAATTCAGACTGTTGGCAATTTGCAGGACGCGCTTGTCAAAGTCACCGTTCGGCATACGAATCAGATTTGGTGCTTTCCCTGTAACTTCAGATAGAATATTGTGGGCCGCCTGAATCTGCTTACGTATCTCTTCATCGCTCATGCTGCTGTAATTGTCATGCTTGTGGCCGTGACTTCCAATCTCGTAGCCAGCGGCCTCAATTTTCTTCACGAGATCACTATGCGTCTTGCTCCAAGGGGAGGAGAGGAAGAACGTTGCTTTTTTTACACCCTTCTCCTGCAAGATCTGCAAAATTGGCTCAACTCGTGTATCCCCCCAGCTAATATCGAACGTGAGGGCGAGCATCTTTTTATCAGTTGGGACGCTGTAGATAGCGGAAGGGCTGCTGCCTTCTGAAAATACGGTAATATTGTCGCTCTCTACGTAAACGACGCCAGCGGCGAATAGCATTGCAATTGCAAGTACAAATACACGCTTTATTTTCTTGCCGCTAAATACATAAAAGTAATTATTCATACCAAGGCTGCTCCTCTCGTAACGTTTTGAATGGGGCGAATTAGGGTGGTACATTGCTGCCTAATACTAATGCCCGTCGACAAGCTGCAGCTTGTCATGCTTGTTTACTACACTGTATGCTGAGTGTATGGAATTATGTCTTCAAGTCAGTCTGAAAGGAGGAGTGTACAATATGCTTCGATTCTCATCGTGGTGGAATACGCTGAAGCAGTTGCGTTGGTATCTCATTGCCGCTGTGGTGCTGTTTGCTGTAGGGTATGTGCTTGGCAATCAGTGGAGCGGGTTTGAGGGCTTCATCATGGAACAGCTCAAGGGGATTCAAGGTATGCGGGATCAATTGATGCAATCTGATAATCAAGAATTATCTTTCTTCGTATTTATTTTCTATAACAATGCGATTAAGGCTGTCATGATCATGTTTGCTGGGATCGTATTAGGGATCGTACCAGCGGGGTTCCTTATTATTAATGGAATGGTGATCGGATTGCTGCTGCGAATTATGGAATCGCAGGGTCTTGATTTAGCAAGCACGATTATTAAGGGTATACTTCCGCATGGAATACTTGAAATTCCTGCAATTCTAATTGCCGGTGCTTATGGAATGAGATTTGGTATCTTAATTTTGCAGCGAATCTTCAGCAGACGTATGCGTGCTGAGGGGCCAACGATTATGGATTGGATAAAACAGACTGGAGCAGGGGCGGTATGGGTAACCGCAATGCTGCTAGTTGCCGCTATTATTGAGAGTACCGTAACTTTCTGGTTGATGAATGGTTAACTAGATAAACGAATCCGCGCCTCCCTGTGATAAAACAGCTCAAAAATGAGCATAACAGTAAAGCGGCACCATTCTTTCTGTAATTGAACAGAAGCTGGTGCGAGTTACTTCCCTATAAGCAGACACTATAGAGTGTTAAGCAGTGGGGAAGTAAGCGTTATGTTCGAAGACAGGGGTATTGTCGTCAAGGGAGGATGCGGACAGTTATGCTAGGATTTTTGTTCAATGAGAGAGAATGTAAAGAATTGAGCTATATGCTGCGCAAGGAATTGGATGAGATGCTATTTGATTTAAGCGATAAGCGATTAGAGGCAGAAATACGGGATGCGATATCGAAGCGATACCGTACCGTATTTCGCATGTACGCGCGAATTGCATCACCTAAAGAACTGTCCAAGTATGCTAGAAATCATCGGAATGTTACTATGTAATAAAAAAGTTTTAAAAAAGTGTTGACGTGTTTTCGAATATATGATAAATTATTTTTCGTTCCCTTCTGAACGACTTCGACATGAAGCGAGCGGGAACAACAATCATAACGAACGGTTGAAAAAAACATTTAAAAAAAAGTGTTGACAACAACTGAACGAAATGATAAGATATAAAAGTCGCCGCTGACAAAGCGGTGAGAAAAAGAAAGTAACTAAGAAAATGGTTACTGACTGAAATTGTTCTTTGAAAACTGAACAACGAGCAACGTTTGTGAATGAGGTAGCAATACCTCGTCAAAAGATATGAGCAGTTCAAACTTAACTTTAACGGAGAGTTTGATCCTGGCTCAGGACGAACGCTGGCGGCGTGCCTAATACATGCAAGTCGAGCGGACTTGATGGAGTGCTTGCACTCCTGATGGTTAGCGGCGGACGGGTGAGTAACACGTAGGTAACCTGCCCATAAGACTGGGATAACCCACGGAAACGTGAGCTAATACCAGATAGGCATTTTCCTCGCATGAGGGAGATGAGAAAGGCGGAGCAATCTGCCACTTAT
>NZ_FNAZ01000017.1:0-64760 GCF_900102125.1 Paenibacillus sp. cl6col
GACTTTGGTATGGAGCATGAAAGAATACCGCCTAGAACACCGAATATGAATGCCCATATTGAGTCTTTTCATCGAATCTTGCAAGATGATTGTTTGAATAAATACGAATTTCAAACTTATGGTGAAGCCTATCAAGTGGTGTCCGAATTCATACGGTTCTATAATGAACGCAGGATTCATTCCAGTATTAGGGATATGGCGCCAGAGAAATTTTACAGCCAGAATCAGGTGGAAGCGATTCCAATTAAAATGGTTCGAGTCTAAACGAAAATGAATGAATAAGCTAGAATTAGTGTCTATGTGTCCAAATTTATGGGGTTAATCCGCTAACTCGTCAAGAAGTAGAAGAACTAATGTATTTAGCACTTTCAGTTGGAATGTATCATCACAATTGGAAGTTTGCTCAAGATATATGTCTTAAATTAGCGCAACATGATAATCCACATGTAAGAGCGAATTCTATATTGGGGTTAGCACATATAGCAAGAACTAAAAAACAGTTGGATAAAAGACTAGTAAAACCAATCATTTTGAAAGAACTAAAAAATAATATAGAACATAAAGGTACAATATTAGATGCTATAAGTGATATAAATTTATTTATGAAATGGGAACTAGCAAGGAGGCATAATTATTTGAGCTCGACATAAGGACTTCTTGATGCTAGTTAGCTTATATATACCTGCCTCTCCTCATAAAATCGCTGTTCTATTAACCCACTTCGTTTAAAAGCTTTTAAAATCTAGAACTATGTAGTTCTTCAAAGAGATATATGGCATCTTTGAAACCATGTAGATAAATTTTACTTTCGAGTAATGTTTGTTTAGAGCTTTGGGCATTTTCATAGAGGAAAAAGGTATGTTGGAGGTTGTCAGGCAGGGCTTCTCGGATTGCTTTATAGTGTTGTATGGCTTCATTTGAAAATCGTAAAAAATCAGTATCTGTATTTGTAAGGTTGCTGTGCAATGATTTTAATCGAGCACGAACTAGTGGATCAATATTTATCTCCAATGAATTTTGCAAGAATAAGTCCTCCTAGTATCATTTAAGATTACAAAGTAAAGTTTGTTTTCATGAGTAAAAGTTTAACATATTGAAGAATATAGTCAAGAGAACACAAATATAATTTTGATTAAGTAAAGATTGTTCAATATAATTAAAGAAATATTTAACTACTTTGTGAGGAGTTCACGATGATCAGTTATAAACCATTACAAAAATTGCTGATAGATAGGGAAATAAAGAAGCAAGATTTATTGAAAATGACAGGGATTTCTTCTGCAACAATGGCCAAGTTAAATACGAATGAATATGTTTCATTAGAAGTAATTGATAAAATTTGCTCAGCACTAAATTGTCAACCTGGTGATTTGTTGGAGCATATTCCTGAACGAATGAAGTGAAAGAACCTAAAATAAAAGTGCAAAGATTTGTGGTTCAAAGAAGTACCCCGTCGTATAACAATGCATCTACGCTGCAGGGCTTTTAGCCCCTTGGTTGCCAGATGCTAAAAAACAGAATATTAAAACAACACCGACCCGACCTAAGATAAGAGTTATCTAAAGGCCGGGTCGTGTCGTACATACGAGAACGTTAGGCGAAATCATTACTAAGAGGTGAAGACCCTGCAAAATGAAGATAAAGAACATATAAGAGAAAAATTATTGGAATCTGCCGAATACCGGATTGAGCCAAGCGTTGCAAAAGTTGTTCCAGGAAGCATAATAGGGGCTTCAGTGAACAACCTGCACCGACTAACCGCATCGCGACCGGCGCTAAAGCGCCTTAAGGTTCTCTGGATCGGTAGTACAAGAACTTTATCTACAATTCCCCAAAGCCCAAATAAAATGTAAGGAGGGAACCTCTTGACTACCACGTTCACGAAAGTAGTTGGCATTGGTTTTATTATTTTATCAGTATTAAGGCTAACACCAATAATTAATGCAACTGGGAAGTGGTTATTATATGTATCCATTGCAGCTTTCTTTTTAATACTATTGGACGTAATTGAATACGTTTTTAGAAGGAATAAAAGAAAAGAGAGGTATCAAGGTCAATAATTTAACAGTTCTACGCTCAACTTCTCTAGGATGTGCAGTAATCGCAATAATAGTTTTGCCAAATTTAAAAATTGACATTCCCGTTAAGACTGTTAATGCATGGAGTGACGCAATTTCATTAATTAGCTTAGGACTTGCAATAACGTTAATCGGTTTTAAAACAGAGAGGACTAGAAAGTCTTTATCTAATAAAACTATGTTTACAAGAAATGAAGTAAGCGAATTTTTTAAATCAACTGAAGGACAGAATCTTATTGATGAACGCATAAGGAGACTAGGGCTCCAAGATGTAAACATGATTGGGGAATTTAATGCAGAATCTAAGTAGTGTAACAGCAGATAACACTATATTGACCTATATTGACCTATATTGATACCTCGGACATACTGAACCGGCTCCAATTAGTGGGAGAGAAAAATAAGTGCAAGTAGAATAAAAGCAATAAGACAAGAAGCAGATCTTGAATTAAATAACCGGGGCGTTATTTTCGACTTCTCGGCCGTTTACAAATAAATGATGGTGAATGTAAAAACGAAAAGGAATAAAGAGATCATGAGAAAGATAATTCCTAATGTGATAGTAAGTATACTATTGCTCATTATTCTGCTTGGTGTGGCTGCCTTTTTCCTATTCTTCCATATTGGTATTTTCGAGGTATTAGGGATTCAATACGAATCGTGGGCATCGGTATTTCTGTTTATCGGTTTATCGTTCGTTGCTGATGCGGTTGCCAAAGTATTATTTATTTTTATGAAGACAAGGTATTTCCTCTCTACTGGTCAGCAATTTAAGCAGTATCATGACGCTATTTTCCGAATACTCCTCGATTTTGTTGCTGTTCATCTGATTGATGAATGGATGACGTCCGTTCATTTTTCTATTTTTTCTGAGATTGGTTTTGTTCTTATTATCTATTTGATTGATACTTTACTTTTTCAGAAAAAAGACCATGATCGTTGAGAAGAAAGAAGCAAAATAATGAGTTTGCAATTCAAATGATTCCATTCGGTTAACGGGGAGTGAACATTACATTGTCAGTTGTTCGAGAGTATATTCGATTGTATGCAAAAATAACGTTGAATCAGAAAGTGAGTTTTTTGTGGTACTTGCTTTTACCCTTAATTCTTTTTTTCGTATATCATTACAATTGGATCATGAATAGTCCAGAAGCATCTTTTTTTCAATACCAAGCCAGCATGTTCTTAGCCTATATAACATTCGTCATGTCTATTGAGGTTACGACAAGCTTGATCCGTATGAGAGAAGATGGCTTCTTGAAAATGTTCGCATTCGTTTCGGGCACGAAGTATCCTATGATTATAGGAAAAGTCTTTACGCAATTATCCTTCCTGATTCTTTCGATCCTCATCTTTTCTTTAGTGACCAGCTTATGTAGTCTACATAACCCTACAGATATTATATTATTTATGATTAGTTCCGTCGTTGCGGGCTTAATCGGGGCAATTCCGATAATGTTCTTCTTTTTAATACTTATGATTTTCCCGATGAAGCAAGAATCACTAGTTACTGTATTGAATATGCTTCTACTTGTATTTTTGATCGTAACCGCTAATAATTTGTCGCAATCATTGTCGTGGGGAATCCTGCTGTTATATATCAATCCATTAGAACTGGTTAGAGCTTTGAATCTATTAATAGCGGAATTCATAACGGGTAAGGAATTTATGAATTTTGGCTCGGCTCATATCGTATTCGGCCTGATTTTATATATGATTATCGGACTTTTGGGGATGAGATATACAAGAATCGTATCCTCGACAAATCGAACATGAATTGGGGCAGGTATATGATTACAATTGAGAATTTAAATTATAGGCATAAGAATTGTAATAAGAGTAATTTGGAGAATGTAACTGTAGATTTTAAACCGGGTATAGTAAACGTCATTATAGGAAAAAACGGTTCCGGTAAGACGACGTTATTTGATTTAATTACAAATGTTATTCCAAGACCCAAAGAAATCAAAGGTGTACCGAACCATTCTGAAATTATTTATCAATTACAGGGGTTATCGTTTCCTTCGACTTTGAAAGGGAAGGATTTGTTTCGGTTTTTTTTGTACACGGATCACAATAATAGTATAAAAGTTTCGAATACTCCTTATACCGATAAATACATGGAATCTTCAGAAATTGAGTTAATGGAAAAAGTATGGGACACCCAATTCGGTCAGTTATCTATAGGCGAGCGGCGGTACTTAAGTATTTTAGCGGTAACGCTTATGCAAAGGAAGCTGTATGTATTCGATGAACCGACTTCCGGAGTTGATCCCGAAGCAAGATTGCAAATTTTAAAAAGAATAGAAAGGCTTACTCTTGGTACAAGTTCTACAGTCATTCTTTCTACTCACACTTTACATGAATTTCGAAATATACATTGTAAAATTCATTTATTGCATAAAGGGAGTATAAGATTTCAAGGAACGTATGAGCAGTTTACCGAAAAAGGCGAAAACGGCGATCCAGACTCAGCATTTTATCAAAACCTCTTGCTACATCAAGCAGAGTAATGATAAAGTCCACCCAAAACATTTTACATCAGAAGAATTCAGATGGGCAGGGCACAGTAGAGCAAATAAAAAGCTCTATTGTGTCCTTTTACTTATGTTAATTGGAGGGGGAGATGGTATGACCTATTTACTGTTTGTGATCATTATTTTTATTGGTTTTTTACATCTTATGAATTATATAGTCAATCGTGAGGATAATGAACCCAAGCCGCCATTTAAAGTAAAGTTGTGGCTCATACCAGTGTTGGCGCTTTTATTACTCACAATCGTTTCGTTGTTGGCTGGATTATTCGCACTATTGTTAACCGGAATCGGAGCATTAAACCACACACTCACATTCCCAAATCATTATGCCGCGTTCACAGTTTCGATGTACATAATTCTCTTGTTTCTGCTAGTAGAATCATTTATACATCCGTTCATTTATGCGTTATTATTGGCCCTCTTGAAAAAAAAGCCTACTCGAGTGATTAGTCACATTGTCAATGTGATTGGAGATACGTTAGTTATTTACTTTGTTTTTAACATTTTTCCGTATGTATCTATTTCGGGATTGGACACCGCTTTTTATATCTCCGTTCTTCTTTTGGTTCTTGGTCAAATATGCGTTGGTTTTGAATACGTGATCAAGAGATATATTATTAAAAACAGAAAAAAGAAATGATGACATAGATAAGGTACAGGCAAGCGAAAAGATTCAATCTACGTTCATAAGACCAGGAAAGGGGTGAACAGTGTGGATGTTTATTTAGAAATCGATAATCAAGGAAATTCTCTTTCCCTTGATGTACCCGGTAGTTGAGCTGTGTAATGAACTCACAGGAACAGAAACTTGTAGCTTGTAAGTTCTCCCTCATAATTGGAAGGTAGCACGAGGCTTGGAAATCAAGGATTAAAAGAGATGTACTCGAGGTGAGGATATGATGAAAAAAGAAGCCAGCTACAATAGTTGGCTTCTTGAAAATGTTCGCGTTCGTTTCGGGTACGAAGTACCCTATGATTATAGGAAAAGTCTTTACGCAATTATCCTTTCTGATTCTTTCGAACCGTTTCTTTTGGCGACTATTTATATAGTCCAAAACAACAGAAAGCGGTACTGAATCATCAATAAAATGAACATACAGATAGTTGCTACCAATATAGCATTCCATATTTTTCTTTTTCTGCTAACTTGCTTATCCCTAAATGATCGTAAAATAGGGATAGCTGCAATTACCATGCCAATAGAAAAAACAGCATTGATTATTAGGTGTATCCTAAAATCTCCAATTGGAGAGGACATAGCCGACATAAACCTCGTTATAGTTACTATCATGTTAACCATACATAATAGACCGATAACCGGTAATAGATTTGTTTGTTTATATGCCGGTATATGAAGAGAGATTCCCTGCTTTTTGCGTTTTCTCAATAAAATGACGGATACGAGTGCAGCGATGGAGCCTGTAATAAAAATTATTATACAAAAAACAAAAGCAATCTGATTAATTTGGATGTTTTTGTATAACGGCATTTTTAGATAGTCCCTAATATTTCCTGTGCGAACTTTTTCAACCTGACCGTTTTCATCTAACTCAAAGGATAAAAATGCAAGAGACCCACCGCTTCGTTCCAATATAGATGGATTGGAATCCATTCGTTCAAAAACCAAGGGGGCGACCTCTGCAAAGTGAAGTGTTTCTCGATTTGGATCGATGGAAGGCCGTACTTCAATTTCCCCGTTCCCCATGTCCTTTACCACAATACTATCACCAGAAAGCAAATATAAACTTGACAGGAAGTTGCTATGAATCATTCGGCCCGAATAATAAGTTCCACTGAGATCTTGGGTATGGAGATTTGGCACAGTAACCTTTGCTTGATGAGAAAATTGGGCAGAAAGCTTATCTACAATTTCAGTCCGCACACCACCCGATTCTCCAGCTACGTTGGTAAGCACACTAACACCGAAATTCTCTTCCGGGAGGAGACTTAAAAATGCAGAAAAATTGGTTGTATTCCCTCCATGTTCCAGCAAGCGAGCTCCGTTTTCCTGACGCTGCCAAAACCCATGGGCATTAGAAGGCATACCGGCAGAAACAGAAAGGGAATCGGCATGCATTTCTTTAAGCGTTTGAGGCGAGTTAAATAATGAGTTATCTAAAGCACCCTCATAATCCATTTGTGCGATCATAAACTTTGCCATGTCTTCTGCGGTTGAGGTAATCGCGCCGGCAGGTGCTTCATTTAAAAAGTTTTCTGGTAGCAGCTCGAATCCTTCTGACGCACTGCCATAACCCTTGCTTTTATTTTCTGCAAACCCAGGCAGGTGATAATAATTTGCATAGGCAGTACTTCTTTGCATATGCAAAGGATCAAAGATATGGTTTTTTACATATTCTTCAAAGAGTTCCCCAGACTTAATTTCCACTATATATCCGGCAATGTCTGTACCGAAGTTAGAATATGCGATAACCGTTCCCGGTTCATATATTTGTTTGGGCTGATGTTTTGCACTCACCCATTTTTCAAGAGGAATAACTTTTTCTTTATCAAAAGTAAGCATTTCGCTTGCATTTTCTTCAAACCCTGCGGTATGGTTCATTAAATCTAATATCGTAATTGGTTTATCATAAACCAAATTAAGGCGATCATACCCGATATATTCTCGTATATCTGTATGTAGATCGATCTTTCCTTGTTCAACTAGTTGCATTACTGCTGTCCATGTAAAAATTTTGCTGACCGATCCAATTTCAAATACAGTAGATGTGGGATCAACAGGAATATTCTTCTCTATGTTTGCTACCCCATACCCTTTGCTGAAAATTAGCTTTCCCTCTTTAACTATAGAAACTGCCGCTCCCGGTACGGTAACCCCTATTTTACCTTCCATAATATCATCAACTATTGTTTCGATTTTTGAAATATCCACACCTGATGGAGTTATTTCAGTACTTGCAAATGCTGACATGGGAGAGTAGAAAAAGTAACTGAAAATTGAAATTACGATAGTTACAAAAGCAACCAGCCTATTTATTTTTTTCATTACAAGTCTCCTTATTTCCATTATGTAATCTTCATATATTTTTAGAAACACCAGTTTTATCTCCTTGCTTGTATACCTGTTACTACACTGCCTGCAATGCCTAATACACCTAGCGCTAGCATCCATTTATATGATAAGAAAATTCCAACTAGCATAAAAACAATCCCCGTTATCCCATTTGTAAGTGAACTTATTAGGAATGACCGTTTGCTGGGTTTGGGAAAGCTGATAGAAATTCCTGCCCGTTCCCCAGCCTTTTTACACGCGCTATTTATGCTGCTAAACACTTTATCAATCATCATATCTTTCACTCCTAACATATGAAATAAGAAGCACCCCAGTTAGAAATGCCGACAGCAATATTTAAAATAATGAATACTGGTGCTATATTTCTCTCTTTATTCAAAAATTTGATCTATCGTACTATTTAATAGAAATTCAAATACTTCAAAACGGTCATAAGCAAGTTTATCTTTCAATGTCACCATAAATAGCATCGAACCTATTACAGCATATGCTTTTTCTTTTTCAATTTTCAGTCTGAGTCCTGCAAGATCAATGGTATCGTAGAAAAAAGTTTCGCTATCAAAGTGTAGTTTTTCGATACGGTCTTTAGGTAATTTGTTTAAAAAGGCCAAGAAATCTGGAGTTCCCAGATCATATAGAAATGGTAATTTATCAAATTCTTCGAAATGCCATTTCATGGAACTAATAAAACCAGCTTTGCCCCTTTTACTATTAATAATTTCTAGCAATTTGCTTTTTAACCTATTTTGCACGCGCTCTAAGGTGTCGCAAAACAAATCCTCTTTAGCCGAATACAATAAATAAAATGCTCCTGTTGATATTCCTATTTTTGCTGTTAATTCACCAATACTTGTTTTCTTGTATCCATGCAATGCCCAACTCCGCTCACATTCCGTACAAAGCCTTGTTCTTAGCTCAACTTTTTCTTCATCAGAAAAGCCTTTCGGTCCTCTTGTCATCCATTACACCGCCTTATTTTATTATGAATAAATTTATTTTTTAATTCATGATAGAATCATACGCTCTCTTGTAATAGCTGTCAACAGATATATTTTGCTTGATAATAATTAACGAAAATCATAAAAAGTGATCTAGATTTACTACTTTCGAAGGGGTTTGAACGGATACGATGTGGGGTCTACGGTCTACACTCCTGAGTGGAGCCAAGATCGATCCTAAAGTAACCCATGAAGAGATCACAAAATCAGTAGTAGACTACATAAAAAAGAATAATCTGCATAATATTCCCTGGTGGGCGACGGCTTTTGGAGGAACCATTATCGCGAAAGTAACGGAACAGCTGTGGATTATAGGGTGGGAAGGAGGAACGTTTCGAAGGTGGAAATTATCAGCGATATCGCATGCCCCTGGTGTTATGTGGCCAAAACAGAGCTAGTAAGGTTCAAACAAGGAGGAATAGGATTTGATTCGAAAATTGTCAATGATTTTGATGATGCTGGTACTATTCAGTTCTGAAGTAATGGTGGTCTCTGCCGAGACTGCTTCCTACACAGACGGAACCTACACATTAGAAGTGAATAACGAGGATCCTTCTTTTGATTCGACAGTGAAACAACGAATGATTGATACCTTCTTTATCGTATATCCTCAGATGGTTGCACGTTTCAATGGTCAGGCAGTTCGCAAAGTACATTTTACAATTGATCCGACATACTCTGGTGTTGCGGAAGCAGGAGGGGGCAATGTTAGATTCAGCTCTAATTGGCTGCGAAAGAATCCGGAAGATATTGATACGGTGACCCATGAGTTAATGCATATCGTTCAAGCCTATCCTGGGGGGAGCCCGGGATGGTTAACCGAAGGGATCGCGGACTATGCCCGTTACAAATATGGCGTAAATAATGGGCCGGCAGGATGGGTTCTGCCTAATTATAGCCCTAATCATAAATATACGGATAGTTACCAAGTTACAGCTCGCTTTTTCGTATGGCTGGAAAATCGGATCCGTCCGTCGATCGTCAATGAGATGGACTCCAATCTTCGTAATCGGACTTATAGTGAACAATTATGGGTGAAGTTAACTGGCCAGACTGTCGATCAGTTATGGCAGCAATATTCAAAGGATCCAAACTTGACTAGCAACGATGTGCTTGTGGGAAGACCCTATAAATTAATTAATGTAAACAGTGGAAAAGCATTGGATGTTCAAGGAGCAGGGGCAGCGAATGGCACAAATGTTCAGATTTATTCAGATAACGGATCAGCAGCTCAACGTTGGACCGTGTATCGAAACCAAGACGGCACATATAAACTGATTAACGCGGTTAGTGCCAAAGCACTGGATGTGACAAGTTCGGGGACAGCAGACGGTACAAACGTACAGATTTGGGATGACAACGGTTCAGGTGCACAGAAATGGAGCTTAATGCGTAATACAGATGGCTCGTATAAACTAATTAATAGTAACAGCAATAAGGCTCTGGATGTATCCGCATCAGGCACGAACGACGGTACGAACGTGCAAATCTGGACGGATAATGGGAGCGCTGCTCAAAAGTGGAAGTTGGTACTTTTAAAATAATAGGGGTAGGAATTCATATGACCAGTTAGATCTAATTGATCTAGCTGTTTTTTTCATATTTTCGTGTAATCGGAAGGACGTTGGCCCTTAGCCGGAATATGTAAGATTTGACTTGATTATCAAAAGGGACTAACCCGTGAAGGGTCAGTCCCGTTGCGTCTTGCTATTATTCTACAAGCTTCCAGGATTCATCGCTGCCCGGAATGCTCTTCGTCCACCACTCGGCTAGGTAGAGCTTGCCCTCATAGCGAACCAAATCGCCTTTCACATATACATTGCCCGGCACGTAATCTACACTGCCGTCTTCGTTTGGATTCACTTCTTTATGCCATGCTATGGAGTTATCCGGCGCTTCGCCTCGTACCCACCAATTTGCTGTGTATTTCTCTCCTTTGTAGATAACCGTATCACCCTCATAGTAGATCTTGTTCGGATCATACGTATCCGCAAGCCCGTCGGTAACGGTAATATTCCTCTCTGCCAAGGCTTGCAGGCCTTGATTGTCTTCTACAGTGTACACCAGTTTGTAGGTTCCCGGAGTAGAGGAGTCAACCGTTCCTTCGATCGCGATGCGATCGGTCAGGTCGCCGTCCTCTTCATCCGCAGCGGTAACTCCTTCTTTCGGATCGAAGTGATCGCCCACGAGAATTGTTTTATCCGTAGCGCCATGAATCACTGGCTTGTGATTGATCTTTTCTGCCACAGTGATCGTACGTTCAGCAACTGCTTGCTGTCCTTGGCTGTTCTCTACGGTGTATACCAGCTTATAGGCTCCTGGGGTAGAGGAGTCAACCGCTCCTTCGATCACGATGCGATCGGTCAGGTCGCCATCCTGTTTGTCCGTAGCGGTAACTCCGTCTCTCGGATCAAATTGCTCGCCCACGAAGATCGTTTTATCTGCTGCACCATGAATCACAGGTTTTGAAATTACCGGCGGAATGCTTCCATTTCCGAATGTCTTAAAAATATCGGTAAATTGATATTGCGCCGTTACGCCGCTGTTGTTTTCCAACATCGCATCCCGGTTCATCGACCAGAAGGAGGTCATCGCCAGCCCTTTCTCGATCGCATGATCCACAACCAACTGCGACCACTCCGTCGTAAAGATCGGATGAAGGTTGCTTTCGAACCCGATAGATGGCGTCGTACCAATGATTCCATAAGCCTCTTGATCGGTTAGATCGATGTTAGCGAATTGCTTGTAGTATTGCTTCACTTGATTCTTCGTCGAATCAACGGCTCTCAGAGAAGCGGAACCATAGTTTTCGCCAGGCTGGAGCGTACCATTGCCGTAGTTCATCGTCATGATGTTCACGACGTGGACATCCACGCCAGCAGACAAGTAAGCTTCCAATACATCCAGTTGAACAGAAGTCAGACCGCTTGGTAGTACAGGGAGTGTTAATACGATATCGACTCCTGTTGCATCCTGCAGCTTCTTAATTGCCTTTGCGTTAGCGATATTCATGTCTTTGTCCTGAGCAGCGCCCTCAATGTCAAGGTCAAATCGGGTCAGTCCATAGCCTTGAACCAGCTCCATATACGTATGAAAGAGCGTATCGGTGTCTTGAGTGACTTCCCAGAATGCAGCTCCGTTCGCACCGCCTAGCGAGATCGTGACATCTCCGCCCAACTCACGAATTTCCCGGATGGACTGCTTAATTCCTTGATATTGGGTGTCGTTCGGATTCTTTTCGCTTAGTAAGGAATGTCCTCCCCAGCCCCATTGCACTTTGCCGTCCGCTACTTGACGCCCAACGGGCTGAACAAAGCCGAGATTGAAGAATTTCACGCCGGTATCCTCGGAAATTCTGGCAAGGTTAGGAGCGCCATTGTTGGAATAGCCCGGCTTGGTAACCCATGCAACCATGTCGATGAATGGGGAATTGACTTGCTTCGGCCACTCGATTCCTTGACCAACCCCAAAGTCATACCCCGGTGCTGTCGTTTCGATAACGGTAATGGTACGTTTTTTCTCGACCGTTAATCCTTGCGAGTCCGTAACAGAGTAAATCAGCTCATACTTGCCGGCTGCATTTGTATTGACTTCTCCCGTCACGGCAATATGGGATGTGAGATCTCCGTCTTCTGCGTCCGTAGCCGTTACGCCAGCCAGCTTATCAAAGCTGTCGCCGACTTTCAGCGTCAGGTCTGCTATGCCATGCAATACAGGCGGTTGATTCTTGCTTGGAGCTTCGATAACTGTAATGGTGCGTTTTTTCTCGACCGTTAATCCTTGCGAATCGGAAACGGAGTAAACCAGCTCATACTTGCCGGCTGCATTCGTATTGACTTCTCCCGTCACGTTAATACGTGATGTCAGATCTCCGTCTTCTGCGTCCGTAGCCGTTACGCCGGCCAGCTTATCAAAGTTGTCGCCGACTGTAAGCGTCACGTCCGTTACGCCATGCAATACAGGCGGTTGATTCTTGCTTGGAGCTTCATCACCCAAAATGAGTTGTCTGTTCATCTCTGGGCTGTTATCCGACACCCGCTGAACCAGCTCCATGCTTGTAATCTTGGCATCTCCCTTCAGTTTGAACGTATAGGATCTGCCAGTTTCAATCGTTTTAGCATCATAGACCGATTTCAAATCGACGACCGTGTAACCGTTCTCATTTGTTACGGTTCCCGCCAAATAATCGCCTGAAGTCAGCGGTCCATCGGCTTGGATGTAGAGCTTCGGCAGCTTAACCGTTTTAGCTCCTCTTTCCACCGCTTTCAACACTTGATTCGATTCGGTCAAAGACTCGTTATTGAAGAGGGTGATTTCATAGCCTTTGCTGTTGCCCCAAGCCTCAGTATACGGTTTCACATCCGCCGTAACGTCCAGCTTGGTATATTGGATTTCATGTGTTGTCAACGCCTGGCTCCCGAAGAGGCCTTCTTTCGTTGCCTTTGTTAATTTGTCGCGCTTGGCAGGATCCGCAGTAGGGGCATCATTGGAAGCCATCCAAGCAATGACGCCGCCCAGACCGTTTTCAAGCACATATTTCGTTTTCTCTTGAATGGATCTTTCATTGTCATACGTGTAGAATACGCCAGTTGTCCCATCATACAGATAGGGAGCTTTGGCTGCATCATCCCAATATTCCTTGAGATTCGGGTAAGTGGCCTTCAGCTTGTCGAGGTTGCGATAAGACCAAATCCCTGTTCGGCGGCCGCCGTCCCCAACAGCGAGCGCTGCCTCGCCAACCGCGCCGCGGGATGGAGTCTGATCCGCATCCTTGGCTGATAGTGCTGCTTCGCCGAATAGCCCCGGATGATTCGGATCGGATCCTTGCGATACTTTATCCCAGCCGCGAGTGTAGTAGGCTGCCCCGACAACAATCTTGTTCGGCTCGGCTCCTTGCTGAATCAAATATTTCACGCTCTCGTCTATGGACAGGTTGTTGCCCGTGAGCGGGTCGTTCGGGTTCGTATACAAGCCGGTATGGTGGCCGCTTATTTCATCCCATGCACCGCGCATGTCATAAGTCATAATGTTGGCAAAGTCTACAATGTTGAACAGTCTCGGCACATCAATGCCGATATCGATCTTACTCTTCGGCGCTGGAAGTGCAACAGACAGTTCATACGCTTTACCAAGCTCGGCTCCTTGCTTATTCAATGCGTTTTTGATATCTTGCAGGAGTAAAATATAATTGTTTTTATCCTCTGGTATAGCGTATTTCGTACCTTCATCGTTCTTATTATCGACCATATCAGGCTGTCGAACTTCAGCCGGGAACTCCCAATCGACATCCACGAAGTCCATGTTCGTGTACTTGATGAATTTCATGACATTTTGGATCAGATTTGCCCGTTTGGAAGCATCGGCTGCAACGACAGCGAAGTCGCCTGATTTCGACCATCCGCCAAGAGAGATGCCGATCTTCAGATTCGGGTTTTCTGCGCGCAATTGCTGCAGGGCGATAAGGATGCCTGCATTGGCCGCTTGCCATTGAACGCCATCCTGGCCGACAGGCGCTTCTACTGCCGCATCCTTATCCGTAAAGACAAGGTTGCCTTGGGCATCAAAATCGAGAAACGCATAGTTCAGGTGGGTTAATTGATCGGCCGGTATATCCTTAGGATAAAAGTTCCCTTGTCCTCCCCAAATCGACCAATCGCCATAGTACATAACATTCCTTATTTCCTTTGTCGCGTTTTTGACCACAGGTTCCTGTGCTGCGGAAACAGCCGACCCTGCATAAGCCGGTGCCAACGAAGACACGAACATCATGATGGTCACTACCGTCATTGCGAACAATCTCCGTGCACTCTGCTTTTTCCCAGTCTTCATCCGTTATTCACTTCCTATCAATAGATTTTATTAATAGGCAGCTAGGGTGGGGCATCTCGCCATGGATCATACAAAAACAACCATACGACTAATAGAGATGGGGGTCTATTAATCGGCAACTGGCTGGCATAGAATTTCTTCCTTAGCCCCTTTAGTTTTGCGTCACTAGATTTCCCTAGCTTTGCCTAGTAATACCTGCAAACATGCATACTCTTGCATAACGATACATGTTTACACCGTTAAATATACAGCAGTTTCACGTTTATTTAATGGGTCATACGGATTATTTGTGAATATATGAACATAGTTCGATATTATTATTCACTAGAAATATATCATGTTGAAATCCGGATGGAATAAGAGGATGTATGTTAATTCCATATGGTTTGATACTGGACATCAGCCTAGTAACTGCACCGATCCCTTGTTATTCCTTGTTATGCTTTTTTACATATTCCACATGTCCGACAAGGTTTGGGCAGTAGGTCTTAGGGAGGGAATTAAAAAGGACTGATCCTCCTTTTCTGGGCAATTATACCTCGCCCAAAAGTTGAAGAATCAGGAACAAAACAGTGGTCTGACGATCATTTTCGATAACGGAACCAGGATTGCTTTGACAGCTAATTCATTTTATTTTATAGTAAGTAACACACTAACTACTAAAGGAGTTGCCATGGAAGAACTTTTTAAAGAACTTCAGAAATGGGGCTTTTCACAATATGAATGTAAAGCGTACATAGGGCTATTGAAAAATTCTCCTATAACCGGATATGAAATAAGCAAAAGGTCAGGTGTACCTCGTTCAACGATATATGAAGTACTGGCAAAATTAATGGATAAAGGTGCGGTGTATACAGTACCTACTGATCCTGTAACCTATGCGCCATTACCAGCAAAAGAATTAATCCGTCGATTGCGTAATGACTTTGACAATTCTATGGATTATCTTGAAAAGAATTTATCTGCGTTAGAAAGTGAACAAGAAGTAGATGTCATTCGACGCATCAGCAGTGATGAGCGCGTTGTGGCCGAAATGATTGACATAATCGATAAAGCTAAAAAAGAAATATGGTTGTCGATTTGGGAACCACAAGTCGCTTCGATAAAAGGTGCTATAGATGAGCGGATAAAGGATGATACCCACGTCTTTTCTATTCTTTTTGGAGCACCTGAGATTCAGCTTGGGGCAACGACTCATCACAACTACATGGCTCCAGAAGTAGCTGAGGAACGTATGAACGGCCGCTTAACGATTGTTGCACGGGATAATGAAGAAGTATTAATTGCAAATTTCGCGCAAAATACACCTGCATGGGCGGTAAAAACGGAAGACCCGGCACTTGTGTTAATCGCGATGGAATACATCAGGCATGACATTATGTTCTCAGAATTAGTGAAAGAAGTGGGCCCAGAGAAAGCAGAAGCGCTTTGGAAAAACGCTCCTAACCTATTTCATGTTGTTACCGGGAAACGGTTCAAATAAATTGAACCGTATTTTCTTTCACTTTTTCGTAGTAGTTAGTAAGTTAGCTTCTAATACTTGAAAATAAAGAGGGAATGAAATGAGTCTGTCGAACGTCCAAATGAATTCGTCTCCGAGAGCTGAAGATAGCTTTATCCAAGGAGTAAAAGATTGTGTCCCCACGCTGCTGGGTTATTTAAGTATCGGATTAGCTGCAGGTGTGATCCAAAAGACTGCGGGACTTAGCATCGCTGAGATCGCTCTGATGTCTATGATTCTCTATGCTGGCTCAGCTCAGTTTATTGCTGCGGGTATGATAGCAGCAAGTAGTTCGATTACTGCCATTATTATTACGATTTTCTTTGTAAATCTTCGTCATATTTTACTTAGTGCAGCACTAGCACCTTATTTCCGGCATCTTACTCCACTTCGCAACATGCTAGTAGGTTCTCTACTCACCGATGAGACATTCGGTGTCGCGATTACCGAGGCGGCCAAGAAAAAGCGAATCAGTGAGAAATGGATGCATGGCCTCAACATAACCGCTTATGTAAATTGGCTTGCAGCGAATCTAGCAGGAGCATTTTTGGCGCAATGGATTTCGAATCCTGAGAAATTCGGACTAGCATTTGCCTTGCCAGCTATGTTTATTGGAATTCTCGTACTCTCTATGGTAGGGCGAAATAGAATCAAACTTGATATCGTTGTCGCAATTATTGCAGTGGTCATTGCTGTGGGAAGTTCTTTCTTTTTGTCCAGCAGTATGGGCGTTATTGTGGCTACAATTATTGCTTCAACAATAGGAATGGTGGTAGAAAAATGGAAGTAAGATGGGACATTTTTTTGATTATTCTAGGCTCAGCTTTTGTCACGTTCATTCCAAGGGTCGTTCCTCTTATGGTGCTTAGTCGGTTTGAATTACCAGAATGGGCAATGCGTTGGTTAAATTATGTCCCCATTTCTGTAATAGCTGCTCTGATAGGTCAAGAGATATTTATCCATGACGGAAAGCTTACATCTCTTACCAACAACATTGAATTTTTTGCAGCCATACCGACTTTTTTAATTGCGATAAAAACAAGAAGTTTATTGGGAACCGTACTGGGCGGTATTATCTCCATAATCATTTTACGCTTATTGTTTTGAAACTTGATACTAGAGTTTTGGCAATCTTCGCTCTTAACGTGAAGAGAATAGTAAAGCTACCGAAGTGAGAAGCCAGTGGTACAGGCTTGTGTATACAGTGAAAAAGACGACTATTATCCCATAAATAGAATAATAGTCGTCTTTTGTTTCGCTCTACGGCCTCGGATTGATCCAAGGTTGTATTGCTCGATTTATTGTTCTGATTCGATTGGGGCTACTTGTCGTTGCGAGATATCATTTGATGATAACGATAAACACTTGATTCCGACATTCCCATTATTTCAGCAACTTCATTTATTGTACCTTTAACTTCAAATACCCCATATTCCTTTAATTTGAAAATAGCAAGTCTCTTTTGTTCAGGTGATAACTGAGCACCGGATTCTAATATATCTTTATCTATTACTGAATAAATGATATTACGAATATTATCGGTAAGTTTTTCAATAGGTTGTTCCTGGTCAGTTTCTTGTTCGATAAGATCTATAGCTGAACTTAGATTGGCCAATTTTAATATATCCTTTGCGACTTTCCTATAGACATCCGCATCAAAATTTATACATAAAAGACCTTGTAATTGACCTTCACGATCTTTTATAAATAAAGTTGATGAACGGAATTTTTTACCTCTGGGTCCTTCTCCAACATAATCTACAACATAATCCTTTTTTAAATATACCTTTTCGTTGATTAATTTTTTTGCATAGTCAGTTAAAGGGCCATTTAAAGATCTTCCACTTAAGTCTCCATTGACTATGTGACCGATTTGAGAACCCCCATTAGGATTTAAAACATGTAATACAAATTCATAATTAGATCCCAAAATTTCCCCGAAATAATTCATTATGTTTTGATAGTGTCGAAATAGTTCATTATCCATTTAAGTATTCCTCCTAATCAGTTATTCCTGAATTTCATTCACTATGAAATTGCTCGCGAATTCATATTCAATTCCAAGGTTGAGCAAAATCTCTTTCAATAAAAGATGCGCTTTACTTCTCGTACATAGATGCGTTCTTCTTTTTTCAGCTATAGACAACCCAACTTCGGGTCTTTTATCGGCAAGGTTTCGTTTAATGAAGAAGCCAGCATTCAAAATAGACAACCCTATTATAACTTATAACAAGTTTTTTAGAATTTTAAAAGGGAGAAACATTAAATTTGTAATAAAAAATTCCGATAATAATAATTTATTATCATTTGTTTGACTGCATGAATATCTATGTGGTACTCTGTCTGTGTAGTAATAAAAAATAATTACTATAATAAATTATTTCAAATTATGTGAGAAGGATCAGAAAACATCGTTGTTTTGATGGCATTGATTGCAACGAGTATGATTACAACGATAATTTATCCAAGTATTCAATTCGTACTAAGAAAGGGTTTGATGATTCTTAGTGTTACTTTTGAAAACCCTTACATGGTGGGCGGGTGACTAGTATGGCAACTATGGGGAGGAAACTAATATGAATATGAAATTAGTACCTGTTAAAGAAAAAAGGGTTGTTAATTACAAAAGTTGTTTTGATGTGATTGGACCGGTTATGATCGGCCCCTCCAGTTCACATACTGCAGGTGCCTTAGCTATTGGAACAGTTGCCAATAAACTATTTCAAGGTCTTCCCAAAAAAGTTGTGGTAAGGTATTATGAATCATTTGCTGAAACCCATAAAGGACACGGAACTGATTTTGCAATTATTGCCGGTATATTAGGATTTGCTGCCGACGATAGTAGGGTGCCTGGTGCTATTGAAATAGCAGAATCTAAAGGAATTGACATTACCTTTTTAGAAGAAGCAGGTGATAGTCCTGCCGGTCATCCGAATACTGCAGATATTTATTTGGAGGATGGAAATCGAAATATTAGAACAATGGGAACTTCAGTCGGTGGCGGATTAATTGAAATTAAACATATAGAAATTGACGGGTTTAGCTTACATCTTCAAGGGCCATTGCCGGTTATTATAGCGATTTCCGAGAGAGATGACCTTGAATTTATATTACGCAGGATCTTTAAACAATATAATGTGGAAATTAACAATTTTAATAGTTTGGAGAAGTCAGGAAAATATTTATATCAATTTGATGTGGATTCTCAATTATCTAGTGATGTTCAGAAGGAATTGAGAAATTCTAGCAGTGCAGCTAATATCATTATTCTTTAATTAGATTAGGGGTGAAAAGTTTATGTACATGACTATAAAGGAAATTATCGATGCAGCTAATCAAAGGAAAAAGCCAATTTATGAATTAGCAATCGAGCAGGAAATCGAGCAAACTAAAACTTCTTATGAAGATGTTTGGAGAAAAATGGAAAGAAATTTAGTGACTATGGAGAATGCTGTAAAGAAAAGCGCTGAGGGCAACGGAGTATTTTCTCCGACCGGTTTATCCGGAGGGGATGCTGTTAAAATAAAACAATATCGTGAAAGTGGAAAAACCCTTTCTGGAGATTTGATGATGCTCGGGGTCCAAAACGCTATCGGAGTTAATGAAGTAAATGCGTCGATGGGAGTTATTTGTGCAACTCCAACTGCAGGTGCAAGTGGGACAATCCCGGGAGTGCTGTTTAGTATCCAAGATAGTTTACAATTAAGTCATGAAGACAAGGTTCATTTTCTATTCACTTCAGCTTTATTAGGAATGGTAGTAGCAAATAACGCTTGTATTTCCGGAGCCTTCGGAGGATGTCAAGCTGAAGTAGGTAGTGCCTCAGCAATGGCTGCAGCAGCAGCAGTAGAAGCTGCCGGAGGAACACCTCAGCAATCATCTGACGCTTTCTCAACTGCACTGCAAAATTTACTTGGTCTAGTTTGTGATCCGGTTGCAGGCTTGGTAGAAGTTCCTTGTGTAAAGAGAAATGCTATTGGAACGGCTAATGCCTTAGTAGCAGCGGATATTGCATTAGCAGGCGTAACCAACATCATCAATGCTGATGAAGTAATTGAAGCGATGTTCGTAGTAGGAAGACAGATGCCTCGCGAATTAAGAGAGACAGGTTTAGGTGGAATTGCAGCCACTCCCACAGGAATTGCTATTAAAAACAAAATTTTCGAAGATAAGGTTACTAGAAAATAAGATAATAATAATATATAATTATAGTAATAAAAGATTACAATATTTACACAGAAATGTAAGCGTTATAGCAAAATAATGGAATTTCAACTCATGCTTTGTGAAAAAAATCACAGTTATTAAGGTTCATTCTCCAATTCTCTATCAAGGATGAGAGGAGTGTATATCGATATCTATTAATGCCATATAATGTAATAGTATGCATTAAATAGTTTTGTAAACGTAAACAATTTTAACAGTTTTAAAAGAGAGGAAATGATAAAGTAGTTAACCAGTATACAAGGAGGAATTATAATATGAATGGGAATACAGCCGAAAAACTTGAATTTACTGCTGAAGATACTACAGGGAAAAACGAAAAATATCCAGATCCCAAAAAGTGGCACAAGCAAGATACCACCTGGGCATTGAGCCTTTTTGGAACAGCAATTGGAGCAGGCGTACTCTTTCTACCTATAAATGCGGGAGCAGGAGGTTTATTATCGTTACTGTTAATTACAATACTTGCATTTCCTGTTATGTACTTCTCGCATAGGGCGCTTGCTAAAATGATATATGCTTCCAAATCTGCTGATGAGGGGATTACAGGTACGATAAGAGAGTATTTCGGTAATAAGGCAAGTATAATTTTTAACCTCGTATTTTTCTTATCGATTTATATTATCGTGCTGATGTATTCGGTTGCACTAACAAATACTGCAAGTAGTTTTATGGTGAATCAATTGCACATGAATGAGCCGCCAAGAGCCATTCTATCGCTTGTATTAGTACTCGGTCTTATAGCTATACTGAACTTCGGTCAAGATATTACTGTAAAGGTAATGAGTATGCTAGTATATCCTTTTATAGCTTCGCTGCTTTTTATCTCAATATCTTTAATTCCACAGTGGAATACGTCGATGCTTAGTTTTTCAAGTGTTTCTACTGCTCCAACAGGAGTAGGAGGATACTTCAATATGATATGGATGATATTGCCAATTATTGTATTCTCGTTTAATCATTCTCCTATGATATCGTCATTTGTTATGAAACAGAGACAAACTTATGGAATACAAGCTACAGACGCCAAATGTTCTCAAATACAAAAAGTTTGTTATATCATGACTTTCATTGTCGTTATGTTCTTTGTTTGGAGTAGTGTCTTGAGTTTGACTCCAGATGATCTTGTAATAGCAAAAGAACAGAATTTATCAGTACTTTCATACCTTGCCAATCGGCTTAATTCGCCTCTAATCACTATTGCAGCTCCTATTATTGCGTTTGTGGCCGTAACAAAGTCCTTTCTTGGCCATTATGTAGGAGTATACGAGGTAATGCGTGACATGATTATCTCGGCCGGTAAAGCACGTGGAAAAAACCTAAAAGAAAAAACAGTTAAGAGAGCGA
Organism: Paenibacillus sp. cl6col; assembly: GCF_900102125.1. Classification (NCBI taxonomy): domain Bacteria; kingdom Bacillati; phylum Bacillota; class Bacilli; order Caryophanales; family Paenibacillaceae; genus Paenibacillus; species Paenibacillus sp. cl6col. Next base: position 21,546 of record NZ_FNAZ01000017.1, read on the forward strand.
TCCTTGTTTTTGTAGTATTAACATGCTGGTATGCCGCTTATGCAAATCCAAGCATTCTTGGAATTATAGATACTCTCAGCGGACCGCTAGTTGCTGCTATTTTATGTCTCTTACCAATGTATGCGATCAATAAAGTTCCTGCTCTAGCTAAATATAAAGGAAAACTTAGCAATATTTTTGTCACTGTTGTGGGCGTTCTCACTGTCCTTGCAAGTTTGAAAGCATTATTCTAATTAAATATTTTTGAGCTTTCTCAGGTGGCTTGTCATTGGCACCTAAGAAAGCTCTCTTTTTATTGATTAGTCGACTCATTCGTGATTTCAATCATAAGATGAATCGGGGCTATGATTTAACCTAGTCGCATGATTATCCCGTCTTAGCTGGAGTTTTGAGTCAATCAGTTCTATTGGCAGCTATACACATAGAAAGGAGGATTACAAATTATGAAGAATAAGAATTTTACAGAATATGATCGGGCCATATTGCAATCCTATGACTCCATCGTGGAAGGCTTGGCCGATTATTTGGGAGATGCCAGCGAGATTGTGCTGCATAGCTTGGAAGACTATCAAAATACCGTTATCAAAATCGCGAACGGGCATCATACGGGCAGAGAATTAGGAGCCCCGATTACGAATATGGCTTTGCAGATGTTGAGTGAGGCTAAGTACTCTAACGCAAAGCAAGCGATCAGTTATTTTACCAAAAGCAAGGACAACCACTCAATGAAATCAAGCATGATAGCCATTCGTGGTGAAGCTGGCAAAATTATTGGTTTTATGTGCATTAACATAAACTTGGATGAATCGTTTTCTGGATTTCTTCAGACTTTTTTACCGCAAGCGGGTTTTGAAACAAAAGTACAGGGGGAAAATTTTTCATTATCCATTGAGGATATGATTCTTGAAATGATAGAGCTGACGATTGAAGCGGTGGATGCTTCTCCTGACATATCGTATGCAAATCGAAATAAGCACATTATCGGTCTTTTGTATGATCGGGGAGTGTTTAATATGAGAAATGCGGCTACAATCGTGGCAAATATGTTGAAAATTACGAAACATACCGTTTATTTGCATTTGCGTAATCATACTCCCAGAAACGAGAAGGAAACCTGTACAACCAGTAAACAAGGCTCATTTAATTGACCAAACTTTTTATAAAAAGGAATGTTCATTCAAAAAGAAAAGAATCCATTTTGATTAATCTCTTGTCAAAATGGATTCTTTTTTATTTACTCTATAACCTAGATTTACACATTTTTTACCACACTTTTGAAAAAATGAGGTTCAACGGCTTGATAATTCTTTTAAAATGATTTATATTCATATCAATTGATATGTTGATCTATCAAAAATGGATACAAGCAAGCGGAGGGTAAAAAACAATTGGACAGAAGCGAGGTAAATAATATGATTTTTGAAGAAAAATTACAAGCATATGCAGAACTTGCGGTAAAAGTCGGTGTCAATATTCAGCCAGGGCAATACTTATTAGTCAATACATCGGTGGATGCATTGGATTTCGCCCGTTTAGTTGTGAAAGAGGCCTATAAGGCTGGTGCAGGACGTGTTCATGTTAACTTATCAGATGATGAAATGGATCGTGCTTACTTGGAGCATGCCTCAGATGAAGAATTTAATCGTTTCCCAGAGTGGATAGTCAAAATGAATGATGAGCTGATCGAACGTAAAGGAGCACTATTAATGATAGATGCTGCAGACCCTGATAAATTTACAGGTATTTCAGCCAATCGTCTAGCTACCTATCAAAAGGTATCAGGAGCTGCTCTGAGAAACAATCGTAACGCCGTAATGAAGGATTTAATAGCTTGGTCGATGGTAGCAGTTCCTTCACCAATGTGGGCATCGAAGGTGTTCCCGAACTTAGCAGCTGAAGATCGAGTACCAGCATTATGGGAGGCTATTTTTAAAGCTGTTCGTATCGGTGAAGGCAATGCTGTTGAAAAATGGCGTGAACATGTATCAAATTTAGAATCTCGTGCGGTCCTACTGAACAATAAAAAATATGCGAAGCTTCACTATACAGCGCCAGGTACTGATTTAACAATTGCATTAGCACCACAGCATAAATGGATTACTGGAGGTGGTAAAACGCCAGATGATACTATCTTTATGGCTAATATGCCGACAGAAGAGGTTTATACGTTACCGATGAAACAAGGTGTAAATGGCTATGTAAGCAATACAAAACCATTAGTTTACCAAGGGAATATTATCGACGGCTTTAAACTGACATTTGAAGAAGGAAAAATTGTTAAAGCTGAAGCACAGATAGGACATGATTTATTACAGGAGCTTATGAATGTGGATGAAGGCTCTTGCTATTTAGGTGAGGTAGCACTTGTACCACATGAATCGCCAATTTCAGCATCGGGGATTTTATATGTTAATACATTGTTTGATGAAAATGCATCGAACCATTTAGCGATTGGTAATGCTTATCCAACTTGCTTAGAGGGTGGAAGAGATTTAGAAAACGATCAGCTTGAAGCGTTAGGTGCAAATATTTCAGTAACACATGAGGACTTTATGATTGGCAGCAGTGAGATGGACATCGACGGTATTCTACCAGATGGAACTGTAGAGCCAATTTTCCGTAAAGGTAGCTGGGCATTTTAAGTTTTTGATTTGAAGAAAGGAGTAGAGTAGATGAAACGATTACTAAGCATAATTGGTGCAACTATATAGGTGTCAAAACACATTTGAAGTTGAGGAGTTGGCTAGTCAAGGATATATTGTTCTAGGTATCGATCATACCTTTGATGCTGCAGCTACCGTCTTTCCAGATGGTCGAACTGCTTACGTACAATCCGTCAATTTAACTGATTTTGACGAACGCGATTGCCACATCAAATTATGGAAAGAAGATGTCACTTTTGTACTTGACCAGTTAGAGAAGCTTAATCAAAACGATGAGACAGGATTCTTTACAGGAAAGATTGATACCTCGCGTATTGGAATGTTTGGGCACTCTTACGGTGGGGCTACCGCAGCACAAATACTTGCAGAAGACTCTCGTGTCAAAGCAGCCATCGATATGGATGGCACATTGTATGGGGGAGTTTTGCCTGAAAGTGGGTTAGCTGGCGGTGGGATGTCAATAGTCATTCCCCATACGGATCATACAAGCTTCACTGATTTTCATTTGTTCTCCCCACTGTTGTGGAGCCCAGGTGAAAATCCAAAAGAAGTTCATCGCATGATCAACGAATTCAGCCTGGCATTTTTTGACCAGTATGTAAAACAGAAGGACGACGGCTCACCCCTTAAAAGGCTGATAACCAAATACCCAGAAGTGAATTCTAAAGTAAACCGATAACCTTATGCAGAAATCAACTTCATTAAAAAAATATTCTGCAAAATGAAGTACAATCGGAGTTCGATAATAGTAGAAAAATTACTGTAACTTCGTCATGAAAAGCTACATTCAACAGTTGGACACTTTGTTTTAAATGATTTATGATAATATCAAATGATATATTTATCTATCAAAAAAAGACGACTTTATACAGAAAAAGGGAGAGATTGACGATGAAGAAAGACTTGTCAGCGTTGAAGGAAGCGAGATTTAATGCAATTCTTGATTCGGCTACTATATTGCTTGTTGAAAATCCTACTGCTTCGATGAATGAAATTGCAGAATATGCGGGAATTGGTATTGCTACACTTCATCGCTACGTCGAAAGCAGAGAGAAATTGATGCTGTTCTTGGGCCATCGGGCTATACAACTGGTAAGTGATACCGTAAACCAGATTCCACTGGATGAGGAAAGAAGCGAAAACTATATCCCGGAACTTATTGAAGCGTTAATCCCCTTAGGTGACAAAATCTATTTTCTAGGTCATGATGCATCTGTATTTAACAACAAAGAATTAGGTGAAGCCGAAGAGAAGCTGAGGGAACCCTTACGACGCGTTATTGAGTTGTTACAACAAAGAGGTTACTTTCAGCAAACGGTTAGCAGCGAATGGATTTTGAATACGCTTTATGCCCTGCTTTTCCATACATGGGAGCAGGTACATGAAGGTAATGTGCCTAAAAAATCGGCTGCAGAGCTTTTTTTAAATACGTTTTATTATGGTTTCAAAGCGAAGGGTGATAATTAACATCAATAATATAGAAAGAAAAAAGGAGTGCTAGGAAATGAATCAAATCTCTATTGTAAAGGCTGATCATCGATCCATGGTCAGCGCTAAGCTAAATGTAATGGCATTGGAATACATGGCGTTTTCACTTGCAGGATCTGAGGAGAAGAACACGGTCGAAGGGACATTTCGTACGCTATGGCAGCAGGAGAACAATCGTTTTAGTCATCAATACGCTTACGAAGCTCAAATGGACGGGAAAACTTTAGGGATGATTACTTGCTATCCCGTACCTGTTTTAAATCGTCTTGCATGGCCCACATTTAAACAGCTGCTTTCATTCCGAAAGCTGGGTCTTGTTGTTTATAATATTCTGAATATCAAAATGTTATATTCCATGATCACCATGAAGGAGGGAGAAGATGACGAGTTTCACATCGGAACAATCGCCTTATTGCCCGAAAGCCGGGGACTAGGGATGGGGACCAGGCTGCTTGAGTTTGCCGAGGAACAGGCTTGCCTGCAAGGCTTTGCCAAATGCTCTCTGACGGTAAAGAAAGAGAACCATCTTGCCATTAAATTGTATCAGAGGATAGGCTACCAGATTTCAGGTGAAATCAATAAACCCAAGTTATCGTTGTACAGAATGGTCAAAAATGTAGAACCTTACAACCGTTAATAAAAAGTTACCGAATTACCCCTTTTGATTAAAGCATATGGCACAAGAAAGCTTAAAGCTAAACTTCACGAACGTGGACTTATCGTATCCAGGATACGAATTGGCTGTATCATGAAGGCACAAGGCCTTGTATCTCCTACACAGTTCCTCGTTATAAACCTCATAAGACTGTATGAAATCAGTCCCAGCAAACAAATGAACTGAATCGCCAATTCCAGCAAGATGAAGCTAAACGCGTTGTAGTCAGCGACCTGACTTATGTTAGAGTCAAAAACAGATGGCACTACATCTGTATGTTTGTCGATCTCTTTAATCGAGAAATTAATAGATTCAGTGCGGGGCCTAACAAAGATGCTGCACTCGAAATGCGGGCATTTGCTTAGCACGAAATGTTCTACGTCAGATCCAATTATTCCATACCGATCGTGGTAGTGAGTTTAAGAATAAGTTGATCGATGAAACGTTGACTGTATTCCAAATAGGTTTCCTTTTATGGTCATGTCCTCTACATATATCCATACTAAATCGATATATTTGAATAGACTGTAAAGAACTATGTGCTTTTCACTGATCGCTCAAGGAGGAATCGTATGGATGACTCATGTGTACTCGGCCCTTTAGATCCGGAGGAAAGGCAACGTAACGCATATCAAATTCGGAAACAAGCCGCTAAAGAAGAAAAGTCGCGCAAAATCCTACCTCAGCCCTGCAATCACGATGAAAGAAAGTATCCGAACAAAATCGGAAACTTCACGAAGGGACTGCTGCATAACGGTCTTGGAGAAGTTGATCAACATGCATACCAAGCATATCTCAAAGCATTGAATAGCGGAAAGCCAAGTAAATTCGAGGAAATTCCACTCGGTGGAACGCTCAAGCTCGTTAATCCGCAAGGCGCTTACGTGTATGATCTTGCCGGGCCCGACGGACATTCCTTAACGATTCCGGCTCCGTCTTCGATAAACAGTGCAGCCGCTGCCAGCGATATGGTAGAACTATACTGGCAATCGTTGTTGCGGGATGTTCCGTTCAACAGCTATGACAGGGATCCATTAGCGGCTGCAGCAGCGGAGAACCTTTCGAATCTGAAGGATTTTTACGGGCCTAAAATAAATGGACAAGTAACACCGCAAACTTTATTTCGCGGCGTTACGCAAGGCGATCTGGTAGGGCCGTATATCTCGCAATTTTTATACAAAGATATTCCATTTGGCGCCACTTCTATTATTCAAAAATACAAAGTCCCTTTGGCGGGTCAACATTTCTTAACGGATTATCAAACATGGTTGAGCATTCAAAATGGCGCTGCTCCGTCTGCTTCCATCGTATATGATCCTGAACCTCGTTTTTTAAGAAACGGAAGAGATCTGAGTGAATGGGTGCATAAAGATTTTTCTTATCAAGGTGTGTTAATGGCCTGTTTATATTTGTTGAGCTTGGGATCTTCTGCACTTGATCCGGCCAATCCGTATTTCCATTCGCGTACCCAAACTGGATTTGTTACCTTTGGATCTCCGTATATTTTGGATTTGGTCGCACGGGCCGCGAATTTCTCGATGGAGTCTGCCTGGTATCAGAAATTTCTTGTGCATCGGAGACTGCGGCCGGAGGAGTTTGGCGGTCTCGTTCAACAGAAAATAACGAACAACGCAAATTATCCGATTCATGAGCAGCTTCTGAATTCTCCTGCAGTAGATCTAACCTTCAATAAATACGGAACCTATTTGCTGCCACAGGCTTATCCGGAAGGGTGCCCGGCACATCCGTCCTATCCGGCAGGTCATGCCGTAATTGCCGGTGCAGGTGTTACGATGTTAAAGGCGTTCTTCAACGAAGATTTTGTTCTCCCGAACCCAGTTACAGTGAGCGATGACGGTCTGTACCTTGAGCCCTTTAACGGAGCGCCGCTCACAATAGGCGGTGAATTGAATAAGCTTGCCAATAACCTGGCCATCGCTCGGGCATTTGCAGGTATTCATTATCGTTCTGATTGTTTTCACGGCATGAATTTGGGCGAGGCTACCGCCATCGGTTTGCTTCGCAACTACAAGCATACGTTTAACGAGCCATTCCAAGGATTTAAGCTTACGAAATTCGACGGCACAACTATAATTGTAAAATGACCGCTGGGGATAAAGCAGCCTCGGACTTTCCACGAAAAGTAGTGCAAGGTGTTGTATGGAAATAAAGGTGGTTAGGAAACAGTGACAGTATGGACGCAAAAATTAAGTCCTAGACTGTCACTGTTTATATCACTATTAATCCCATTTAAAGAAGTGCAGAGACATACTCATACATATTACTGTAAGTACAATCATTACAACCACGGGAATGATGACACTATCCATTGGCAGGCCAAGTGAAGCGGCTTTTAACATCTTAATGCCCTGTGTTAGCGGTAATATATCGGCCACTTTTGAAGCGCCGCAGGCATTACTTCATAAGGCAAGGTAGCACCAGAGAAAATAAGCATTGGGAAATAGAGCTGGCTGGCTACAGCACTTGCTATTTTCATGTTTGGCGCCAGTCCACCGACCTTTTGCTTTTGCCAGCACCGTTTGCGCCCAATAAGCCAAAACCCTCACCACGACAAATCGATAGATTTAGATGAACAACTGCTTTGACATTGGCGTAAGACTTGCTCAAGTTTTCTACCTTGATCGTTGTTTCTACGTGATCAGATCCCTCCTTAATGCTCTCTTTGCATAAATAAAATAACACCAGAGCAAAGTCTGGTGTTAAAGTGTAGGGTTTGTTGTAAATTTCGTTTTCATTTCTCCAAGGTGAGTGAGCATCATTCGAGCGTTGTTCTCGGCGTATTGCAGGGATGTAAGCCAAAATTGATCATGCTTCTTCTACATTCGTGTGTAACCGTTTCAAGCTGGTATCAAACTCTTTCTCGATAGCTTCGTCCCGTTGATAGGTAAACAGACTTATGGCAATAATGACGATAAGGTTGACGATAAATCCGGGAATGATTTCGTATACATCTCTAGTAATTTGCAAGTCAATATTTTTCCAAATAATCACTGTTGTTGCGCCTGCTAACATTCCGACAATGGCACCCCAATTGGTCATTTTTCTCCAGTATAGGCTTAACAGGATAACGGGGCCAAAGGAAGCGCCAAAACCGGCCCAGGCATAAGCGACGAGACCTAAAATGGTTTTATTTTCACCGCCCAACGCGAGCAGGCAGGCGATGACTGAAATCGTTAGAACAGCCATTCTTCCAAAGAACACAAGTTCTTTATCAGAGGCATTTTTACGCAGAATCAGCTTATATAAATCTTCTGTCAATGCACTAGATGTTACAATGAGCTGAGAAGAAACCGTGCTCATTATTGCAGCCAATACGGCAGCAAGGACAAGTCCAGCAATAAACGGATGGAATAAAATTTGTCCAAGTTGAATGAAGACAGCTTCTGGATTAGACAATGTATAATTTGTTTGTGCAAAAAAAGCAAGACCTACTAATGCTGTTAATGAAGCGCCAAGTAATGTGGCAACCATCCAGCCCATACCAATACGTCGCGCAGTTTTGGTCTCTTGTACAGAGCGGATGGCCATAAATCGGACGATAATATGCGGTTGGCCAACATAGCCAAGTCCCCAGGCAGCTGCAGAGATGATGCCGAGCACAGTAGTTCCGTTAAATAAATCTAGGAGGGACGGATCTATGGCTCTGATTGTATCAACGGTGTTGGCAAACCCACCCGTCTCGCTCATTGCTAACACCGGTACAAGGATAAGAGCAAGCAGCATGATAAGTCCTTGGACAAAGTCCGTCCAACTGACAGCAAGAAAGCCCCCAAACAATGTATAGGCAACAACCACTCCGGATACGAGGAGCAGCCCCGCTATGTAAGGAAGGGAGAAGGAGTTTTCAAAAAAGACGGCTCCTGCCACCATACCTGAGGAAATATAGAACGTAAAGAAAATGAGGATAATAATGGAGGAAACAATCCGCAGAAGTTTGGTGCTATCCTTAAATCGATTTTCCAAAAATGACGGAATGGTAATGGAGTTCCCGGAAACTTCCGTGTATGTGCGCAAACGTGGAGCAATAAACAGCCAGTTCAGATAGGCGCCAACCGATAAGCCAATGGCAATCCACATATTTGACAGTCCTGTCAGGTAAATCCCTCCCGGAAGACCCATTAACAGCCATCCGCTCATATCGGCAGCGCCAGCACTTAAAGCGGTTACAGCAGGCCCTAAGGAACGTCCCCCTAACATATAGTCCGTCAAGTTTGTTGTTTTTCGGAAAGCATACCACCCTATACCTAGCATAGTTGCCATATATATCACGATGGCAATCATTTTTGAAATATCCTCCAACACTGTTCCACCTCGTTTAAAAGATGATATTATTCAATATATTACCATTAAATCAACATATTGACACGGATTTCAAAAGTGAGTTGAACGCTAATAAGTGGGATGTTCGTACATCGTTATCTGGGAGCATCAGAGAACTTTAACTTGCCAATAGACGGAGAGGGGTCAGCTTGAAGTGCCAAAAACCCGCATAAATTGCGGGTTTTTGAATCGTTATTGTTGGGAGATGAAAGGCGTTATCCAGTAAATTCCTGAACCCATGTGTTGTTATAAAAAGCAATACCGATATGGGTATAGTTATTATTCAGTATATTTGCTCTGTGGCCGGGGCTATTCATCCAATCCTTCATAACCTGGGTAGGGGTAGTTTGCCCTTTTGCGATGTTTTCTCCAGCGGTGTTGAATGTAATCCCGAATTCCTTCAACATATCGAAGGGGGATCCATGTGTGGGAGAATTATGATCAAAGTAATTGTTGTTGTACATGTCCTGTGCCTTGACCATAGCCACATTTGACAATTCTCCACTCCTACTTAAGGAACCTAATCCTGCTTTGGACCTTTCTTGATTTACTAGATCTAGAACCTGCTGCTCGAATTCGGATAAATGATTATCCACAGTACCTTCCTGTGCTGATCCTGTTGAACCTGTTGGCTCCTTATTTTCAGGATTCCCTGTAGGTACCTGGTTTGCTGGATTTCCATCCGGTGTTCGAATCAGATCCATCAAATCCAATGGAATTCCATTTTGTGCTTCTTTTGTTGTCATGGAAGATCGCTCTTTCCATGACGTAGCTGTTGATGATGCCTGTGTGAGGACAGAGCTTGGCGCAGTAGTATGATCATGAGTTGAAGTTCGTGTTTGCTTAGGAGTCACTTGCTTTTGCATCATATTGTTATGGGACGAACAACCTGCCACCAATAATAATACTGCTAATACAAAAAACTTTGCCATTAGCCAACCTCCTAGATCCGTTAATTAATGAAGTTACCGGATTTAGGTTTTCCTGCAAGCCTTTTACTTATTCCTCAGTACGGTTTTGGCGTAAGACCAAGTTCCTCATAAAGGCGCACAGTATTAGGATGGATTCCAATGCTACGCGCGATTTCTGCTGTTCTGTACTTTTCATGAATCCTATCACCTCATCTCTGCACTTTATCATTACTTAGTTTTACCGACCCACCCGGTTTCGTGGTATCTTAGGGGAGAACGAATCTATTATATTCTGGGGAACCATGGAGAAACAGTATGAACTTTGATTGCTTAATTGTGGATGACGAGACGGTGCTTGCGGAAACGACATGCGAATATTTGAATATGTTTGAGGTTAAATCGGCTTATGTGACCAGTGCGGAGGCGTGCGAACGGTTTTTGCAGGAAAATGACACCTCGTTAATCCTGCTGGATATCAATCTTGGCGACAGCTCGGGGTTTGACCTGTGCAAAAAGCTGCGGAAGACGACAGAAATTCCGATTCTATTCATCAGCGCCCGTTCCAGCAACGACGATGTGTTGATCGCTCTCAACATCGGTGGCGACGATTATATTCAAAAGCCGTATACACTTAGTATCCTGCTGGCCAAGGTGAAGGTCGTGCTCAGACGCTATGGAAAACAGCGACCGGGCGTGGACATGCTGGAATTCGGGGGAGTACAGATCGACCTAGCACTTTGCCGGGTACGGCTGAACGGTGCCGAGGTCAAATTCAAAGCGCTGGAATATCGTCTGCTCAGCTATTTGGCCCAGCATAAGAACCGGGTAATACCTAAAGAAGAGCTGTTTGCCAAGGTATGGGGCGACTCGTTCACGGGGGACGGAACCCTGAACGTGCACATCCGGCGCCTGCGTGAAAAAATCGAGGTCGATCCCAATCGTCCGAGATATATCAAAACGGTATGGGGGACGGGATATGTCCTGGAGGACGGCGAGCGATGAGAATTAAGGGGATGCTCCTCTTGCTGCTTGTGGTAATGGCAGCCGGCATCGTACTGTCGGTGCGGGTGATCGAAGCCGAAGTCGATACCCGGGTCGATATTGTCATGGCGAATCAGGTGCTGAAGACGGTCGAAAGCCATTGGCCGCAAATCGGGGAAGGTGATTACAGTGGTATTACCCAGCAATTTGTCGTGCTCGACCAGAGCGGGAATGTTCGCTATCGGACAGCGAGCGGACTGTCCGAGACCGTATATGATGCGATCAGGAATAGGGACGCAGTGCTGGATGTGACAATAGAGGGGCAGCTTGCTGGAAAGCTGATCATCCATGATGATTATAGGCAATCCATTCAGAACATAAAACGGCAATTGATGATCGTGATGCTGACGACGTTTACGATAGTGACGGTACTATGCGCGCTTTATGTTGTATTTCTGAACCGTTCCATTATCCGGCCTTTTCGCAAGCTGCAAAACTTCGCTCTCCATGTGGCGCGGGGCAATCTAGACTTCCCGTTGAAGATGGACAAAAATAACCTGTTCGGCGCATTTACCGAAAGCTTCGACATTATGCGCGAGGAACTGGCGGCAGCGCGGCAGAGTGAATACGAAGCCAACCGCAGCAAGAAGGAACTTGTAGCCAGCTTAAGCCATGACGTCAAAACGCCGGTCGCCTCTATCAAGGCAGTAAGCGAGCTGATGCTGATGCGAACAGACGATGAGAAGACGATCAAGCAGCTTGGCATGATTTATGCCAAGGCCGAGCAGATCAACCTTCTGGTTACGGATATGTTCCATGCGTCGCTAGAAGAATTGCAGGAGCTTAAGGTGAACGTTGCCGAGGAATTCAGCGCGATTATGAAAGAAATGATCATGAATGTGAATTATGATGATCAGATTGTGTGTGACCCCATTCCGGAATGCATTATTTTGACCGATGCCATGCGTTTGCAGCAAGTCATCGACAATGTCCTGAGCAACTCCTTCAAATATTCCGGCACCTCCGTTAAAATTACTTCTTTTATTGATCGCACCCACCTGCAAGTCGAGATTATGGATTACGGAACAGGAGTTAGCCCGGATGAACTGCCTCTGATTTTCAACAAGTTTTACCGGGGAAGCAATATCCAAGGTCAGTCCGGAGCGGGGTTGGGACTGTTTATTTCCCGATATCTGATGCAGAGCATGCAGGGCGATATTCAATGCCATAATCGCAATGACGGGTTTACGGTGACTCTTCGGATCAAGCTTGCCTGAATATTTAAGGAATGGTTAAGGAGTGGGCAAAGATTACATAAGGATTCATTTTGTATGATAGAAATGTGTACCGGATACCGATTATGAAATTTGTCGACAAGGGAATGATCGTTTTCGTGCAAAAGACGATACTGCGAACAGAGAAATTATGCAAAACCTTCTCTACCGGCGGAATTCAGCAGCATGTGCTGAAAAATCTGGACATCGAGCTGCTGGAAGGGGACTTTACGATTATTATGGGCAGCTCTGGATCTGGCAAATCGACACTGCTTTATGCACTCTCGGGCATGGATAGACCAACGCTTGGCGGAATTTATTTTGAAGGGGAGAATATTTCGCGGTTCAGCAATGATCAACTGGCTCTTTTTCGCAGAACTCATTGCGGTTTCGTGTTCCAGCAAATCCACCTGCTGGACAATATGAGCGTGCTGGACAACGCACTGGCAAGTGGGCTGCTGGTCAACAAGAACAGGCAGGCTGTCGCCGCCAAAGCCAGACAACTTCTGGGAAATGTAGGTTTGCCGGAATCCTCGTGGAGTAAATTTCCCTCCCAGTTATCCGGTGGCGAGGCACAGCGGGCCGGAATCGTCCGCGCCATTATGAACAATCCGCGAATGCTGTTCGCGGATGAGCCTACCGGCGCGCTCAATTCCGCATCCAGCGACAGTGTGCTGGATATCATGACCGGGCTGAACCGGGGCGGGCAGAGCATCGTGGTGGTAACGCATGATCTGACAACGGCATTGCGGGGCAACCGCATCCTATATCTGCACGATGGCGTCATTTGCGGAGATTTGATGCTAGGCACTTTTCAGGGAGAACATGACCGGAACCGCCGAGAAAGGCTGAAGGTATTTCTGGCCGAAATGGGGTGGTAAAGTGAATGTGTTACAGCTGGCAGCTGCTAATCTCAAAAAATCAAAAAGCGCCGCCCTCTTCCTGTTTATCTTGATGCTAATTGCGGGGCTGCTATTGAATATCGGACTGACGGCCATGTCCGTTATGAATCATTTTTACGAAAACAAGGTACGCGAGCTGCGCGATCCACATGTCAGTATTGCGATGAATAGCGCCAGCTTCAAAGTGGCTTACGGAGAGTTCCTTGCGTCCTATTCAGGCGTACGAGAGATGGAGACGGAACAGGTGATTCTGCTATCCACATCCACGATCCCTTTCTATGAAAATGATTCCGGTTTTGGTATCCGCACCATGTTGCTGAATGCGGACGCCGCGCGAAGTATCGCACCAGTTAAGCTAATTGAGGCTGCATCTACGGGTTCGGGAGAAGGTATATATGTTCCCTACAGTTGGAAGGTGAGGAACGGCTACCAGTTGGGGGACAACTTAACCATAACTTATCGGGGTAAAGCGTACACCTACCGAATAACTGGAGTTTTTGAGTCGACTTTAATGGGTTCCTCTAGGCTGAATATGCTGAAGTTTTATTTGCCGGATGCAGCCTACCGCCAATTTACCAGGGCAGTCGGCCCCGAGGCCCAGGGAACGCTGATGTCTGCCATTTTATCGGACAACAAGCAATCGGGTGCGGTATTAAAGAATTATCACAGACAGTTTCCCCATTCGAATGAAGTCATAATCCCCAGTTTTTGGGCTGCCGACACGGAAACGGCGAAGGACGGCGGGGCATTCATCGTTAATTTTATTTCCATGATCTTGGCTGCGTTCGCGGCTGTGATTGTTCTAGTGTCGCTCATTGTCATTGCATTCCGCATCTGGGACAGTATCGAAGATGGGATCGCAAACATCGGTGTCCTCCAAGCGATGGGCTACACTAGTCTGCAGATTATATTATCCTATGTAGTGCAGTTTTCGTTGATTGCGTTGGCAGGGAGTGCCACAGGTGTGGTCGTCTCTTGTACAATACTACCTGCATATGGGCAGGTCGTATCTACTCTGACGGGGCTGATATGGAGGGGCGGCGCAATTGCTGGCGTAAGTCTGACGAGTATTGCAACTGTGGCTTTGCTGGTATGCACGGTGGCGCTGCTCTCCGCAGCGCGCATCCGCAGACTCCATCCCGCCGTAGCTCTGCGAGGCGGGCTCATGACCCATCATTTCAAACGGAACTTCTTCCCACTGGATCAGACCAAAGGCGGACTCCAATGGGTGCATGCCTGTAAAGCCATGATGACCAATGGACGGAAAAATCTGCTGATCGGCAGCATTATGGCCGCGATCACTTTCGCGTCGGTATTTTCAGTGGTGCTGTATTCCAACATTGCCGGGGATAAAGTGGCCTTTTACCAAGTGCTTGGTTCAGAAATGCCAGATGTCGGGATTCAAGTTCAGACCGGAAAAGACAGCTTGCAGTTACTTGCAGGGATCCGACAGATGACCGGTGTGAGCAAGGCCGTTATTATGGATTCGATTATAATGGCAATTCAGGGTCAAATCGTAAATACGGAAATTTCCGATCAGTTCGAAATGCTGAACAACCAAACGGTCTATGAGGGCCGCTATCCGCTGTATGACAATGAGGTGGCCATTACCGGCGGTCTGGCCAGACTACTCGGCAAAACGATCGGCGATTCAATCAAGTTAGAAGCGGGAAATACCTCCTATTCATTTTTGATCACAGGGCTGAGCCAATCGTTCAGTGCGGGAGGAAAAGGAGCTTCATTAACTCTATCTGGAGTGCATCATCTTATCCCTGGACTCAAAGAAATGTCAGTTAATGTATACCTGAAAGGCGTCAGCAAATCGGATTTTATTCAGAACGTCAAAGCGGAGTACGGGGATATGATCTGGTCAGTAACTAATGTGGATGAGTCACAGGAAAGTGGGATGCAGGTTTATAACTCGGCTGTATTCGCCGTTATGACAATTATTCTGGCAATTACGGTGCTGGTGGTTGTCCTCATTCTTTATCTGGTCATCAGAACGGCAGTTCTTAAGCGCAGGAGAGAGCTTGGTATTCTACAAGCGGCAGGCTACACAACATTCCAGTTGATGACCCAGGTTACGCTGAGCATTATGCCCATCGCTATTGTCGGTATCATTTGCGGCGGTGTGCTGGGCGGCCTGTATACGAATGTCATACTAGAGCTGCTGCTTACGGATGCGGGCATTTTCAAGGTACGCTTCGTTGTTCATGTGCCGCTCGTTGCGTTTCTTTGCATGGCTATCATTGCCTTATCATTTCTGGTGTCCTTACTGGCAGCATACAGGATAAGAAAAATTACTCCATACTGTTTAATAACAGAGTAGTCGGACGGCAGTTCATTGGTTCAGCACAATTATAGATGAACAGGAATAAGTAGTGCCTGAGCGCCGTCCTTGGCTGACGGCATTCTAGTGTTGAATCAATAAGCTGCGGAATGGCAGAGCAGTAAGCAAAAACAATTACAGATATTAAATAACTATTATATCTATAAATGAAAGGTGGATAATATGCATACAAAAATACGGAACTCCCTTATTGCGCTTCTGATAAGTATGCTCTTTCCTGTTTTTTCACTCCCGGCCAATGCGACGGATACAACAAACGCAGGAAAAACGCCTTCGGGGATTCCCTACGATCGGCTGGAGCAGGAGATCGACAGTTATGTAAAGGCCCATATCGGAAAGGCAAGTCCCGGAGCTGCGGTTGTGGTGACCAAGGGCGACAAGATCATTTTCTCTAAAGGCTACGGTTACGCCAATATCGAGAAGAAAACGGAGGTTGATCCAGCCAAGACTGTATTTGCCTACGGCTCCATCAACAAAGCGTTTGTCTGGACGTCTGTGATGCAGTTGGTGGAAGCGGGCAAGATGAAGCTGGATCAAGACATCAGAGCCTACCTTCAAAAAGAGCTTGCCGAGAGACTGTCGATTAAGAAGAGGATTACGATGCTGGATATAATGAGCCATACCGCTGGTTTTGAGCAGCATCCGCTGAGCACTTTCACTATGTCGGAGGATAATCTGACTTCATTGGAAGAGACACTGATATCTAGCCAGCCAGCGCAAATCTATGAACCTGGCAAGGTGATCGCCTATTCCAACTTTGCCACCGCATTGGCCGGACTGGTCGTGGAGAAGGTAAGCGGGGAGTCCTTCTCGGACTATGAAATGAACCATATTCTGCGCCCGCTGGGAATGAACCTGACCTCCGGCCATCCGACCTTGGAGGATCGCCCTGAATTGCAGAATGCGGAAGCTACAGGTTATGCGATGAAGCCTGAGGGCGGCTTCGAGGCAAGAGCGCACTATTTTGTTCCCATGTATCCAGCAGGTGCCATGGAAGGAACAGCGGAGGATCTGGCTCGGTTCGCTATAGCACTGAATGCCCCATCCAGTCCGCTCTTCACCCGGCCGGAGACCGTACAGACGATGCTGTCCCAGAGCTATACGCCGAATGCGGAGATTCTGTCCAATGCGCATGGATTCTGGGAGTACCGAGCTAAGCCGCATACCGTTGGTCACAGTGGAAATGTGAAGGGGTTCTCCGGTAATTTTGCCGTCGTCCCCGATGAACAGCTAGGCATCGTTGTCTTGACGAATATGGAGATTGAGCAGAAACTCACCTCCGGCATCATTAATCTGCTGATTCAGGACAAGACGCAGGAGGCCGTGACCCCGGCAGATGATTTGGCGCCGTCCAGCGAATTGAACGGATATTATGTGCAATCGGGCGGTACCTTCACCACGTATCATGAGGTTATCAATTATCTGGGGTTAATCAAGGTAGAAGCTAAGGGCAAGCATGATCTTACTCTTAGCGTGATGGGGATGTCGGGAGAGATGAGGCAAATCAAGCCGAATGTATACAAATACGCCAAGTCCGATAATCCAAGATTCGAACGCTTGGCGCCGGTTCTGTATGCGAAAATTTCGAAGGATGGCCAGGTCGTGCGGTTAAGCAAAGGAATTGCTACAGATATACTGCCGCTCCAAGGAAGCCGTTCGCTTCCGGCACTAACCAGCTATCTGGTACTGGCCGTGATCGCGATTGCATTCTTTCTGCTGACTCCGTTTGTGCTGTTGGTTCGCTGGCTCTTTCGGAAAAGAAAGGGAAGTCCATCCGCATCCACATCTACAGCCCCATCCAGCCGCCTGCTAATGGCTGTTATATGGTGTGGGACGATTTTAGTTGTCAACATCCTATACTTGTTGGTGAATGCCATGATTAATGAAAACGTAACGGTAGGTCAGATGAATGTTGGCGTCTCCTTGAATTGGGTTCTGGCAACACTCGCCGCAGCTCTGTTTGTACTCTCTATCTTTAAAGGCAGACATCAAGTGATGTCCAAAGGGCACAAAGGGTTCCGGATCGTCGTGGGAGTGCTGTTCACCAGTTTTGCCCTGTTGTTAGCCAATTGGAACTTCTTTTATTTCATCCCATAGTTCCAGTCGGGTAGGCGATCAATGATCTCATCTGACAAGTGTGATTTTTTAGGAAGAAGGTAGCTTAGTTATGCGGTATATGTTTAAAAATAGATCCAATCAATTGCGGGCAGGATGGGACATCTTGCTTGTGGTGGCGGCGATATTTGTATGGAAGAGAGTCTGTACGCTTGGCCTGTCACTGTTGGAGGATTCCGGGTTTGGGGCTGACCCGGATGGATGGATAAGTGTGTTCAAGGGACTTGGCCTATATATTCTGCTTGTCATATGGTTTGCCGTCAAGGTTGTCCATAAACAGCCGCTAGCCTCCATCGGACTTACCCGTCCGGATGGCAAAAGGCTGTGCACGGGTTTCATATGCGGTACCTTATTGCTGACCACTGTCATTATGATTCTGCTGACTTTGAATATCGCACATTTACAAGGAGATTGGTCGAATCCGCAATGGAGCCGGGTCGATATCATCCAACTCTTCATCGTTTCAATTCTGGCAGGGATTTCAGAAGAAGTCTTGTGCAGGGGATATATCCAGCACCTTCTCTCGAGCCGTTTGTCTCCCTATTGGGCGGCGTTTATCATTTCGGCCGGATTCTCGCTCGGCCATATGACGAATGGCGGCTACACATGGATTAGCGCAATTAACATCGCACTCGTTTCGCTGATTTTTTCTGGTATGACGATCCGAAGCGGGAATCTTTACTTTGCCATAGCACTTCATGCCGCATGGAATTTGTTCCAGGGCTATGTATTCGGCGTAGCGGTAAGTGGCCATCCGGCGGAGGGCATTTATGTTGTGGAATTGCATGGCGCCGAATGGTTAAGCGGAGGCAGTTTTGGCCTGGAGGGAAGCGCAATTACTACATTTGTACTTGGGCTTGCTTGTGTATTGCTGGTGTTCGTACTTGTGCGCCGATCGTGCCGCACCGGATCGCGTCTGGAAGGTAGTTGTAAACCTTGATTTTCTTCTGACTGGTACGTGCCGTTATCGAATCTATTAATATAGCATATTATGTAAAGCAACGTGAAATCTATACAAATGTTGCGAAAAGGGGATGGATATAATGGCATCATTTGAAATTGGGGCGAGATGTCTTTTCAATTTTCGAAACGAACGCTTTTTCCTATTAGTCGAAGATGAAATTACAGTTCCAGATAAAGGTGTGGAGATTGATCCGGTTAATATCTATGAAATTGACCAGCAAACTTTCAATTTTATCAGTGCTGAAGGAGATACGAACGAGTGTGTACCAGTTGCGACACTTCCAATTGTACCACCTGGATTTAAATTAGAACGAAAATGTATTTTTACAGTAGATAACGCATACTGGGTAATCTATGATTTAGAAAATGGAAGTGACAACAATGTTATATTAATCATCGATGCAGCTTTATTTAACTCATTGAAAAATGCTGGTGTTCGTGAATGTGTTCCTCAAAATTTCATTAATTAAATGGATCAGACCTCAAATAGAATACTTTTTGTTGAAAAAATATACCCCACGTAGTTTTTTACGGGGGTATATTTTTATGCTTGAGCCCTTGATGTTGTGATGGTGAATATGCATCAGGAAAATTACTTTGGCGGCAGGTTGAAATTATTTACGAAGACAGGCATGGTGAAATTACGCAGCGGCATATCGGCGTTCCAAGATGATATACATGGTTGGAGAATTGAATGAGGGATCTAGTAGTGGAAAAAGCAGATATCACTGCGGGTTACAGCAAAAACGAAACAGCCTTAGCCCGATGGAAGCACGAGCTAAGACTGTTAAAGCATTTTATTCTACTGTCTATTTTACGGGGATCGGCTCAGTCATGGATAAAAACAGGACAGAAATGCCCTTCTTTGTTCCATAAGAAATGGAGCTCCTGAAATTAAGCGTATCGCTCGATCAGCGCTTCATACACACTTTTTGGACGGAGTCCGACTAATTTCTCTACCGGCTCGCCGTTATGAAACATAATGACGGTCGGCATAGACATAACGCGGTATTCAGACGCGATGGCAGGGGAGTCGTCACAGTCTACCTTGACTACGTTTACCCGTTCCCCATATTGATGATCCAACTCGTCAAGAATTGGCAGAAGCGCTTTACATGGCGGGCACCAAGTTGCTCCGAATTCAACAAGTGTAACCCCTTGTTCGCGAATAGATTCGCGAAATGATTGTTCATTAACTTCGTATATACTCATCGTTATTCCTCCCGGTTCGTTGTTTGTCTTTCCTTCATAATGAAGCGGATGCGCTCTTGCAGATTGGACTTTATAGATTGAAGAAGATGGATTTGCTCGTCGATTTCCGCAAGCTTTTGCTCATATATCGGGAGCACTTCTTGACAGAAGGCTTCTTCATTCTTGAGGACGCATTGCAGAAATCCGGCGATTTGCTCCGTTGTAAGTCCAAGGCTTAAATAAAACTGAATGGTGCGAACTTGTTCTTCCGCAAACGTTGAATATTCGCGGTAGCCATTCGTATGCCTAGCGGGAGTAAGCAATCCCTGCTGCTCATAATAACGTAGTGAGCGAAGGCTAACCCCAGTTCGGGCGGAAAGTTCACCGATTCTCATGTTCAAATCCCCTTCACGAATGATTCTTCTTCATTATAAACCCTGACACTAGTGTTAAGGTCAACCACTACTTGATGTAATGTATCCAAAATAGTTGTTTTACCAAGCTAATGGCCATCGTAAATACTAAGTCCCGATTGATAATGTTATTCCAATAACATGATCGGTAGTTATACTTAGGATTGGACAGCTTCAGATCGTGTGAGAAGCAATGGGAGTCTGAGAGCGAGAGGCTTGGAAATTAAGAAAGAGTAGAGAAATGAATATCTTTGTGTCTGTGTCTAATGAATAAGGAGATGAATGATAATATGGAACAATCCGAGCTAGTAGGAAAGCTCATAAAAGAAGGTGACATAGAACGTATTCGATTGCTTTTACAAGATGGATTAAACCCAATCAGTCCGTGAGCTGTTATGATTCTTACTTGGAATGTGCTTTTGATTATGAACAAATTGAAATTGCAAGATTATTCATTGATTTCGGCACGATACTCTCGAGTGATGTAATGGTCAATGCTGCTAGATGTGCAGATCGTAGTCTATTTGAATATTTGCTTTCTAAGGGTGCGGATATAAATGCAATTAATCATGTTGGACACTCTGCACTTAGCAGGGCTCTTGCATTCAACAATGAAACAGGTGCTTACGCGCTAATTGACTTAGGAATCGATCTAAGAATTACAGGTGAGAGCACGCTTATCGGTTGTGCTTATGACGGCAGAAATCATTTTATAGAACTTCTTGTAAGTAAAGGTGTGGACATCAACTGTTACATAACGGATAGCCATTCATATTGTCATGGCGTTACACCCCTAATTGCTGCTGTGCAGGGTGAGCAATTAGAGGCCGTTACATATTTCATTCAAAATGGTGCTGACACTACAATAACTGATCATTTTTGATGTTGTGCGTTTCGTGTATTATGACTATGAATTGTATAATCTCGTGTTAGAGGTAGATAATTATGACGCATTTGGCTTTTTCACATGGTGCCCAAGTTTGAACAAGTTTGTCAGTGTGGACATTGAACATGAGAGGGTATATATTTTGCATGATATGACTTGGGAAAGCTTCTTACGCAATCCAGGAATATATATCGACCGTATAATTGATTTCGAGTATGATTCTGAAATCGAGACATAGGGAAGCGAGGAAGTCTACAGACGCGCATATGTTGAACGCAGATGGGATACCGGCGGCTCCCATTGCCATTTATGCCAATGGAGTTGCGGTTGGATTTTTGATGTATATTTATGATACGTTGGATCATGAATCATTTGAAAATAAAGATTTTTACGGGAAGAAGAGCTATTTTATATGGCATATTATGATTGATAAGAGTTATCAAGGGAAAGGATATGGCAAACTTGCTTTTGAAAAAATGTTGATGGATATTGAAAATATGCCGTATGGGGAAGCAGAATATGTAACCCTATAACAGAATCCATGTAGAATAGGATCTCTCGGAAAGAAATGCAAGCTTTCAACGTCTCGACCCATAATAAACACAAAAATTCAGAAGGAAAAATTTACTCCAAACCAACAGTAATGGCATTTGCGCAAATACAGTAAAACCTCCAGTTCCACATCGTGGGCTGGAGGTCTTTTTGTTTTGAATGGTGATCCCTAAAAGAGCACTGAGTAACCTATTTAAATAAATTCAGCGTCGTAATGATGATCGGCATGGCAAACACATCGATAAGAAAGGCTCCTACAATGGGAACGATCAGGTACGCTTTGCGGGAAGGACCGAAACGTTCCGTTACCGCGGCCATATTGGCCATTGCATTAGGCGTGGCGCCGAGGCCATGTCCGGTGAACCCGGCAACCATCACGGCGGCGTCATAGTCTTTGCCCAGCAACCTGAACAAAACAAATATCCCGAACAGAACGATAAAGAGGACTTGGACCAGCACGATGGCGAGAATCGGAAGGGCAAGATCCGCCACTTCCCACAACTTGATGCTCATAAGCGCCATGGACAGGAAGATGCCAAGTGTAACGTCGCTTACTAGGTTGATGCTCTTCATGTCGATGGCATTCGGATTAAATTTGTCCACGATGTTGCGGACGATAACAGCCACGAACATGGCTCCGACATATCCAGGAAGGACAAAGCCTGTCGCTGACGTGAACAGCTCTCCCAAATACGTGCCAAGCGCCATACAGAATGTAATGAGCAGCACTTGGATGAAGAAGGAATTTGTCGTTATCGGTTGAACGTATGCTTCTACGCTCGCTGCTGCTTCTTCATTTGTTTCCGTCGGCTTCAGGTTGTATTTCGCTATCAAATATTTTACCGTCGGGCCGCCAACCAGACCGCCTGCGATAAGACCGAAGGTAGCTGACGCGATCCCAATAGACAATGCCGAATGGATTCCCAGATCTTCAATGGTTTGTCCAAATGCGCTTGCCGCTCCATGTCCGCCTTCCATAGACACGGCTCCTGCCATCATCCCAATAAGCGGATGAATGTCGAATAAGGAGGCGAGGGAAACCCCGATTACATTTTGCGCCAAAGCGAGGAATCCGCAGGCAAGCCAGTAAATGACGAGCAATTTGCCACCTAACTTGATGAGTTGAAAGCTTGCTCCCAATCCTACCGTGGTGAAGAACGTGAGCATGAATAGACTTTGGAGCGAAGTATCCAAGGTAATTTCTAATAGACCTGTCGTTTTCAGGATCGTAGCTAGGATAGCAAACAGCAGTCCACCGACAACAGGCGCTGGAATACAAAACTTTTGCAGTACTCCCGATTTTCTGACAAAAAAGATTCCAAGTACAAGCAGGGCTACAGCTAAAAATATCGTATTCACTTGATTAAGCGCCAGCGTCATCAGTGTTCCTCCCCATAAATGTCATGATTGCTTCATTCGTCAAGTATGCTCCCAGCTTTATGGTTCTCCCGTTCTCGTCAACAACCGGATTCACCTCACAAATATCAAAAGAAAGCGTTTTCTTATGAGCGGCGACTGTGCGAATAAGGGTACGAACGACCATCGGCGTTAATCCGAAAGGAGAGGGAGCGCTGACTCCTGGCGCAAATGCCGCATTGAGAACATCGGTACAAAGGGTGAGCATGACATAATCTTGTTGTTCGATGAACGTACGTAAGGATGAAAGGATGTTATCCATCTGTCCTTCATGCATGTCTTCTTCTAGAATGTAGCGGGCACCGAGCTCGTCCGCCTTGTCGAACAATTCTTGTGTATTCCCGAAACGCTGGATGCCAAGCACAAAGTAGCTGCTGTTGTGATCCTGTTCTACTATTTGGCGGAACATTGTTCCTGATGATGGCTGAGTGTCGTAGGGGCGTAGGTCGAAATGGGCGTCAATGTTGATAATTCCTAGTGAAGCATCTGGTCCGATATGCTGACGGACACCTAAATAATGTCCATATAGCGTCTCATGTCCTCCGCCTAAAATAATGGGAGTAGCGGATTTGGAAAAGAGGTCAAATACGGCATGGCCCAATGCTGCCTGGGCTTCTTCAAGCTTGTCATTGGAACAAGTCACATTTCCTGCATCGACAAGGTGATGATCTTCCGCTGTACTCCAGGGGAGACTTGCGAGCGCTTGCCTGATCGCATTCGGAGCGTTCGCTGCGCCTAATCTCCCTTGATTGCGCCGAACGCCTTCCTCGCATTCAAATCCGATGATGGCGCAAGTGTTTGGAGAAAAGGTTTCCCATGGTGCATCCAGCTCCATCCGCTCCACAATTTGATGGTAGCGGAAGCTGCTTCTTCTCTCTGCATGATCCGTTCGGCCGACCCATACATCGGCTCCAATCGATTTTCGCAATGACCCCACCCTTTCTCGTATTCTGTTGTTTCATTATATGATGACATTCTTATAAATTTAAATATATAATACAAATATATTAATAGCTTTTAGCTATAAATAGAGAAAGGAAGATCGTTCTGGATATCAAACAACTCCATTATTTTGTGACGGTTGCCGATCAGTTGAGCTATTCCAGAGCCGCGCAAAAACTGCATATATCACAGCCATCTTTAAGTAACGCTATTAAAAACTTGGAGCATGAGGTCGGATCACCGTTGTTCGAACGAAGCACGAGAAAAATCGAACTGACGGACGCGGGCAGCGTGTTGTATGAGAAGTCGATTCGCCTGCTCTCCCAAATGAACATTTTGAAAAAAGAGATGGAGGAAGTAAAGCTGACCGGAAGAGGGGAGCTCGTGATTGGCATGATCGAGTCCGTAAGGCAATGGGTGCCCCAAGTGATCCGTGAATATCACAGCCGCTTTCCTTCGATGCATATTAAGCTGTTCGAGGTACTGAGCAGAAAGGCGGTGGTCGATTCCTTGCGGAAATACCATACCCACCTCGTCATTACGAACCAGTGCATCCATGAAGACGATATTGAATCGCTCCCTTTGTATAAAGAAAGGTTAGTCCTAGTGCTGCATCGGGAACACGCTTTAGCCCAGAAGGATTCCATTACATTCAAAGAGTTGGAGAAAGAACCCTTCATTATTAGCATGGAAGGATTCCAGACGAGAGAAGATATTTTGAGAGCCTTTGCGCTTGAGCAAGCATCACCGAACATCAAATTCGAAATCGAGCGGTTCGAGACCGCTTTGACATTGGTAAGAGAGAATCTTGGGCTTGCTATTATTCCAGAAAATTATTTAGTTGAACCGAAGGATGAATCGATTGTCCGCAAAACGTTGTATTCGCCTGCGTTGGAACGTACCGTCTATTTGATGGTTATGAAGAATCGGTATTTGGCACCTGCGGTTCAATGCTTTTTGGAAGAGATTCAACGTAACTTTGAGCTGAGGCATAAAGCAACGGATCTTATTGAAGAGATATGAAGGATTTTAAATGAGTTCAAACAAAAGCGCACAAGAATCGTCAATAAAAAAAGGATGTGCGTACATCGTTCTTTTCAGAGACACTTCTATCTGTCTGTAGGCGGAGGAGGTGAAAGCGGGTACAGAGTGCGGATATTCAGGAGCTTCTTAGTATCCGAACTCTCGAACAACGGAGCGTTTTACACGCATGTCAGCAACGATCCCATTCGGCTCGTTATGAGTCTGTTCAGCCGGATAATAGTGATATATGGGAGGGGAAAATGAAATGCAGGAGAGTAACTGCCTTCGAGGAAGGGAGGTTCGTACATTTTCACGACTTTGTAGGTAATTGCGAAATTCGTAGATTTTACCGTATATAGGGTCTTTGCGAAGTTCGCAAAAAAGTGGTTAACCAATGAATTAGTTAAACAAAAAACTGAAATAGAGTTTAAGAACAAGATGGATCAGTCCTATACACCTTCATTATGGGGAGCAGCTTTCGTAATAATGGGGGGATGTTCCGATGATGGATTTGACTACTTCAGAAGTTGGCTAATTTCTAGAGGAGAAGAAGTATACAATAAGGCATTAAAAAATCCTGAATATTTGGCTGAATATCTGACGGAAGATAATTTACAAGAAGATGTATTTGCACCTCAATTAGAAGAGATTTTATCAGTGGCATCAGATGCATACACTTATCAAAAAAACGGAATTTGAGTATGATGACGAAATTAATACAGAGTTTTTAGATGAATTAGAAGCCAGAGGATATAAATTTGAACCAATAGAGATCGAAATTGATTGGGAAGAAGAAGACCTAGAGGTAAGATATCCATTATTATGGGGAAGATTCGGAGACAATCCGCTTACATAGGAGGCTTAAGGTGGACGTCGTGAATACAACAACGTTATGTGAGATTCGACAAGGTCATTTAAATTCTTGGGAGGTCTTCTAATTTAATGATAGATGATAGATGGAAAGAAAGTGAAGACTATAAATTAAATAGACAAAGAAGAA
Source organism: Paenibacillus sp. cl6col (assembly GCF_900102125.1). NCBI lineage: Bacteria > Bacillati > Bacillota > Bacilli > Caryophanales > Paenibacillaceae > Paenibacillus > Paenibacillus sp. cl6col. Next base: position 47,612 of record NZ_FNAZ01000017.1, read on the forward strand.
AAGTAAAGAGAGCGTTTATAGTGTTTCTAATATTACTTCTAGTTATCTTGATATCGTTTATTACCTTGGGACTTAATTTTACAAAACATATTTTTAGAGATTTATGTGGGGTAACTAATTGCTAGAAGATAAATTTTGAATAATTTATACACAATCAATGAAATTCCAAAATTAAGGATATTCAAGTGATTTAAATTGATGAAATAACCCTGCGAACCGCCCCGTCAGGGATTAAGGCTCTCGAGTTCATGAATACAAGAACGCTAGACGAAATTTCCTTGAAATCGAGGTGAAGTACTTGCAATGGAGCAAGATGAAAGAACAACTTGAATCAAAACTATGCGAATCTCTTAAAGATCGAGTCAAATTCAATAGTACAAGATATAGGAGATCTCACGATGGGGTTGGAAGATCGTGGGTCACTTTTGATGATGAAATCATTCATGATTTTTGTACTGTTAAGTTGAGATATAAATTTAATACTACAGCAAATAGGATACGAGAAAAAACTAATTCTCTAGATTGGAGAGATCCAGACCAGAAGAAAGCGTATTATGAAGCGTATAATATCGCGGATAAAGAAATGGAGATACAAGGTATACACAATCAATTTGAATTTTATAAAGCAATCGAAGAATACTTACATCTATCGATTGATGAAGCCATGATATCACAAAATACTATAATTAAAGCTATATCTTGGTTTGATAAGAGATTAGGTAAGAGAAGACTAAGAAGTACTGAAGTAGATAGTAACATAATAGTTAATAAATTTAGAAATATAAGACTTAAAGTTGAAGGTTTAATCGATGATGAGGGGAACTTCGTCTAACAACGTATCTAAGATCGGGCCGTGCAGTCCTTAGACTGCAAGAGGCATTTCGAGGAGGTGACCCAGTAAACAACCTGCGAGGTTAAGTACGTCGTCGGCGTGATGCGACTTAATCCTCTCGGGTTCGTAGATACAAAAACGTTGTAAGAAATTGACTAAAAGGATAGGTATGATGAGGGATAGTCAAGGAAAATTCATAAGAAAAATAAAAATTCATAACTACCAAACTGATTTGGTTACACGGCTTAATATCTTATTTGGGGGTTGTTTCGCTGAGTCAGAGTGGTCTTCTATGAATGATGAACGAGGACTCTCGATATACGCACCACGAATAGACGTAGCAGTAGGTCCATTCGCAACCCAAGAACAATGGTTATCAGTACGATAGAATGCTAAATCGTAGTGATATTGGAGTTTTCATAAGATCGTTGTATGACTATAATAGACGGAATATTAGGCTAATAAATGATGATTTTGTTTACTTACCTGAGTATGAAGATATTATACATATGAATCACAACGCCAGGTGTTTCATGGTAATTGAGATAGAAAATAATGTAAGTAGAAAACACCTTATGGGGGGGAGCAATTAATGCTTCTGCTTTAGGTAGATTCGGTGTAGTAATACCATGGTCGGAAGAGAAATTAATGGCTTTTGTTCGGCTTATAAGATACCTTCATTATCTTCGGAATGCTAATAAGAATACTTATGATACCTCAAACTTACTGATTGTAACCAGAGAACAAATTGATCGGGCTATTAGGGATAGTCTTGATAGTAATAATAGATTATTGTAAGTAGTTAAGAGAAGTGTCAACTACTGATAACATCGTTTTCACACAGCGTCGCCTGCCGGCTCCTTGGTCTGTCTGAGGTGGTACGGAGAAGTAGGATCAGGCAGATAACCCCGGTCGTTTCGCGAATACAAGAACGTTATCTGAAACCGGTGTATGGACTATTAAAAACATAAAAGAGAACTAGGGTGAACCGTTGATGAAATTACTTCTAAATACGTATCCATACAGATTTGAGCACGGATATGATCTGGGTTTTGGCCCAAGCTGCTTTCCAAAATTAGTAGAAATTATTATGGCATTTCATGATGAGAATCAATTAATACTTTTCCCTTATTGTGAATATGATAAAAATTTAGAACCACATAAAGAAATGATTGCAGAAAATGAGTTGTCTGGCTTTCACTATAATGTTTTATTTGATCCTGATGGGAAACTTGAAGCAACTATGTGTGATCATTTATTTAAATACTATTATTCTCAAGTTGAGTCCGTAGAAAATGAGGAAGAGTTAAAAATAAGTTTACTAAAAGAATTTCGGGATAAGAAATTAGAACATCTTAAAGAAGAAGACAATGATTTAATAAATTCTATTAAGGAACTTTTGTACAATCTTCGATTTCATACTGAATTACACGAACAAGATCTTGGTCTACAGGAGTCTATTAATAGTAGAACGATAACTACTAATACTGATTGGCTGTTTCAGTATGAGAAACCACAACATCTAAAGAGAATTATATGGTTTAATTCTACATCACCTGAAGACATAATGGGGACTTTGGAGAAAACTGATTGGTGGTTCTCATGTGTAATAACAGATAGCGAGAAAAATCCAGCTGATTACAACTATTTCCTAGAATATACAGAAGAGCATGGATTAAATGATGGGGATTTTGATGGGATGGTACTCTTAATAAGGACATATAATCATGATTGTTTTACTAAAAAGGTAGTTCCAAAATTGAAGAACTTATTTAATAACCAGTTAGAAATAATAGTTTAAAGTTCGCGATTGTTAATCCTAAGTAGACACCAGCCTCAGATAACAACGTATCTACGCTGCGGGCTTTGCCCTTGGTTCGTAAGAAGTGAAGAGGAGCAGATCATCGAACAACCCTGCGAGGCTAAGTCCGTCGGATCCGGTCGCGTTCGCTTCCTTAAGCTTTTCGGTTTCGTAGATACAATAACGTTAGGCGGCAGATCAATGTGGAAAGTTTATATATAAGATTCTTTGAAAAACGATAATACAAATTCAATAGGTGACTTCACTATCGAATTAACGGCTTTAACTAAGGAGACATAAATGAAAAACTATTGGAATTATAGAGTAATAAAGAAAAAATGGAGTGAGGAATTGTATTCTTACGAAGTGTGTGAAGTATATTATGAAAATGATAGACCAACATCATGGATTTGGGGCAAGAATGTCCTAAGTGGGGGAAACGAAGAAGATCTAAAAAGTAATTTGAATTTTGTTATGAAAGCATTTGAAAAACCAGTACTTGAAATAATAGGTGATGATGAAAGCCTTCGAGAAGTAAAAAGCGATGAGGATTAAAAGAGAAGTGTTTTTTGGTAACTCAGAGATCCGTCGCCTAACACATTATCTACGCTGCAGGCTATGCCCTGGGTTCGCAAAATAAGGTCAGCAGAGAAGCGGAATCAGCTCACAGCCCTGCGAGGTTAAGTCCGTCGTTATCCGGGGAATTCGCCCCTTAAGCCAGTGAGGGTCGTGAATACAAAGACGTTATCTGAAATCACCGAAACATGTAAATATACTCTAGTAGGTGAATCCATTGAAGATAAATCAAGAACAGATTATTGACTTGCTAATACAGGCTTGCCCCTCATATAGAAGTAGAGCGCAGCAATACTTCAAAGAGAATTACGAACCAGGTGATGAACGACTATATTATTTAGAAGTATCTGACTTTAATCATTTTATTATTGATCTATATATAGATAAGAGGACAGAGGATTTTAATAGAATCTTTGATGTGATTGAAGAGTTACATATCAATGGAGATGATTATGTAAAAGAATTAGCTACCATAGGATTCTTAGAAAGTCTTCAACACCATTTAGACCACGAGAATATAGACTATAAGAGCTTTGAAACCTATTTAAAACAAGAATCACTGAAATGGTGGAAACACTTAATTGATTTCTGGAATGGGAATACAGAATATGTTGGAGGTCCACTAAAAGAAAAATAGAGCTTTAGGTTAATTCAAAGAAGTCGGTGACATCAGCTAACACCGTATTCACACTGCGAGGCTAAGTTCGTCGTACCCGGCGAGTTAAGTGAAATTCCCAAAATACAAAAAAATTAAGAATAAATAAAAGCGAGGATGATGAACATGGGAGCTTGGGGTTATGGAATTCTTGAAAATGATACTGTTTTAGATTGGGTAGAGGATCTTTTAGAAACACAAGATTTAAGTTTAATTACTGAATCAATTGAAATGGTGCTTGATGATAGTGAAATAGAATCATATACTGCAGAAATTGCACTTGGAGCGATAGAAATACTTGCTGCCTTGCAAGATAGACCAGGAAATGAAGAATATGATGAAGAACTTGAAAACTGGATAAACCGTCATAAAGGCCAAGGCAAAGAATTATTAGTACATTCTCAAAAAGCATTAGGGAAAATCTTAGATGAATCAGAATTAAGAGGATTAAGGGAAGGATCCGAAAAATTTGAGGAATGGGTAAAGATTATCAAAGAATTAGAAGGGAGATTAATGTTAGGTTGATTCAAGATGTCGGAAACTTCACATAACACCGTATCTACGCTGCGGGCTGCGTCCTTGGTTCGAAAGAAGTGTACGCGAAGAAGTAGCTCACAACCCTGCGAGGCTAAGTCCATCGGACCCAGCGTGTACGTGCCTTAAGCCTTTCGGGTTCGTAGATACAAAAACGTTAGGTAAAAGTGCTGAAATCATTGAAAGGAAATGAAAAAATGAACAAATATACTTGTCCATGTTGTGGTTATAGAACACTTGATGAAGAACCGCCAGGAACATATGCCATCTGTAAGATTTGTTTTTGGGAAGATGATGGAGTTCAATTTGATGATCCTGACTATGAAGGTGGGGCTAATGTAGCTTCATTAAGACAGGGACAATATAATTTCCTTAAGTTCGGAGCATGTGAAGAGAGATGTAAACAATTCGTAAGAAAACCAAATAAAGATGATGTATATGAAGGATCAAAGAAAATTTAAGATCTTATAAGAGATTAATAGAAAAACGAAATAACTTAATTGTATTTCTGCGAAGCCAGCACCTTCATAACAGCCTATCTAACAATACTACAAATTATGAGCCGAAAGTATACGGTTTTCAATTCATTTTTAGTTCTCTTTTCAAAGAGAATAATAATGATATAGGTTGTGGTTACTCGAAGAAGACAGGAACTTCACCTAAACACGGCATTCACGTATTGGATCCTGACGGCTCCTCGGCCCCCGAGAAGCAATCGGCAGGGAAGTGGATCGCGGACACATCCGCACCGACTAACCGCATCGCGGCCGGGTTTCGGGCGAAACCCTAAAGTCGGTAGGTTGTCGTGGATACAGGAACTTATAAGAAACTGGCGAAAGTAGTGATCAAAATAAAAAAAACATTTGTATTGATAGTTCTAGTTATTACTACACTAATATTAGTGATTCACCTTTCTTTTTATTGGGTAGCCCGTCAACAAGCAGTAAGTTACCTCGAAAAGAAATATTCTGATATGGATATAAGTATTGGTTGGCCCAGTCAGAGTATTATAAGCAATATATTAGATGGCTGGTATAAAATTCCCGTATATACCCAAAATAAAAAACAAGAAATTAAATTCTATGTTAACCTAAATATGTTTAATGGTTTGAGGAATGATGACTTTTTGTTTTGGGCATTACAAGCTGATGCAGAAGATCAATTTAATGATGAGGTTCGAGAAATTATTCCTACGGCTAAAGTCGATATTCTTCATCAATTAATTGATGAAGATGCCTATTATAATATGTTTGGCAAAGGAAATATTCAATATGTTCACAACAGTAGCGGAGATCTGGTACTGGTTGTTCATATTGGTTGGGAAGGGAAAAGAAAATTATCAAAGGAGGAATTTGCTAAAACGTGTTCTGAAGTTGGTGCACATTTTTTATCTACCTATCCGGTTTATGAATTGCAATTTTCATATACTTATCAGGACAATGAAAAAATGTATACAACCACTATAAATAATAATGATAATATTGAACAAATCTTAAAAGATCATCTTTATCAAGGACTTTATACAAATATACATATATACAAATTTTGAGATATCAGCAGGACAATCCTACGAGGCTAAGTCCGTCGGACCCGGCGCATGCGTACCTTAAGCCTCCAGGGTTCGGGTTCGTAGTAGATACAAAAACCTTATCTGAGAGCCCCTATGAGCATAAGACAGAAGCAACGTATTTCCAAAATAGTTCTTGTTCATGGAGGTAACACATGGATTACACTTCACAGATTGAAGCAGCTCCAAAGATAAAATCGTGGCCTAAAGTTACCATAGCGGCGGGTCGTCGTCATACCGTTGGTCTTAAATCAGACGGAACGGTGACGGCTATAGGTGATAATAAATACGGCCAATGTGATGTGAGCGGCTGGCGCGATATTGTGATGGTTGCAGCTGGAAATGTACATATGGCGACAAATACGGGTAATGCTCATACAGTAGGTCTTACATCTGACGGAACGGTTGAGGCAGTGGGGTGGAATAAACATAACCAATGTGAAGTAGAAGACTGGCGCGATATTGTAGCGGTAGCGGCGGGGTGGCGTCGTACCGTTGGGCTTAAATCGGATGGTACGGTGGTTGCTGTGGGTCGAAATAATGAAGGCCAATGCAATGTAAGCGACTGGCGTGATATTGTGGCGGTAGCAGCGGGTGACTGGCATACCGTAGGGCTTACATCAAACGGCACCGTGACGATTGTGGGTAATAATCGGTATGGCCAATGCAATGTAAGTGGCTGGCGCGACATCGTGGCGGCAGCGGCGGGTTACCTTCATACCGTCGGCCTTAAATCAGACGGAACGGTTGAGGCTGTGGGTTGGAATGAGTATGGCCAATGCAATGTAAGTGACTGGCGCGATATTGTGGCGATAGCGGTAGGTAGTTATCATACCATCGGCCTTAAATCAGACGGAACGGTTGAGGCTGTGGGTTGGAATGAGTATGGCCAATGCAATGTAAGTAACTGGCGCGATATTGTGGCGATAGCGGCAGGTTGCGCTCATTCTCTCGGCCTAACATCTGACGGAAGGATGGTTGCTGTGGGTGATAATAAATATGGTCAATGCGATGTAAGCGGCTGGCGCGGCATCCAACTGCCCGGCAATTACAAGAGACGATAGATGAAATCTAGGGGGAATGGGCATTGAAGAATATAGTAAAAGATGTGGGAGTATAAGTTGACGATTGAATATTTTATTTCTAAAGAAAATGAAGGATGGGATTATACTAGGGTGATCGTAACACAATGCAGCACAGGAAATGAAATTGTGTTGATACGTAATATAGGTACTTTTCTGTTCGAATGGGTTCTGAAAGACAAAGAGAGTTATTTACTATGTGGGCAAGATTATCAAGGGTATACAATAGTAAATTTAAAAGACATGAAAGTTATTGATTTTGTACCGGAGGAATTTTACGAGGGTAAGGGGTTTTGTTGGGCAGAAATACAATATACGAACGAAATTGATGTATTGGTAGTAGGGGGATGCTATTGGGCGGATGAATACGAAATTGTATTATATGATTTTTCCAATCCACTTCAATTACCATATAAAGAAATAAAGAGAATAAAACCTTATGAGAGGATAATAGGCTGGATAGATAATAGTAATTTTCAGTATGAAGATGAAGAAGGAAATAGACAAATAGTAAAAATATTTTGAGGTAATTTCAACGAAGTCCCTGGCATCACATAATATTCACGCACGGAGCATTTGCCCCTGGAATGCAAGAAGCAATTACGGAGCATATAGCAAGGAATTGTAATCAGGCGACAACCATAGTAAACGATTGTAGTAAGATCATTTCTATTACGTGGAGGTAATCATATGAATAAAACTGATATTAGCAATATTCACCACACGAACAAGAGTTATTGGGACGAGAACGGTAACGATTTTTTAGAAGCGATTGTACTGCCTTATTACGGTTGTAATACGTTAACGGAAAATGAATTACACTTATTTGGTGATGTAACAGGCAAAAAACTGTTAGATATTGGTTGCGGAAACGGTGAATCTCTTAAATATCATGGCAATAACAAGGGCGCTGAGCTTTGGGGCATAGATATTTCTAAAAACCAGATTGAGAAGGCAGCGAAATGCCTTTCAGAAAGTGGTTACACAGCAAATCTGATTTGTGGGGCAATGGAGGACGAATGCGGACTACCAACAGATTATTTTGATTATATTTATTCCATTTATGCAATAGGATGGACAACGGATTTACAGGGTACATTTAATAGGGTTGCATCATGTTTAAAAAAGGATGGGGTGTTTATATTCAGTTGGTCGCACCATATCCATATGTGCTCTGCATTTGAAGAAGGTAAAGTCTATTTTAAAAATAGCTATTTTGATGAAACATGGTCTGAGCGGGATCTTGATGGGAAAAATATTTTACTCTGCTCCCGGAAAATATCTACTTACGTAAACGCCTTGGCGAAGGCAGGTTTTGTAATTGAGCAATTGATTGAGGAGACAAACGACGAAACTTTGCAATTAACAGGCGATCTTAGTGATTGGACAAAAAAATCGCAAATGGTTCCGTTAACAGCTATTTTTAAAGCGAGGAAGCTGTAGTCAAAACCAGATAAAAGCTAACTATGATGGACAGTTATCACTTACCGTTAAATTCAGAGAAAGAGTATTGAGAATAGATGATGTAATTATAGACACTTTAATCTGCTTATAGGCGGAAGAGGTGTCTCTTTTATGTAAACGAAATTTCCAATACTGCACAACACCTAATGGATTGGTCTATCATAAGATTGCTGGAATAGACTAAATTCAATTACCTAGACAAATAATAGAAGGGAGTGACGGACGAATGATTAAAAAAGGGGTATCAAGGGCGGGAATATGGACTATAAAGGCCTTGTAGCCGGTGTTTACACTCTATATACCGGTTTTTGTGGAGGGGCGCTCTTCCATCTTGGGGACGGGCATGCCGTTCAAGGCTGTGGGGAAATTGTAGGCACCGGCTTGGAAATATCGCTCGACGTCCGTTTCACTGTTCAAGTATTGAAGGGGAAAACAATCGGTTGGCCCCGAGGCGAATCGGACACGCATTGGTTTTTGCATCGGCAACGCCAGGCCGCTTGAGCAAGCGCTGCAGCATGCAACGACAGAAATGCTGGTTATACTGACGAAAGACTACGGCCTGACTGCCTCGGAAGCAAGCCTGCTCCTGGGCCAGGCTGTGGAATACGAGGTGGCCAATGTGTTCAACCCCGCCTACAGCATCGTTTGTAAAGTTCCAAAAGCCGTGCTGTCCATGCTATAAAAGATCAATTTATCTGACAAAATGGCGATCACTCTACGGTATAGAACCGGGAGCGATCGCCATTTTTCTCGTGTATAGCCAGGAATTAGATCGATTCTCGCAAATATGGTTTCCGATGATTTACGGCTTTCACGTTACCCGTAAATATGAACATTAGACAAAGTATTCATTAATATGATTATGAATAGATATTGTGCTTGTTTGTAAGCGCTTAACCACTTATAATGGTTGATAATCCACAAATATCCAAATTAGTCTAGAGGGGGTTCTGCATGAAGCTTTTGGCCGCTGTAACCGTTCCGAGCGTCAAACGTCACAAGAAAAAACGCTGGCCGCGCATTACCGGAATCATTGTTTTGGTCTTAGTTCTTTTGCTTGCCTGCGCAGGGGGATACGTTTATTGGTTCGTGAATAAAAGCCTGCCTGTCGTACAAGGGAAACTCAATATTTCTGGACTAGAAAAGGAAGTGACGGTATGGAGGGATGCTTCCGGTGTTCCGCATATCGAGGCGCAAAACGAACATGATCTCTACATGGCTCAAGGTTACGTAACGGCGCAGGATCGCATGTTTCAGATGGATTTGAGCCGCAGACAGGCTTCCGGACAGCTAAGTGAAGTGGTGGGGGCTAAGGCTATCGACCGGGATAAATTTTTCCGGGCGTTTAGTTTGCGGCGTGCGGCAGAGGTTTCTCTTGGCGCTTACTCGAAAGAGTCCCGACAGGTGCTGCAATGGTATGCGGATGGCGTCAACAAGTACATCAAGCATGCAAAAGCCGCCAATTCACTTCCGGTCGAATTTGCGATTCTGGGGTATGAACCCGCGGAATGGCAGCCTGTGGACTCCTTGACGATTGGCAAATACATGGCCTATGATCTGGCAGGCAACTGGGAGGGGCAGGCTTTTAGGTACGCAATGGCGCAGAAGCTGTCCACCGAGAAATTTCAGTCGCTTATGCCAACCTATCCGAAGGATGGGGCAATGATCATTCAAGCGCTAAAAGACCAACCGATCGATCTGACAGCACTGGCAGCTACCGCGGTTCCGCGAGATCCGTTTAACGGCAGCAATAACTGGGTCGTATCGGGAGAGAAATCGGCATCCGGCAAGCCAATGCTGGCCAATGACCCGCATCTGGGCCTAAGTACGCCGTCCATCTGGTATGGGACGCATCTCTCGGCACCGGAACTGAACGTGAGCGGAGTAATTTTTGCGGGAGTTCCAGGGATCATTCTCGGGCATAACGACACGATAGCCTGGGGGGTGACGAATCTGAGTCCGGACGTACAGGATCTTTACATTGAAAAAAGAAACCCGAGTAATCCGCATCAATTCGAATATATGGGTAAATGGGAAGATGCCAAGGTTTATCAAGAGGAAATTAAGGTGAAAGGCGAGGCTCCAGTGCCGTATGAAGTTGTCGTGACCCGGCATGGTCCGATTATCTCTGAATTCGCGCATGATCAGCGGCAGGAAACGGCGCTTGCGATGAAATGGACCGCCTTAGATGCAACAACCGAGCTCGAAGCGGTTCAGATGTTCGCGAAAGCGCAGAATTGGGAGGATTTCAAGCAGGCGTTGACACATTTTGAAGCACCTGCCCAAAATTTTGTTTTTGCTTCTACGGACGGCACGATTGCCTACCGTGGGAACGGTCTGATTCCGATCCGCAAAAAAGGCGACGGTTCGGTTCCGGTACCAGGCTGGACGGATGAATATGAGTGGACGGGATATATCCCGTGGGATGAACTGCCCACAACCGTGAACCCAAAGGAAGGGTATATCGCTACGGCGAACAATAAAGTGATCGGCGACAGCTATCCGTATCATCTAACGGACGTCTGGTCCCAGCCATACCGTGAAGCGCGTATCCAACAGGTGCTGTCCGCCAAGGATAAGCTAACCGTAGAGGATATGGAAAAACTTCAATTTGACCGCCATAACCTTCAGGCAGAAGAGTTTGTTGATGAGTTGATTGCCAAGATCAAAGACTCGCCGGATTTGCGGCAAATCGATCGCGACGTGCTTTCGCTTGTACAAGGCTGGAATAAAGTGAATGATCCGGATCAGGCTGCACCACTTGGCTTTGAGCTGTGGATGCAGGGTTTTGATGATGTGCTATTCAAATCCGAAATCAACGCTGATTTGATGGAGCTGTTTAACAATAAATCGGTTGTTAAGGATGAAATGCTCCGCAGAGCGCTTCAAGGCGAGCGGGAGCCATGGATCGACGAGAAAGGCGGAATCGAGAAGGTGGCGCTGCAGGCATTCCAGCTGGCTGTGGATCAGGCTGTTTCGCTGCAGGGCAAACATCCGGACAAATGGCAGTGGGGCAAGTTCCATCAGGTTGATTTTGCTCATCCTCTTGGTGCTGTGAAGCCGTTGGATCTGATTTTTAATGCCAAGTCTGTTCCGATGGGCGGCGGCCGTGTCACCGTCGGGGCTGCAGGTTGGGATGCAAAGAGCGGCGAAGTCACCCATGGGGCACCGTGGCGAACGGTCATCGATATGTCCAATCCGACCCGTTCGATGAATGTAGTGGGGCCCGGCCAATCCGGACATGTGCTGAGCAAGTGGTACCATGACCAGGTGGATGACTGGTCGACCGGACAATACCACGTCACGAGTATCGAACCGAATGAATACCGAAAGGCAGGAAATGAACTGAAATTAGTGCCGGAATGAGAAAATGAGAAGAAAAATGCGATAGATTCCCAAGACAACACACGACCCAGTCTAAGATAGCGCTATGTAAGGCTGGGTTGTGTGACGCTTACAAGAATACATGGAAAAACCGGCCTCGCGGCCGGCAGGAGTCTATCGGAAAAGGTACCCATGCTCTCAGATGGACATCTTCTGCAAATGCGCTTCGAGCCGGTCAAGATTTTCCTTGGTGTGTATAGATGCGATTTCCTTGATGGCGTTGAATATGGCTTCATCTTCGAAAAGCTGGCGCATAGTTAATCTGGTTGTGCCGCCAAGATCCTCGAAGGTTGCCGTGAGTTGAAAATGGGGGTCATATAGGTACCGCAGCACGATCCGTTCTGGCCCGATTTCGACAAATTCGTTTTTATTGGGATAATCGACTCCGTCCAGTCCGTGCATCACAAACTCCCATATCCCTCCCGGCCGTAAATCAAATTTGAGGAAAGTGTTCGTAAACCCGTTCGGACCCCACCACTGTGCCAAATGCTCGGGTTTAGTCCAGGCTTCGTAAACGAGGGAAGGGGATGAACTTATCACCCTCGTTGTTACCAACTCCTTTTCTTCCGCTACGCTGATTTCACAGTTTGCCGCATGGTTTTCCGTCATGCCCGTTCCTCCCTCGCCTTAGGTTCTCAGATGGACATCTTCTGCAACTGCGCTTCGAGCCGATCAAGATTTTCTTCGTTGGCTGGAGTTGAAATTTTCTTGATGGCGTTGAATACGGCAGCGTCTTCGAAAAGCTGGCGCCATGTTAGTCTGGTTGTACCGCCAAGATCCTCGAAGGTTGCCGTGAGTTGATAATGGGGTTCACATACGTGCCGCAGCACGATCCGTTCTGGCCCGATTTCGACAAATTCGCTTTTATTGGGATAATCAACTCCGTTCGGTCCGTGCATCACAAACTCCCATGTCCCTCCCGGCCGTAAATCAAATTCGTGAAAAGTGTTTGTAAACCCGTTCGGACCCCACCACTGTGCCAAATGCTCGGGTTTAGTCCAGGCTTCGTAAACGAGAGCAGGGGATGCATTTATCACCCTCGTTGTTACCAATTCGTATTCTTCCGCTGAGCTGGTTTCGCTATTTGCCGCATGGTTTTCTGTCATGCTCGTTCCTCCTTTACATAGTTTGAATAGGTTAGTCGATCTCCAACTGCACACCCAGCTTATCCATCATCTCCTTGGTTCCGTGCTCGCGCTGAGCCGGTGTATCGTGGCCATCGAGAAAGACGCCTTGTTCGGTGAAAATCAGCTTTGTGCCTTCTCCCTCTGGCTTGAACTCGACGGTCGTTGCGGAAACGGAAATTCGCGTCTCGCCCATATCCAACGTATAGGTATAAACGATGCGCTCGTCCGGCACAATGTCGTGGTACCGGGCATTGAAGGTAAACACCGCTCCGCCGGGAGGCCCACCTTGAGTGCGTTCTCCACCGCCGACCCGGAAGTCAAACTCATCTGCTTTCGAAAACCATTGCTCTTTCATGTGAGGATTCGCCCAGTAGGCAAAAACCTTTGCTGGCGAAGCTTTGTACACTCGCTCAACGACGAAAGTGTGATGAATGGAAGATCGTTCGTTCATGATTTTCAGCTCCCTTGATTCGATTCGTCGGTATTCTTGTCGAGGAGGTCGCCCAGCTGATCCAGGCGATGCTCCCAATTCATCCAACGTTCGAGGATCACTTTTTCTTGGCTCTTTTTCATCATTTCTAATAATTTTGTAAAATCTTCAACCGTCACTGGTTGTTTCAAAAGCATGAGTTCGGACACGGATTCCAATCCGGCCAAAAGCTTTTGCTGCATCTGGATCGTTTCTTTTAGACGGGCGATTTGCAGCGACACAATTTGCAGCGGACTAAAATGGCCGCCGGTTACTACGGACTTAATCTCCTCAAGAGATAAGCCTAGCTCTTTTAAGGACAAAATTTGCTGCAGTCTCGATAGGTCGGCCTGGTTATACAGCCTGTGCCCCGAATCGGAATGCGCCGAAGGAGAAAACAGGCCAATCTGATCGTAAAATCTCAATGTTCGTAATGTGAGTCCTGTGAGCTTAGCAAGATCTCCGACTTTCCAAAGCTGCTCCATAATCACCTCTTTTTGTGCTGCGCATCTATTTGCCGGCAACTATACTATAAAACATGACGTTACGTCAGGTGCAAGTGTTATCTCTTGTAACGGAAAAAATATAACGAAATGGCCCTAACATAACGTTATGCTAGGGCCTTTTGTATTTCTAAATCACTCCAATTACATTTAAAAACACGATCATAATTGCAATTGGTGCTATATAGCGAAGTAAGAATAACCATAATACGAATAATTTATAGCCTTTATTTTTACTTACTTCCAATTCTCTCATTAATACATCTTTCTTCATTTTTAACGGTACAAAGATCGCAACTAATAATACACCGAGTGGCATAAGAACATTACTTACTGTAAAGTCTGCTAAATCAAAGACGGTTTTGCCAAATAATTTCACATCGCTTAATACGCCATATGATAGCGCCGATGGAATCCCTACAACAAAGATTAGTAATCCAACAATCAGTGCCGTTTTTTCCCGTTTTCCGCTCCCTTTTTTCGTTAAAGAGGCAACGCTAATTTCCAACATCGAAATTGCGGATGTTATCGTTGCAAAGAAAAATAGTAACAGGAAAATAATGAAGAATAGTTTTCCGAATGCCATTTTGCTGAAAATCGCTGGCAATACAATAAATAATAGACCTGGCCCCTGAGATGGTTCCATTCCAAATGCGAATACAACCGGGAAAATAGCAAGTCCAGCAAGCAATGTAATCACAAGCGTTAAACCGACGATAGAAAATGCGGAACGCGGTAAACTTTCTTCTTTCGGTAAGTATGAGCTATACGTTACCATGACTCCTACACCGACAGATAATGAGAAGAACGATTGCCCCATCGCATATAACACAATTTCAGATGTTACATGTGAGAAATCTGGTTGTAAGAAGAAACGAACTCCTTCTCCGGCACCATCTAATGTAAGTGCTCGAACAATTAATACAAAGAATAAAACAAATAGTGCGGGCATGAAATATTTATTTACTTTTTCAACACCGTTTTGCACACCTTTACTTACGATAAAAATAGTAATAAGAATAAATAATAGCTGTGCTCCAACCGCCAAATATGGATTGGAAATGATTTCACCAAAAGTTGCTTCGTACGCGCCATTTCCTTCCCATAGTCTGCCTGTAATTGCGTTCCACAAATATAATAGAATCCATCCTCCTACAACACTGTAGAATGAAAGCAATATGAAGCAGGTTACAATCCCTAATTTACCGACCCACGGCCATAGCGTCTTAGGAGCAATATCTCTATATGCCTCAACAGCCTCTTTTTGTGCACTTCTTCCAATTACAAATTCCGCCAATAATAACGGTAAACCTATTAATAAAGTGAAACCGATGAAAATAAGAAAGAACGCGCCACCGCCTCCAATACCGGCCATATACGGGAACTTCCAAATCGCGCCAAGACCAATTGCAGAACCTGCTGCAGCTAAAATGAAACCTAATTTCGATGTCCATTGCTGTGAATCCATCTCTTTATCTCCTCTCTGCTTCTTCTGTTTCTTTGTCTATTACGATTCGGTCTTTATTCAAATTGTTCTATCGTGGATCCTTTCTCATACAACCACTTCCTTTCAAATAAAAAACGTCCCTACGTAAATACGTAGGGACGATGAAATATCGCGGTACCACCCTAGTTGTGAAGATACAACAAGAGTAAGACCTAAATAAAAACGTCCCTACGCAAATACGTAGGGACGATAAAATATCGCGGTACCACCCTAGTTATGAAGATACAACAAAAGTAAGACCTGAATAAAAAACGTCCCTACGTAAATACGTAGGGACGATATATATATCGCGGTACCACCCTAGTTGTGAACAAAATTCTTCACCACTTTATTTGATAACGGTATTCACTACCGTCTTTCATTTCCTCACAAGTGAGATTTATGAAAGATGCTCCAGGACGAACTTCATGAATAATCTATATGCTGATTCACACCAACCATCAGCTCTCTGAGATAGGGAGATTTCCACTACTTTATCCTTTCATAGCCCAAATATGTAGTTTTCCGAAATGGATATTAACATTTTTATCACGCATTAAAAATTGTGTCAACTAATTTTTGATTTTCTATGTATTATTTTTTGTTTTTCGCTATAAAAATACTTTTGAATGAACACTATTGGACTTATTTCCGTGATATTCCTTTACTTAAAATCACAAACGATTGTAATATTTAGTCAGGGAAATATTCCGAAAAAATAACTGAATCTAACTTATATTTAGTTGAGAAATTCGGATTGAAGCCGATTCAAGCAAGTAGCGAATCTGTAAGTGAAGCGGCTAGAGAGCTTAAACTTAAACATGGCCTTGATAAAGTTTATCCAGTAATTTATAACGTAGATCAAAAGTTTTTAGTAAAAAGAACTTTTGATAAAGTTAGTGGGAAATTGTCAGTAAGCCACATGTGGTCAATCAACTTTGTCACTAGTAATACTGGGATAACAGTAACTGTATTGAATATTGGCAATGATTTATAACGTGGCATCATCTAAAATAAACAACCCTTATTTTTCTGTCCAACTAAGTGTAGCTGATCCAAATGACCAAAGTATGTATGAGAGGATGAGATAATTGAATCTAATGCAACTTAAGGTGCCAGCAGGTTATGCCGTAACCTATAACAAATTCTACGATATAGATCCTATCCTTAGTGAGGGTAATGATTACCTAATTGAGAACTGGGGATTCTTCACAGAAGATTTATTACAGATCGTTAAACTGAAAATTAAAAATGGAAAATGGTACATTCCTGAAAGTGAAGACGCTTTACTCTTTGATTTAGGTTGGTACCCGGATTCAGATATAAATGGTCATTACCATTTGCGGATTAACCCCATAAATTTGGACACATAGACACTAATTCTAGCTTATTCATTCATTTTCGTTTAGACTCGAACCATTTTAATTGGAATCGCTTCCACCTGATTCTGGCTGTAAAATTTCTCTGGCGCCATATCCCTAATACTGGAATGAATCCTGCGTTCATTATAGAACCGTATGAATTCGGACACCACTTGATAGGCTTCACCATAAGTTTGAAATTCGTATTTATTCAAACAATCATCTTGCAAGATTCGATGAAAAGACTCAATATGGGCATTCATATTCGGTGTTCTAGGCGGTATTCTTTCATGCTCCATACCAAAGTC
>NZ_FNAZ01000022.1:0-15085 GCF_900102125.1 Paenibacillus sp. cl6col
GATCACGGAGAATCGCGATCTCCAACGCTTGTTCTCCAAGCAATTTTTTCAACTGATCATTTTCTTCAGCTATTGCTTTGGAGTCGAACTCCGGGATTTGTTCCATTTGAACATCACCGAATTTGCCATCGCGATATTCATTAATCCAACGATGGAGCATATTCGTTGCTATTTCATAGCGGCGAGCAACTGCCGCTTTATTTCCAGTCTCCAGTGCTTCTTTCACCAATTGTAATTTGAAGTTTGTTGAATGTTTCGTTCGTTTCATTTCATCATCCCCTGTCAACTATTAGTGTAATTCATATACACTCTTAGTGTCCAAGATCATTAAGGGGCTTATGAGTTTGCAACTTGTTGATGGACAATGGAATCAAATTAAAAGCATCTCTTCAAAAGATCGATTTTTAATTAAAGTGGCACTTGAAGAATGGATGGAAGAACAACAAAAAGTGTAAAAGATCAATGTTGTGCAACTCAAAGTAATTACGGACTGCACATTACTCCGTTTTGTCTAACCTTTTCACTTAACCTCCTTAAGTCTCTAAGGGGAGTCGCTAATAGAAGCGTGATGCGCAATACCTGAATAAAATAAATGTGTGTAATCCTAAGGGGATGGAAGACATAATAAACAAACTATCGGTTGAGAATCGGAAAAGCAAGTATGTAAAAATTGCTCATCCAATAATACTAATTGATGAGCAGCCTCTGGATGACATATTAAATGAATTTTATCCTGATGATATGATTGTAGGTTTGATTCCAACAATCGTTGATTGGATAAGTTTTGATGAGGAATCGAAAGTAATAGAGCATATATATGATTCGAAGGATGTTATTAAGATATTACCGATACTAATGTGTCCGGATGATTGCGATTTGTCATGTACTGTCATTGTTGCAGAGGTGGAAACGACAAATGATCAGATAAACTGGAACCGGATTGGAATAGATAAGAATAATCCTATGGAAGTAATTAATAAATATAAATTCTTTGAAACAGGAATTGAATGGCTAGATAACGTTCCAGGAATGACTTTTAGTAAAGAAGATTACAAATCTTTAGATAAGATTTATAAGCGCGGGATCCCACGCCTAGCTCCTTAAGGCTCTCGGATTCGGAGATAGATACAAGAACATTATGTGAAATACCTGCAAAGGAACTAGTGGTTGGTGACGGAACCCCGTACTCAGCTTATAAGCCTGCAAGGTTAATTCCTTTTGATCCAAAGTGACACGGCTTAGGTCTCTCGGGTTCTCAATCCCAGAACGTATACGAATCGGGGAAAAGAGTGAGTTCGGAAAAGAGAGGGAGTAATTGAGTTGATAATCGAACTAGACGGTTACTTTTTACATAAGTACTTATTGTCTAATTCTGATTTAGAAATAAGTGAACTTGAAAGAGTGTTTGGTCAAATTACTGTTCGAGGTGAAAGACCGGAAGGGATCTATGAATATTTGTGTAAAGAATATGGAATGAAAGAAATTGAAAAAATCAATGATAGAAGAATAGATATAGTGATTGATCTTGATACCTTTAAGATTTACAAACCGATTTATTTAACATAATATCTGATAGGCAATTCGACGCATACAATAACATCATCTTGCAACACATTTACGCATCGAGCTCCCGGCTCTGTTCCCCGAGAAGAATTCGGTGGAGAAGCGGAAACAGGGAGTCAACCCTACGGAATCTAAACGTGACGCCGACGGTCGCTGACCCTACATAAGATGAAATCTGGATAAATCCATAAACAAGAACATGAACTGAAATCATTGGAAAACAAGTCAAGTAAGATCAAGTGAAACAGTAAAGGGTGGAATCCATTGAAGCTACATTACACAGAGTCGGGAAATACAGAAGCTTCTCTCATTGTTTTCTTACATGGGGGAGGAGTGAGTGGTTGGATGTGGGCGAAGCAAATTGAATACTTTACTGATTATCATTGCTTAGTTCCAGACTTACCTGGACATGGGAAGAGTCCTTGCACAGACTTCTCAATTCACAAGTGTGCTGAAGAAATATTAAATTTGATTCTAACTAAAGCACAGGGTAAAAAGGTTATTTTAATCGGGTTCTCTTTAGGTGCGCAAGTTGCTATAAAAATACTAAGTATGAACCCAGATATAGTAGATTATTCAATTATAAATAGTGCACTTGTTAGACCAGCTCCATTTGTAAATAAAATGATTCCACCTGCCATCCGATTAACTTATGGGCTAACAAAAAATCGAACTTTTTCGAAGCTTCAAGCCAAACAGTTATACATTGGTGAGGAAATGTTTGAAACCTATTACAAAGAAACCAGTAACATGGATATGAACCTTCTTATTCAGATTTTAGAAGAAAACATGTCTTTTCGTATACCAACAGATTTCAGCAAGTCTACATCAAAGAATTTAATTACGGTTGGGGAAAAAGAGAAGAAAATGATGAGGAAATCCTTATTAGACATCGTAGATAACACAATCCATTGTAAAGGCGTTATCATACCTAATGTTGGTCATGGAGTATCTCTTGCCCAACCTGAGTTATTTAACAAGCTTGTTGAAGCCTGGATTCATGATCGAGAATTACCGTATGGACTTACCCTTGTAAGGTAATGGATTGATAGTACTTCGAAAAGTCGTTGATTTACAGTTCAACCTGTTTTCCTACCTACGGGAGAAAGGTTTGCTTACTCAAAGAAAGGTTGGTCGCTAAAATTGCGGATATGGTTTTTATCAGGCTTTTATTACAGTAACGAGTTAATCTTTACGAGTGTATATAAGGAGAGACAAAATTGATAATTTGTTTTTACGATAATTCCGAGATTAAGGACGAACCAATTATTAATATTGATCGTGTATATTGTTTGGATTTTGAGAAATTCACTAACGATTCATGGGATAGATTGGCTGCAATTTATTCTTCGCTCCCATCTCAAATAATTATAAATCATATTGGTCAACCATGTTGGTTTGGTGAAGAAGGTAAATCTGACTTCTTTCTATGGGCATCAGTAGAACCATCAGGGCTGCAGATTGCAGGGACTCTGAGATCAGGTGATTGGAACGAATGGGAAGGTAAATTTAATAAGTACATAGCTGTGTTTCCCTTTTTTGAATGTTAGCGATTACAGGAATCGATAGTAAATCGAAGAGAGTCATTGCCTCATCTAACACCATATTTAAGTATAGAGAAGACTATTTTTCCTTGAATGTCAGATGTATAATTATGGAAGTCTCCAACCACTTATAACACCATCTACGCAGCGAAATTTTCCAAGAACGTCAAATCTATTAGCAAGTAACGAATAAGGGGACGAGCGGTTATGAAAGGAATTACGAATGAAAGATTCGCTGTTATAAGACGTTCCTTTCCATTTTATTTATGCGCTTTATATCTAATTTTTGAGGTCGTTACGATATGGCACTTAAGTAAAGGCGATCATCCAAAAGAAGTGAACTACTTTCAAATAACTGCTGAAAACGGTGTTGTTCTTCATGTGCTGAAGACGGAGCCGAGTCGTATTTCGCTTTATAGCATAAACGACAACGTCGTGAGATCGGGAACCAATGGGATAAATGGTGGATTCTTTTGGGGAAATCTGTTGTTAAGTATCGCGGTTGTGGATGGTATGCCCGTAAGCGGAAGTCCGAAAGAATACGGATCAGGCTGGTTTAATGTCAAATATGCTCGGGGAACCATCGTTTATGATCGGGTCACAAAAATAGTCGACGTGCAACGAGCTGCAAGCGTCGATGATCTGCATATCACAGATGCTGCGAAGTTCTGGGCTCAGGGTGGAATCAGTATGAATATAAAGGACGATAGCAACTGGTACAGAATTGCGGTTCAAGAAGAAGGGTTGCCGTTTCCCGATGACGAGCGCCTTCGCAGTGGTATGGTCTATGATAATTATGGGGAATTATACCTGGTTGTTACTTCTACCAAATGTACGGCAGAAAAATTTCGTACTGCGATTAAGGGAAGTATTGCCGCTGGGGAGTTGAATGAGGCCATATTTCTAGACGGGGACGGCTCTTCACAACTACTCGCTGGTAACATCGAACTGAAGGGTGACGGCCGACCGGTGGTGCAGATGATCGCGGTAAATGGAGAATAACACGATCAAGGCTATCGCCCTTTGATTGTAAGCTGTATAATCGTGGATGGAATGATGACTTAGCCTGAGATAAGAGCTATCTAAGGCTGGGTCATTTCGTGTATATAAAAACATTAGACGAAAATTATCTGAAGCATGAAGGGAGATAAAGTGAAAATGAAATTGGATATTATACATGTACCATCGGTTTGGGACTGAAATAAAACATATACATTTCAGGAGATTCAAGTGGTTGGCATTTTGAGTCATTTTTGAATCGTTCTTGTATTCAGAATCTTAAAAGAAGAGGGGATGACAATCCTTTGGATTTTCTATGGTACGAGCTAGATGACATTTTACATGACAAGATTACGTTTGTTGTTATGATAGCAAAATATAAAAATGAACTAATTATAATAAGAAATAGGAATCGAGAAGTTTGGGAGCTTCCAGGAGGAAGAAGAGAAGAAGGAGAATTTATTATAGAAACAGCAAGCAGAGAATTGTATGAGGAAACAGGCTCCATAATATTCGAATTATCACCATTAGGCATATATGCGTTCCATGATAGTTATGGGATGGCATTTTATGCAGAGGTAGAGGAAATAGATGAATTACCGGAATCAGAGATCGCTGAAATACGATTGATAAAATCATTACCCGAAGGACTGAACTATGGAGAAGTGTATTATAAGATGTATGAGAGACTAGATCTAGTAAGGAGAACGAATAAAGGATTGAAAACGTATAAAATCAATTACATGGATCGATCTGCTAAATATGAATTTTGAAAGCAAATTCAGAAAATATAATAATTCTTAAACACTTAGCTTCGTATTTCGAAGATCCATTTGGTGATATGTTGAATTTATTTGAAGCATTAGAAAAGCAAAAAAAGCTTGTACATATTCATGGTGTTGTATATAGAAAGATTCTTCAGAATGAGGAATCATGTTGAATAATCAATCATTTGAAGGATGAATGCAGCATGGACACTTTAGGTATTTGGTCGTCAGGGAAATTTTTTTATGATTGTTTTGAGGACAGTGTAGTTGTTTTTACAGGGACGGACATTGGTTATATCATGTTTTTCAATCTTGTATGTGAGGATATTATCGTGTTTAAGCATCGAAAAGATGCTGACGCTGAGTATATAAGTACACGATTTGAATGTTCCTTCATGGACGGAAAACATACGCATATCGAAAGAGTGAAGCAAGAAGAGAAGTTTACATATAAGCAATATAAAGAAGAGATTTATACTGGGGAAGTTGTAGAAGTTATTGAATTTGATAAGCCGGTCATTATGGATGATTCTAGATTCGGTCTTGAAACCCGAGATTTAGAATCGTATCGTATATTACTAACAATTCAGCAAAGACTTCAGTTAATACCAGAGGAATATAGAGCTCTTTTATAGTAAAGTAAATGTAATCTAGGAACAGTGAGGACATGAAGATGACGAAGAAGCTATATTATGAATCCGCCTATATCCGGGAGTGGAAGACTCAAATCACTCGCAGAGTGGAGCGGGAGGATGGAACTTATCTGGTATTAAATGAGACAGCCTTTTATCCACACGGCGGGGGACAGCCCAGTGATCTGGGGTGGATCAATAAAATTCCGGTTCTTGATGTCGTTCTCGAGGAAGGGGAAATTCTGCACAAAGTCGAGAGTAATCCTGAGGTGGAGGAGGTCGACTGCCGATTGAATTGGGATAGAAGGTTCGACCATATGCAGCAACATAGCGGCCAGCATCTGCTGTCAGCTATGTGTCTGGAAGCATGCCAGGCGGAGACGCTCAGCTTCCACCTAGGTGAGGATTATGCCACGATTGATGTTGCCCGACCTGATTTGCCGAAGGATCAGCTTATGATGTTGGAACTGGAGGTTAATGATCAGATTTACCTGAATCGCAAGGTAACGAATTATGTTGTGACTCAGGAGAAAGCGGCCGAGCTGCCACTAGTGAAGCAGCCGAAAGTAACCGATCATATTCGAATCGTTGAAATCGAAGGTATCGAATATAACGCTTGTGGCGGCACACACGTCTCAGCAACAGGTGAGATTGGAATGATCAAGCTGTTGAGAGCTGAGAAGCAGAAGGGGCATATGCGTATCTATTTTAAGTGTGGATACCGTGCGTTGAACGAATTTAATGCCGGTGTGGAGATTCTCGGCAGTCTAGCGGCCCGATTCAATACGGGAAAGGAAGAGATCTTGGATCGGATTGAAAAATGGGATCAGGAGCAGAAACAGCTGCAAGCTGAATTGAATGCGGTGAAGGCTGAGAATGATGCTTATCTGGCTGAGAAGCTGTTGGCAGACCGTCAGGGAAGCTTAGTTAAGCATGTATTCACGGATAAGATGCTGAAGGACATGCAGAACTTGGCTGCTAAGCTCACCGAACAAGGTGACGTTATCGTGCTTTTCATGTCCAACTCTGATCATAAGGTACTGCTCGCCCGAGGAGGAGAGGATGGTCTTGCCTGCGGTGCCTTCTTCAAACAGCATTTGGCTGATTATCGCGGCAAAGGAGGAGGCAGCGACAAGATGGCACAGGCTGGATTTGCCACTCGAGAGGATGCAGAGGCTTTTTATCAATTTGCAGCAGAGTCACTATAAGGGAAATAGATTTGTTTTAAACAGACAACACGCGGCCCAGCCTAAGATACCAGCTATCTAAAGCTGGGTTGCGACGTATTTACACCTGTCATCGAGAGCATTGACTAGCAAATACATAAAATGTTCAAGCCAATGAAAAGGGACGATTCAAATTGAAAATAGTAAAATTAGAGATATTGTTGTTATCTATGCTTTTTCTGCTGGTTGGCTGTACGACAAATGTCGAGCAAGAATTAACGAAAGAAGAAGCGATTCGATTGGCCATAGAAGGCGAAAACCAGTTATCGACGATTGTTGTATTTGGCCAGATGGATCGTAATAAAGCGTTAGATCCCAGGTGTGATAGCTTTCAATCAGAAGATCACTACTTTACTTATATTTGTGATGCGACAACTGAAGCGGACATTAGAAACAAGCTGGATCCATTTTACACTCCGAAGTATATTGAAGAAATCATGGGAAATTTCCGTATACAACATGATAAAAACGGAGTTCTGGCAGAACTATTCGACGGAGGTTACTCCCAAAAATCAAAGGATTCTATACGCAAAGTTACCATCGAACAGAATGCGAACAGAACAAAAGCAATTCTCGATATGTATGTAGGCTTGGACGGAGAAAGAGACGTCAATACATCAAAAGTAGAATATGAATATGTACAAAACGCAGGCTGGAGGATTGCATCGAACGGTTTATTATTCTCAGAAATGAAGCAATAATAGGGCAGAAAACTCCCATCATGTTTTTGATCATACAATCGAAAGCTCTGCTTAAGAGGATGGTTAATGTTTAATACCATTGTCCCCCAAGAGCTCTTCATTACGAACATGAGGTTTGCAAGTGGATGGCAGATCAATCGCCTAACACAATATTCGCATGCGGGCAATGCGGCCCTTGATCTCTAGCAGATGTTTCGTAGAAGCCTTCATCAAGCAGATACGTACATTAACCTGTGTCGGTGATTTGAAGATTAAATATCGTTAAGCTTGAACATAAATGTCGGCGGCTCGTGCCTTTAAGGTACGGGCTTTCTTTGTGTTACTTTCGTTTTTCTGGAATGAAGCTGTTCATAACTCATATTTTGGATTGGTCAATGCACATTTTGGGTATTGATCATAAACTTTACAATTATGTCAAAAAAACAACAATTCGTATTGTGTTACAAAAAATTAACGGATTTCGACATGATTCTTAATAATTCCTTTATATAATTACAAAAGGTACCATTTGTCGCCACGATTCGGGCGACAAGGTGCCAGCAAATTGAAGGGAAGGAAGTGATGACTTCCGTCTTGAATAGAGCGTCATTGATTATGAATTCAATAACTGTACTGTATGTGAGGAAACAGAGTAAGTGAACACGTAAAAAATCATATTCGGAAAGGGATGGTTTACTTGTCAAGTAAAACATTTATCAAAACAATTCCGTTGTCAAAGGGACAAATCCCGCTTTTATCGCATGATTCGATGTTTCCAAACAACACTTGCTACAATGAATCGTTTGCGTGGCATATTTATTCAAAGCTGGATATAGAAACTGTACAAAATGCTTTTATTGAATTCGTAAAACGTCATGAATGTTACCGAACTGTCTTTATAATGGAAGAAGAGCCTGTGCAAAAAGTGTATAGCGAACCAGTTCTCGATTTCAAGTCAATCGCAGTAGGGGACTGGGGAGAGTCGGCAGTTAACCAGTACCTGTTGGCAGAGTCTCAGGAGAGTTTTGACCTGAGCAATGGGCCATTGTTTAAAGTCAGGTTGCTGTGTTTTAGCGAGGAACATTATGTGCTGTACATCGTACTCCATCATATTGTTTTTGACGGCTGGTCTTTATCTCTGATATTAGATGAGTTTGGTTTATTGTATAAACGTTTATATAACGGAGATCTGCAAGAGAATACCCAACTGCAATGCGTGGAGTTCTCGTATTCGGATTTTGTCAGTTGGCAGGAAAGCCTGTTACAGAGCGAAGCTGGGCAAACATCAGCGCAGTTCTGGAAACATAAACTATCAGGCGAACTTCCTGTGCTGGAACTGCCAACTGATAAGAAGCGTCCGCCTGTTCCTGCTTTTGCCGGAGGACTGGCGCCTTTTGCCTTGGAGGCAAAAACGAGCGAGAAGCTGTCTGCATTTTGCAACAAAGTAGACAAGTCTTTGAATCGCGTGTTATTAGCTCTCTACTCTGCTTTTTTACATCGGTTATCGGGGCAAAACGAAATTATCGTTGGAACGCCCAGATACGGTAGAAAGAATCGAAATTTCCATCATTCTTGTGGTTACTTTGTGAATTTACTTCCAATTCGGATGCGTTTTAGTGAAAATGACTCTTTTAAACAATTGCTTCTGCAAGTACAAGAAGAATTAACGGATTGTACCAATCATCAGGATTATCCCTTCTCGCTTATGGTTAGCGAAAACAGTCTTCAGCGTGATATGAGTATTCCAGCGGTTTTCCAAGCGGGGTTTGTATTGCAAAAAGCTTGCAAGCAAGATGCGGCTATTTTTCTAGGCAATGCTACAAATGTTTTCGATTTGCACGGGCTAAAGCTCGCTCCGTTTCCTTTGGATAAGAAGGTCTCCAAATTCGATCTGACTTTATTTGTTGAACAGGAAAGTAATGGAACGTTTGCAGCGAATTTTGAATATAATAAAGATATTTTTCATGAAGATTCAATTCAAAGATGGATTCGTCATTTTGATCATTTTATTCAAACGGTTCTGGATAATGCTGAAGAAAGAATGGCTGACATTCGTCTTTTATCTCAGGATGAGGAGCAGCAGCAACTGGTGGCATGGAACCGGACGAAGACGGCGTATCCACGGGATCAGGTGATTCAGGAGCTGTTCGAGGAACAGGCAGCGGCACGGCCGGAAGCGGTGGCTGTCGTTGACGAAGAGCGCCAGCTGACGTATGGGGAACTGAATGCGCGGGCTAACCAACTGGCACACTGTTTGCGAAAGAAAGGTGTGAAGCCGGAGACGCTGGTTGGAATCTGCATGGAACGCTCGGCGGATCTGATCGTCGGGATCATGGGGATCCTGAAAGTTGGGGGCGCGTATGTGCCGATGGATCCGTCGTATCCGCAGCAGCGTCTGACTTACATGGCCCACGATGCAGGAATTGAGTTTCTGGTGACCCAGAGCGAGGCAAGCGGATGGGTGCAAGAGCCTATCACGCGCATCTCTCTGGACAGCGCTGCCGATCAGAAGATGCTGTCACAGGAGTGCGATCGGAATCCGCCGATCATGACGACACCGCAAAACGCAGCTTACGTCATGTATACGTCAGGATCTACCGGAAACCCGAAAGGCGTCGTTGTAGAACAGCGGAACGTGGTTCGTCTGGTAAAACAAGCGGGCTACATCCCTTTCAGCGCCGAAGATAGAATGGCTCAAACCGGTGCGATCGGGTTCGATGCCAGCACGTTTGAAGTGTTCGGCGCGCTGCTGAACGGAGGATCGCTGTATCCTATCCCAAGGGAAACGTTGCTGGATGCGCCTGCGCTAGCGGCGTTTGTACATCGTCATCAGTTGACGACGATGTGGTTGACATCTCCATTGTTCAACCAGCTCGTTCAAAAAGACGCTGCTATGTTCGCGGGTCTTCAGCATCTCATCATCGGCGGGGATGCGTTGTCGCCGGTTCATGTCAATCAGGTGCTGCGTGCTTCTCCAGAATTGTCGCTGTGGAACGGGTACGGTCCGACCGAGAATACGACGTTCTCCACGTGTTTCTTGATTGACCGTGCGTATGAGGAACAGATCCCTATCGGTAAACCGATCGGCAACTCAACGGCGTATGTGGTCAATCAGCACAATCACTTAAATCCTGTCGGCGTGCCGGGGGAGCTTTGTCTGGGCGGAGACGGCGTTGCGCGCGGGTATTTGAACCAGCCTGACCTGACAGCGGACAAATTCGTGTCCAATCCGTTCGTTGCGGGTGAGCGCATGTACCGGACAGGGGATTGGGTGAAGTGGATGCCCGATGGGAATCTGGTTTATTTAGGGCGGATGGACAAACAGGTGAAAATCAGAGGATTCCGGATCGAAGTTGGTGAGATTGAGGCGATTCTCAACCAACATCCGACTCTGCGGCAGGCGACCGTCGTCGTGCGGGAAGACAGGCCCGGGGAAAAGCAACTGGCGGCGTATCTGGTCGGAGAAGGCAGCGTGCAGGAATGGCGGGCCTACCTGAGCGAGCGATTGCCAAGCTATATGGTGCCAACGTTTTTTGTGCAACTTGATAGTTTACCGATAACGCCGAACGGGAAAATCGATACGAGGGCGCTGCCGATTCCGACAGTGTCGTCGTGGAGTCACGAGGACTATGCGGCACCGCAAACGCCAGCGGAGGAGCTTGTTGCGGCGGTATGGAGCCAGCTGCTTGGCGTGGAAAGGATCGGTATCTATGATTCCTTCTTTGATTTGGGAGGCCACTCGCTGCTGGCGACGCAAGCGGTTTCGCGTCTGCGCGAGGTGTTCGGCGTGGAGGTGGCGGTGCGCGACCTGTTCCAACACCCGACGATCGAAAGCTTATCCCGTCGATTAACGCTGTTAGCGCAAGGGGGAGAAGGGGCGAAGCGACCGCCGATTCAAGCGGTGGAACGAGGCGTGTATATGCCGGCATCGTATGCCCAGCAGCGGCTCTGGTTCCTCGATCAACTGGAACCGAACAGTCCGCTGTACAATATTCCATGCGCATGGCGGTTACAGGGAGCCTGGAAGCTGGACGCGTTGGAACAGGCCTACGATGCGCTGATTCAGCGTCATGAAGCGCTGCGCACCGTCATTGGCGAGGCGAACGGCGAACCGGTGCAGATCATTCGCGGACATCAGCCTGAGCGTCTGCCTGTGACGGATCTTCGCCATCTGGCAAGCGAGGACAGGGAGCGCGAGCTGAAATCGCATATGCAAGCGGAGGCAGACAAGCCGTTCCAATTGGCCGAGGGACCGTTAATCCGGGCGCAGGCCATCGTGATGGGCGAGAACGATTGGGTGCTGCTGTGCACGCTGCACCATATCATATTTGACGGATGGTCGCTGGACATTTTCGTACGGGAATGGCTCGCACTATATGAGGCGTTTGCAGGAGGGCAGCCAGCGGAATTGGCACCGCTATCGTTGCAATATGCCGACTACGCGCATTGGCAGCGGAACTGGCTGAGCGAAGACGTGATGAACCGTCAGTTGGCGTACTGGGAGGAAGAGCTGGGCGGGGAACTGCCAGTGCTGCAGCTGCCGACGGATCGTCCGCGCCCAGCGCAGCAAAGCTACCGGGGAGAGCGGTATGAAGCGGAGCTTCCAGCCGATTTGCTCGTCAAGCTAAAAGCGCTCAGCCGCCAAGAGGGAGCGACGTTATTCATGACGCTGCTCGCCGCCTATCAAGGTTTCCTCTCCCGCTATACGGGACAGACGGATATCGCCGTCGGCAGTCCGATTGCGAACCGGCATTACGGGGAAATCGAGGGGATGATCGGATTTTTTGTCAACACCCTTGTGTACCGTGTGAATGTGTCAGCCAATCCAAGCTTCCGGGAGTTAGTGTCGCAAGTGCGCGGGAAAGCATGGAAAGCGCAGGAGCATCAGGACATCCCGTTTGAGAAGATCGTGGCGGCACTGCAGCCGGAGCGGTCGGCGAGCTATGCGCCATTGTTTCAGACGATGTTTACGCTGCAAAGCCGTCCGAGCGAGCTGCCGATGGACTCGGAACGCCGGATGGATACGATAAGCAGCTTTATGTCGGTCTCGAAGTTTGACTTGACGCTCGGAGTGCAAGAAGCCGAAGAGGGGATGCGCATCAGCTTCGAATACAGCACGGACTTGTTCGACGCGTCAACCATCGAGCGGATGGCGGCACACTTCGAGCGATGGCTGCATGAAGTGGCGGAGCATCCGGAGCGAGCAATAGGCCAGATGCAGTTGATCAGTGAAGCAGAAACGAAGCAGCAACTGGAGATATGGAATCGGACGGAGACGGCGTATCCACGGGATCAGGTGATTCAGGAGCTGTTCGAGGAGCAGGCGGAGGTAAGGCCGGAAGCGGTGGCTGTTGTTGACGGAGACCGCAAGCTTACGTATGGGGAACTGAATGCGCGGGCGAACCAACTGGCGCACTGTTTGCGGAAGAAAGGCGTGAAGCCGGAGACGCTGGTTGGAATCTGCATGGAACGCTCGGCGGATCTGATCGTCGGGATCCTGGGGATCCTGAAAGCCGGGGGCGCGTATGTGCCGATGGATCCGTCGTATCCGCAGCAGCGTCTGACTTACATGGCCCACGATGCGGGGATTGAGTTAATGGTAACCCTGAACGAGGCAAGCGGATGGGTGCCGGAGCCTATCATGCGCATCTGTCTGGATAGCGCAGCCGATCAGGAGATGCTGTCGCAGGAGAGCGATTGGAATCCGCCGGTCATGACGACACCGCAAAACGCAGCTTACGTCATGTATACGTCAGGATCTACCGGAAACCCGAAAGGCGTCGTTGTGGAGCAGCGGAACGTGGTTCGTCTGGTGAAACAAGCGGGCTACATCCCTTTCAGCGCCGAAGATAGAATGGCTCAAACCGGTGCGATCGGGTTCGATGCCAGCACGTTTGAAGTGTTCGGCGCGCTGCTAAACGGAGGATCGCTGTATCCGATCCCAAGGGAAACGTTGCTGGATGCGCCCGCGCTGGCGGCGTTTGTACATCGTCATAAGTTGACGACGATGTGGCTGACATCTCCATTGTTCAACCAGCTTGTTCAAAAAGACGCTGCCCTGTTCGCAGGTCTTCAGCATCTCATCATCGGCGGGGACGCGTTGTCGCCGGTTCATGTCAATCAGGTGCTGCGTTCTTCTCCTAAATTGTCGCTGTGGAACGGGTACGGGCCGACCGAGAATACGACGTTCTCCACGTGTTTCTTGATTGACCGTGATCGTGCGTATGAGGAACAGATCCCTATCGGTAAACCGATAGGCAACTCGACGGCGTATGTGGTCAATCAGCACAATCACTTGAATCCTGTCGGCGTGCCGGGGGAGCTTTGTCTGGGCGGAGACGGCGTGGCACGCGGGTATTTGAACCTGCCTGACATGACAGCAGACAAATTCGTATCCAATCCGTTCGTTGTGGGAGAGCGCATGTACCGGACAGGGGATTGGGTGAAGTGGATGCCCGATGGGAATCTGGTTTATTTAGGGCGGATGGACAAACAGGTGAAAATCAGAGGATTCCGGATCGAAGTCGGTGAGATAGAGACGATGCTCAGCCAGCATCCGACTCTGCGGCAGGCGTCCGTCGTCGTGCGGGAAGACAGGCCCGGGGAAAAGCAGCTGGCGGCGTATCTGGTCGGAGAAGGCAGCGCACAGGAATGGCGGACATACTTGAGCGAGCGATTGCCAAGCTATATGGTGCCGACGTATTTTGTGCAACTGGACAGTTTGCCGTTAACGCCGAACGGGAAGATCGATACGAGGGCACTGCCGATTCCGACAGTGTCGTCGTGGAATCAAGAGGGCTATGCAGCGCCACAAACGCCAGCGGAGGAGCTCGTTGCGGCGGTATGGAGCCAGCTGCTTGGTGTGGAGAGGATCGGTAGCTATGATTCCTTCTTTGATTTGGGAGGCCACTCGCTGCTGGCGACGCAGGCAGTTTCGCGTCTGCGCGAGGTGTTCGGCGTGGAGGTGGCAGTGCGCGACCTGTTCCAATACCCGACGATCGAGAGCTTATCCCGCCGATTAACGCTGTTAGCACAAGGTGGAGAAGGGGAGAAGCGTCCGCCGATTCAAGCGGTGGAACGAGGCGTGTATATGCCGGTATCGTATGCCCAGCAGCGGCTCTGGTTCCTCGATCAACTGGAACCGAACAGTCCGCTGTACAATATTCCATGCGCATGGCGGTTGCAGGGAGTCTGGAAGCTGGATGCGTTGGAACAAGCCTACGA
Organism: Paenibacillus sp. cl6col; assembly: GCF_900102125.1. Classification (NCBI taxonomy): domain Bacteria; kingdom Bacillati; phylum Bacillota; class Bacilli; order Caryophanales; family Paenibacillaceae; genus Paenibacillus; species Paenibacillus sp. cl6col. Next base: position 14,636 of record NZ_FNAZ01000022.1, read on the forward strand.
TGCGCTGATCCAGCGTCATGAAGTGCTGCGTACTGTCATTGGCGAGGCGAACGGCGAGCCGGTGCAGATTATTCGCGAACACCAGCCTGAGCGTCTGCCTGTGACGGATCTTCGCCATCTGGCAAGCGAGGACAGGGAGCGCGAGATGAAGTCGCTCATGCAAGCGGAGGCAGATAAGCCGTTCCAACTGGCTGAGGGGCCGTTAATCCGTGCACAGGCCATCGCGATGGGCGAGAACGATTGGGTGCTGCTGTGCACGCTGCACCATATTATATTTGACGGATGGTCGCTGGACATTTTTGTACGGGAATGGCTCGCGCTGTATGAGGCGTTTGCGGGAGGGCAGCCAGCGGAGTTGGCACCGCTATCTTTGCAATATGCCGACTACGCGCATTGGCAGCGGAACTGGCTGAGCGAAGACGTGATGAACCGTCAGTTGGCGTACTGGGA